>JBEKUR010000289.1:0-6835 GCA_049514855.1 Terriglobia bacterium
CAAGCGGGCCCGCACCGAAATCGAAGCAACAGAAACCTGTTCCGCCCTGGGTACTAACATTGCAAGTGGAGCCTGAGGGCACAACTTTTCCGGCGCTGGCTGAGGCGCGCGCAGGGAAGGACGCAGGCGCTCCGGCGGCCTGCGCGGAGCCTTGCACCATCGCCGACGGGACGCGGATGCCCCTGGTTCTGCTCGAGGGCCTCAGCGCGGCCAAGAACCATCAGGGCCAAACTTTCCAGGCTGTGTTGCTGGAGCCCGTGCGCGTGGGCGCCACCATCGCCATCCCCCAGGGCAGCATTCTGCAAGGGGTGTTAGCCAAGCGCGTCCCGCCCCGCCGCTTGTACCGCCCTGGCTCGCTGAACCTTCTGTTCACTCGGTTGTCCTTGCCGAATGGCGCCGCGACCGCGATTGCCGCTTTTCCTGTCGGCGCGGAGGTGGACAGGGGAACCCACATGACAATGGATTCCGAGGGAAGAATCCACGCCCAAAATCCCGGCAAGGCGAGGTTTCTGCTGGATTTTGCTGTGACCGGGGGGATCTCCAAGGTCAGCGACGATACCACGCAATTGATCATTGAGGCGATCAGCTCAACCGCCACCGATGCTTCCACGGCCGGCGTGGCCAGGTTTGCGGCGATGGGCGCGACAGGAATCTTTCTCCTCACCCGCCACGGTCGCGACGTGATTTTGCCGCCCTACACGGAGATGGACGTCAGCTTGAGCCGCGCCGTGTCACTGGGAAGTGATTCACCGGCCACAGTACCTCCCAAGTAAATCGCGCTCCCGCCGGGGACAATATTTAAACGCCGGATTTCTGAATACGTACCTTCCCGGCGGCAGCTCAGCTATGAGGAAGTTTCCATCCTCACCTTCCTTCCATAAGGACTATCAGCTCCCTTGTGGTGTCACGCTTCACCTCTTGATGAGAGAAGCGCCCACCGAATTCGCCAAGATCGTCTCAAGTTTATAGCTGTCTCTGCCGATAACACGAACTGAAACTCATGTTTGTGGCTCGAAGAAGGAAACCTGGCCAAAACGAAATCCCAGCAGGGGTAAGGCAGAACTCCAGGTGGGGTAGGTAATACCCAGGTACTTGTGTGCTATTGCAACGGTCTACAGTCCCTCTTTAGCATGAATCATGCTCTTGGCGAGTCAATATAAGCCAGCCCATGGAGAACTTCACAAGGAGTCTAGAAACGATTTTGCTTCAGAGGCAATGGAACCCAGGGTGTCATTCTGCCGAACCGCCGAGTGAAAACGACTGTTCCTATGTGGCCAGTGGCGAAACACCGTGCCGTGTCATGGCGTCGGTGACAATTGAAAAGGAGCTTTCTATGCGATCTATCAAATGGCTTGGTCTGATTCTGACCGCAGTATCCCTTCTCTTCTGCGGGTGTGGTGACGGACACAGTCCTGTCTCCGTTCAGCCGCCCTCGGCACTCAGCTACACTACCGCCACGGCAGTCTACATCAACGGGACGGGGATCACGCCGAACAGCCCCACCAGCAGCGGCGGAGCGGTGACCTCGTACAGTGTGAGCCCGGCCCTTCCGGCGGGCCTGAGCCTGAGCGCCAGCACGGGCATCATCAGTGGAACCCCCACGGCCGTGACCGCCACGGCCAGCTACACGGTAACGGCTTCCAACTCGGCCGGCAGCACCACGGTGACTCTGACCATCACGGTGAATGATCAGCCGCCCTCGGGACTCAGCTACACTAACGGCACGGCGGTCTACGCCATACGGGTGCCGATCACGCCGAACAGCCCCACCAGTAGCGGCGGAGCGGTGACCGCGTATAGTGTGAGCCCGGCCCTTCCGCCGGGCCTGGGCCTGAGCGCCAGCACGGGTATCATCAGCGGGACCCCCACGACCGCCACCGCCACGGCCAGCTACACGGTGACGGCTTCCAACACGGGCGGCAGCACCACGGCGACCCTGACCATCACGACGGCTAAAATTGTGCCCACAGAACCAGCGATGGATTGTGCCAACATCTATCAACTCGATCTTCCAAATACTCAGATCACCAAAGCAGAATTGGTAAGTGCTAACTCTACTCTTTCCACTCTTTATCCCGGTGCGGGGTTTTTACCAGAGCACTGCCTGGTTCAGGGCATCGTGAATCCCCGCCTTGGAGTCCCCGCGCCCGCGATGGATCAGTATGGCAATCTGACCCCTGCAACGCCATCGGATCCAAATTATGGCATTTCGTTTGAACTTAGGATGCCTACCACGACTTGGAACGGCGACTTCTTTTTCACGGGAGGCAGCGGGAATGACGGTGTGGTAGCAGAGGCTGTTGGCGCCACCCTTGGTGGGGGTACTGCTTTCCCACCGGCTCTCTATCGCGGGTACGCAGTTATAACTCAGAATTCAGGCCATACCTCTAATCCCAACGGACCCAATCAGAATGATGGGTTTGGATACGATCCTCAGGCCAGGTACGACTACGGCTATCAGCAGACAGGAACCTTGACTCCCGTAGCGAAGTCCATCTTGACGTCGTTTTACGGCATTAGCCCCGTCTACTCGTATTTTTGTGGTTGTTCCAATGGAGGGCGGGAAGCAATGGTTGCCAGCCAGCGCTGGGGTGACATGTTCGACGGAATCGTCGCGGGCGACCCTGGCTACCGGCTTCCTCATGCCGCCATTGCTGAAGCCTGGGATACGCAACAATTTGCACAAGCGGCCTCGGCTATGGGAACCACCCCTGATCCCAATGGGAATCCTAACCTTTTCTCCGCCGCCAGCCAGGCGGACTTGGCGCTTGTGGGGCAACTCGTGCTTCAGGCGTGCGATTCACTCGATGGACTACAGGATAAAATGATTTTCAATACCGCTGCCTGCAAGACAGCATTCGACCCGGCTACGATTAGCCAGCTTCAGTGCACAGGGGCGAAAACCCCCACCTGCTTGCTTCCTGCGCAGATCTTGGCAATTCAGAATGTGTTCGAGGGGCCCGTGGATTCCCAGGAGAATGCGCTCTACTCGAATTGGCCGTACGATGTGGGGATCAGCGACATTAAATGGTTGATGTGGCCGATTGGTCTCAACCCTCCTTTGTACCTTCCCATTGGATATCCGCAACCTGTGTATACCCCCGTTCCGTATCCGCAAACTCCTGCTGCAAATATAACGCAGGGGGCACAGTCAGCAATGTATCTCTTCTCAACCCCACCGGATCCTTCTCTGAATCTGTTCCAGGCGTCAATGGACGATCTGAATGAGGCCGTGAATGCCACGAATTCCACTTTTGCACAGTCAGCCGTAGCCTATATGGAGGCGACCTCGACGAACCTGGATGCGTTCACAGCCCACAACGGTAAGATAATCTTCTATCACGGTGAGAGCGATCCTGTGTTCTCGATGTATGACACCGTGAATTACTATGAGAGCCTGTCATCCCAGTATGGGACCAACACGGGGACCTTTGCCAGGCTCTTCCTGATTCCCGGAATGAACCACTGCTCTGGCGGGAGTTATGCCCTCGACAGCTTTGATCCACTTGGTGCGATTGTTAGTTGGGTGGAAGCAGGCACGGCCCCCGACTCCATGACTGCCCGCAATTCATTTAACCTGACGGCGAACCCTCTTAACCAGACGCCGAACCCCCTTTCCGGGAGCGCGCTGCCATCTGGCAGGACTCGCCCTCTGTGTCCTTATCCGCAGTTTGCTCAGTACACAGGTACAGGAGACAGCGAAGAGGCTGCGAATTTCACGTGTGTAGCACCTAACCCGGATGATGAGTTGGCCCCCAAAGTCAAGACCATTCGTCGTCGGCAGTAAGTTAATGTCGGCGAAGTCTGATTGTCTCTGTGCCATGTCATGGCGCCGGTGACAATTGAAAAGGAGCTTTCTATGCGATCTATCCAATGGCTTGGTCTCATTCTGACCGCAGTATTCCTTCTCTTCTGCGGGTGTGGTGGCGGCCCCAGTGCTGTTATCACCCCTCAGCCGCCCGCGGCGCTCAGCTACACTACTGCCACGGCGGTCTACACCCAGGGGACGGCGATCACGCCGAACAGCCCCACCAGCAGCGGCGGAGCAGTGACCTCTTACAGTGTGAGCCCAGCCCTTCCGGCGGGCCTGAGCCTGAGCACCAGCACGGGTGTCATCAGCGGAACCCCCACGGCCGTGACCGCCACGGCCAGCTACACGGTAACGGCTTCCAACTCGGCCGGCAGCACTACGGCGACCCTGAGCATCACGGTGGAAGACGCGGCCCCGGCGGGCCTGGCCTACACTACCGGCACGGCGGTCTACACCGTGGGGACGGCGATTACGCCGAACAGCCCCACCAGCAGCGGCGGAGCGGTAACCTCATACAGTGTTAACCCGGCCCTTCCAGCAGGATTGACCCTGAGCACCAGCACCGGTGTTATCAGCGGAACCCCCACGGCCGTCGCCGCCACGTCAAACTACACAGTAACGGCTTCCAACTCGACCGGCAGCACCACGACGACACTGACCGTCACGATAAATGCCCCTCCACTGAGCGCCGACAACATCAACCTGATCTTCGTGGTCAGCCAGGATTTGGCGTTTCAGGACCAAGCTTCCGGGGACGTCAGTCCAAGCACGGCAAACCTGACCAGTAAGGGTTTACAGCGATCGCTCCTCATGGCTCCGTTCCTGCAACAGGCGGTATTGGGGATGAACAATGTAACCGGCATCTACGCGCTCGAACCGATGACCCATTTGCAAACCACGGGAAATTACCCCGATATGGTGGCGCTGGAGACCATTCAACAGTTTGCCATGCTGAATCAGATCAGTCTGTCGGACGTTACCGCAAACAGTTATCCGATCTTTGCATCGTATTCGCCACTATCCGTACCGGCCGAAGTTGCGACGCCGGTGATCACCTGCCCGGCTTGCCAGGGTCTCGATTTCAACGACCAGAACAACCCGAATGGCGACAATGAAATCCTCGTTGAGGGTATCATCGCGGAAGGCGCCGCGGGCTTTTATGTCTTCTCGGCGCCTTGGGAGACCACCAGCGACCTGTTGACAAATATCAATCTAAAGGAAGGTTATCAGCTACCTCTTCCGGCGGGCTATCAGGGTCCGAACTACATTTACGCGATCTCGATTCCGCCGTCTGCGCCGCCGGGAAACGCTAGTCTGGTTACTTACAACAGCAATCTGAACCCGCCTTCCACCTACCCTGTACTGCCCCCGCCGGGGGTGGTCAGCACTGCATGCACTGCACAAATACCTTTCAGGATCCCAACCACCGGAAGTATTCCGCCACCGCCCTCGGGGGTATTCAACACCAACGAAACGGTCTACTTTATCCGGCACGCAGAGGCACATCCGACAACCAACTGGGAAGATGGCAACTATGTTGGCGCGGGGCAGTGGCGCGCACTGGATCTTCCGAACGCATTACGAGGCAAAATCAATCCCACCCAGGTTTACTCCATCGATCCCGCTATCGGCTTTGAGGCGGGGGTGGGTAGGTCCAATTTGTCGTATGTCAGGCCTTCGCTGACCGCGGAACCGTACGCCATCGCCAACAACTTGCCCTTCAACCTTGCCGCTAGCGTCGCCGTTTTCACCCAGAATGCGCCCCAGTTATCCACCCTGGCCAGCGATTATTTCTTTATCGGGGGCAAGTTCTCCAACCAAACCATACTGGCGGCGTGGGAACACGACCACATCCCGCCAACCGTCAACGCGCTGCTGACCACCTATCTTAGCGGCCAAACCGCGCCCAATTGGCCGGACGACGACTACGACACCATCTGGACGGTGACGCTTGACTCTGGGGGCAACCTGACGGTTGACAACGCGCTGTGCGAAGGCATCGACTCCAAAAAGTTGCCGGCCACGGCCCCGCAATTTTAGTAACGGCCGAAAGAGGGATCATGAACGGATTTCGACGATGCCTTCTGCATGGGCGGAGATGCGCGTGCAATCCACAGACTAAGAAAAGCAGACCGAACTTGAGCCGCGCATACGTTGATTGCAAATGTTCTCTTTCGAATGCTCCGATGGCTCAACCATCAAACAATATCAGGAGTCAATCTATGAACATGCACCACAGAAATTCCGGACCTTTCAGTTTGCTCATTCTTTCTCTTTCTCTGACGGCCGTATTCCTTCTTTTCTGTGGGTGCGGCAGCGGCCCCAGTTCCAGTCCTGTCGTTCAGCCGCCCTCGGGACTCAGCTACACTACCGCCACGGCGGTCTACACCAAGGGGACGGCAATCACGCCGAACAGCCCCAGCAGCACCGGCGGAGCGGTGACCTCGTACAGTGTGAGCCCGGCCCTTCCGGCGGGCCTGAGCCTGAGCACCAGCACGGGCATCATCAGTGGAACCCCCACGGTCGCCACCGCCACGGCCAGCTACACGGTGACGGCTTCCAACTCGACCGGCAGCACCACAGCGTCCCTGAGCATCACGGTGAATGTCGCGGCCCCGGCGGGCCTGGCCTACACTACTGGCACGGCGGTGTACACCGTGGGGACGCCGATCCCGGCGAACAGCCCCGCCAGCACCGGCGGAGCGGTAACCTCATACAGTGTGAGCCCGGCCCTTCCGGCGGGCCTGAGCCTGAGCACCAGCACCGGTGTTATCAGCGGAACCCCCACGGCCGTCACCGCCACGGCCAGCTACGCGGTAACGGCTTCCAACACGGGCGGCAGCACCACGGCGACCCTGACCATCACGGTAAATCCCACTGCCCTGAGCGCTAACAATATCAACCTGATCTTTGTGGTGAGCGAGGATGTGGCTTATCAAGCTTCCGGGGACGTCAATCCACTCACGGCCAACCTCACCAGTCAGGGTTTACAGCGGTCGCTCCTGATGGCCCCGTTCCTGCAAC
>JBEKUR010000290.1:0-6763 GCA_049514855.1 Terriglobia bacterium
CCAGCCGGAAGGGTTCCCGTCGAAATCCTCGTCACGTTCCAGCACCACTTTGAAGCTGTAGGTCTTCATTTCATTTTAAGTGTACGCACGGAGCGCCCGTTCGTCAAATAACAACAGAGTTACAGCCGATTGATTACACTGGCAAGATACCCCGCCCCAAAGCCGTTATCAATATTCACGACGCAGACGTTGGGAGAGCAGCTATTGAGCATGCCGAGCAGCGCCGCGAGGCCGCGGAAGCTGGCGCCATATCCCACGCTCGAGGGGACGGCGATGACGGGCGCGCTCACCATGCCGCCCACCACGCTGGGCAGCGCGCCTTCCATACCCGCCACGCAAACGATCACGCGCGCTTCGCGCAGGTGCTGGCTCTCCCCCAACAGCCGATGGATGCCCGCCACGCCAACGTCGTAGAGCGGCTCGACTCGATTGCCCATGATATCGGCGGTGAGGAGCGCTTCTTCTGCAACCGGGATGTCAGAGGTGCCCGCGCAAACCACCACGATTTTCCCTTTGCCTCGAATCTTGCGCTCGCGGCGGAACGTGATGGCCCCGCAGAGTTCGTGGAACTTCGCCGTCTTATCCAGTTTCCCCACACGCTCAAACAACCCCGCGTCGCCACGTGTGATCAGGATGTTGTGCCGGTTCAGCAGCATACGACGAACAATTCCTTCCACGTGGGCGGGGTCTTTACCGCGGGCGAAAATCACTTCCGGGAATCCCTGGCGAAGGGATCGGTGATGATCAATCTTGGCATAACCCAGGTCTTCGTAGGGTAGGTTGCGCAGGCGCTCGAGCGCCCCTTCCACGCTCAGCTTCCCTCGCCGGACCTGTTGGAGCAGTTTGGTGATCTCTTCAGGACTCAATCTCTCCTCCCCTGCCTTCATTTAGCAGTAGTCAGTATATCAGGTGCAAGGCAGGCGCACGTACTGGTGTCATTTGGAATGGGGATCCACTTGAGCCGCCGGTCATTCCCGCGAAAGCGGGTATCCAGTCCGACTACAGCACGTTTCCAAGGGTTTGCGGAGTGGATTCCCGCTTTCGCGGGAACGACTGCGCTCCAAATGACATCAGTACCCAGGCACACACTTTCTTGACTTCCCGGAAGACACTCACTAACATCCCTTTGATGCTCCCCTCGGAATCATCCCTCGGCAAAAGCGTGATCCTCGGAGTGACAGGCGCCAGCGGGGCCATATTCGCCCGCCGGATGCTTCAATTACTCGAAGATGATAACCGGGTCGGGAAGATACACTTGGTTATCTCCGGCAGTGGGCTCAAGGTCATGCATGAGGAGCTAGACCTGGATGTTACGCGATCCTCGGAAATCCCCTCAGCCCTGGCCGGTCAGCCCGTGGCGAAGACCGTTTACCTGCTGGACTCTGACCTCGGCGCCAGCATCGCCAGTGGGTCGTACCCCGTGGATGGCATGGTGGTGATCCCCTGCACCACCGGCTGCCTGGCGCAAATCGCCAATGGCATTTCTGAGACGCTCATCGAGCGTGCCGCAGACGTTTGCCTGAAGGAAGGTCGCAAGGTTGTGCTGGCGGTACGCGACGCCCCCTTCAGTCGGATTCACCTGAAGAACATGTTGCGTGCCCAGGCCGCAGGCGCAGTGATTTTCCCCATCATTCCTTCTTTCTATCACCGGCCAAAGACAATCGACGACCTCGTCACCCAATTCTGCTGCCGGGTACTTGCGCTCCTGGGGCTCGAACAGGCGGGCCAATTTCGATGGAGGGGAGAGGGGCTGGGGGCTGGGGGCCGGGGACTGGAGAAGAAAGAAGGTAGTAAGCAGTAGGCAGCAGGCAAAAGCAAGAAGCGATAGAACAATTCTCGCCCCGCTGGTGCACTAGCCTTCATCTTCTTCTCGTGCGGCGAAGATTTTCTACGATCATCGCTTTGCCCAGGATGGCTGGAATTGCCGATTGTCGATCGCCCCGCCGTGGCGGGCTGATGGACATTGGAAGAGTCGCCACACAACTTTTTCAATCGTCAATCAGCAATCGGCAATCAATCAATGAGTAAATGGTTCAATGAATCAATAAGTGAATGACTCCACAGCTTGATTCCTCCAGGTCGTGACGTGATGCTTCGGCTGTTCATTTTGCTGCTTTCTCTCGGCGGGCTTGCGGACGCCCTCTATTTCACCTTGGCGTATTACGGGCGCATCCGGAAAGCGCGCTGGGTGCCTGAAATCTTCTGCGCGCGGCAGGATTCGAGCTGCGTCACCGTCGTGCGCACGCCTTACGCGCGTGTCTTCGGCGTGCCAAATTCGCTTCTTGGCATCGTCTATTACGTACTCCTGCTCGTCTGGACCATGTTAGTTCCTCGCCATGTGAGCATTTCAGGCCACGTCTTGAGACCGTTCGAAACCCTGGGGCTTTTGTTACTGGGCGTGAGCATCTCCTCTGTCGTACTCGGCTTTTATCTGATTCATGCGCTTCGCCGGGTCTTGCACACTCACTGCCCGCTCTGCTACGCCGCGCATGCCACCAACATCATTCTTTTCGTGCTGTTGATTTTCGTTTCCTAGTCCATCGTTCAAACGGCGCTACGGGTGTACAATGTCTCAGCGTCATGAACTCGACGCCTTCGCACAGGATTCGAATGCAAGGGAAAGGACTCTTATGCCAAAGCACGTGTTGCGTCATTTTGGTTTGGTAATGCTTACGCTCATCGCCTGCGCAACTCTAGTAGTGGGGCAGGAACTCAACCCAATCCCCCTTCCGCAACCGCAGACTTCGGGGGGCAGACCATTGATGCAAGTCCTGAAGGATCGACACACTTCGCGGGAATTCAGCAGTCAAAAACTTCCCCCGCAGGTGCTTTCCAATCTGCTCTGGGCAGCCTTCGGAGTGAATCGGCCGGACTCCGGCATGCGCACCGCACCCTCGGCCATGAATTGGCAGGAAATTGATATCTACGTGGCGACACAGGACGGCCTTTACGTCTACGATGCCAAGGCCAACGCTCTAAATCCGGTTTTGGCGCAGGATGTTCGCGGCGCAACAGGCCAGCAACCCTTCGTTAAAGAAGCGCCCGTTAATCTCGTCTATGTGGCCGATCTGGCAAAGACCAGAAGGGCGGGCGGTGAGGACCAGACCCTGTACACGGCTGCCGACACGGGCTTCATCGCCCAAAACGTGTACCTTTTTTGTGCCTCCGAAGGACTCGCTGCCGTCGTCCGGGGCAGCGTTGATCGGGCGGCCTTGGCAAAACTGATAAAGCTCCGGACCGACCAAAAAATCATCCTGGCCCAGACCGTCGGATATCCGAAAAGGTGAGTGCGGATTATGTAGGGCCGGGGCTTGCCCCGGCCAGGCCGCCCCAAGGGGCGGCCCTGCTCTACAATCGTGCTACTTGCCTCATGGGCCAAACTGTTCCAAGTCAAGCCATCCCACCGCCCCTCCCCGGCGGAGCACCCGCCGCCCGGGGCTTGATCGCGAAGCTCCGCACCACGCTCGAAATGATAAAGTTCGAGCACTCGATCTTCGCCCTGCCGTTTGCGCTCACGGGGGCCATGCTGGCGGTGCGCGGCTGGCCCACTTGGCGACAGGTGCTCTGGCTGATCGTAGCCATGGTCGGCGCGCGCAGCGCCGCTATGACCTTTAATCGCATCGCCGACCTGAAATTGGACGAGCTTAACCCGCGCACCCGGATGCGTCCCTTGCCCAGCGGGCAAATCAGCCTGCGGTTTGCCTTGGGCTTCACGTTGCTTTCCGCCGCGCTGCTGGTGTTGGCCGCCCACGAACTGAACCCTTTGGCGTTCAAGCTTTCACCCCTGGCGCTCGCCGTCCTGATCGCTTATTCCTATACCAAGCGCTTTACGGTACTCTCCCATGTGGTTTTGGGAGCTTGTCTGGGGATGTCGCCCATCGCCACCTGGATTGCCTTGCGGGGCGAAGTGAGCCTAAGCGTTTTGCTGTTGGGCGGGGCGGTCACCTTGTGGACGGCTGGCTTCGACATCATCTACGCGTGCCAGGACGTGGATTTCGACCACGCCCTCGGGCTCCACTCCGTCCCAAGGCGCTACGGGATCACGGCGGCTCTTTATGCATCCGCAATCCTTCACGTGCTGATGCTTGTCCTGCTGCTAACGGTAGCCCGGATGGAGAGTCTGGGATGGATCGCGCTGGTTGGCTTACTGTTCGTGGCTGCTTTGCTGACTTACGAACACGCCCTCGTCAAACCCTCTGACCTGTCCCGCGTGAATGCCGCCTTCTTCAATGTGAACGGATACATCAGCGTTCTATTCTTTGTCACCTGGGCCGCGGACATATTGATTCATTGACTCATTGAGTCATTGGGTCATTGCTTCATTGAATGCGCATGAAGAGCAGGACAACGGACCGCTCTTCAATGAATCAATGATTCAATGACTCAATGAACCTCAATAAAGCGTGAAGATGGAGCATCGATCTTTGCCGGACATTGAATTTTCGCTAGTCATCGGCTATAAATGGCCCTGCACACAAAGCTACCTTTTAGGTAGGTTTGTGTGCAAGCCGAAACGGCACGTGTTTCTGTTTTGCCACCATGCCCAGAGCCTTGCGAACACTGCGTCTCTCCTTTCAGGAGACTCATCTCACCTACTTCGGGGGGATGGTGTTGTTGCAGCGTTTTTGCAGCAAGCTCCGGTTGCGCTGGCAGCCTCAGCGTTCGCTCGATGCTGCTCAACCGCCTACAGACTGCGTTCCCTGCGGCCTTCAAGGAAATCGACGAGCTGCGGCTGCCTCCATTTTCTTGAATTTGCAACTACCCGACTCAGCAGCACTCAGTATTCTTGAGGCTTTCGCATCAAAATGTCTTACGTTCGCGCATTATTGAGGATGATTCAATGACCCAATGAGTCAATCTACTGGAGCCTGTGTGGGAACCCGATTTCCTTGAAGATCAGGGAATCGAAGATGGCAAGAACGTGCTTGCGATAGGCCAAAATGCGAGCCACCGTACCTTGGTACACGGGGTCGTGATCGGCGAGGCGCTGCCACTGGGCCAGCACGTGGGCCGGCACATCGATGTCTTCCCGCAGTTTTTGGATAGGATGGCCGCGCAGAAAGAGGCCATAGAAGAATGCCGCCTCGTCCTGCGGTTCGGCGAAACTGTAATTGGTCCACTCCATAGGGTCTCGAGCTTCGAAAATCAAATTCTAAGCTGAATAAGGGCGGCGCGCTAGAGATTTTGTGTCGCGGTCGCGCCTTCGCCAAGCACAATCATAAACCCTTTGTCAAGTCCTATTCAATATCCATGCGGGTTTGAAAGGGGTGTTCAGAGCAAGATTAATGCCAGATTAGGAATGGCCTCTGAATTGCTTGACACCGGTCGGTTGCAATCTGGGTGTTTGGCCGATACAATGGGATTTTGGCCATATGCTCCCAGGCGCACTCCGCATAGAAGACTCGAAACTTGACCCTATCGCCGAAAAGGTTTGGGCGGGCGAGCGTCTCAGTTTCAACGAGGGTGTTACGCTCTACGAATCCGGCGACCTGCTCGCCCTCGGTTACCTTGCCAACCACGTGCGCGAGAAACTGCACGGGAACCGGACCTATTTCAACGTCAATCGGCACCTCAACCCAACCAATGTGTGCGTGGCCAGTTGCCGGCTCTGCGCCTTCGGCCGCAAGCCCGACGCGCCCGCCGCTTACACGATGGCCCTCGAGGAAGCCTTTCGGACTGCTGGCGAGGGCTGGTCCGAGGCGGTAACAGAATTCCACATCGTCGGCGGCCTCCATCCCGACCTGCCGTTCCAGTACTACGTGGATCTGATTCGGGGGCTAAAGGAAAGGTTTCCGACCGTACACTTAAAAGCTTTCACGGCAGTCGAGATCGGCTACTTCTCGCATATTACACAAATGCCGATTCGAGATATCCTGGAGAAGTTCAAGCAAGCGGGGCTGAGCTCGCTGCCGGGCGGCGGCGCGGAGATTTTTGCTCCGGAAGTGCGCCGGGTAATCTGCGACCACAAGATCGGCGCCTACACGTGGCTGAAGGTGCATCGCATCGCGCACGAGCTGGGTCTCGAATCGAACGCCACGATGCTCTACGGCCACATCGAATCCTCGCCCGACCGCGTTGACCATTTGCTGCAATTGCGCCACCTCCAGGACCAGACTCACGGCTTCCAGACCTTCATCCCACTTGCCTTTCACCCCGCCAACACCGAACTCGGCAAACTCGTCCCCCACACCGAGACTTCCGGCTTCATGGATCTGAAGAACGTCGCCGTCGCGCGCCTCCTGCTCGATAACTTTCCCCACATCAAGGCCTACTGGATCATGATGACACCCCGCGTGGCGCAGGTGGCCCTGCGCTTCGGCGCCGATGACCTGGATGGGACGGTGGTGGAAGAGAAGATTTATCACGACGCCGGCGCCAAAACCCCCCAGGCCATGACCCGCCAGCAGATCATCCGGTTGATCCGCGAAGCCGGCCAGGAACCCTTCGAAAGAGATACTCTCTACCGCCCCGTCGCCAGGACGGAGACTACCGTCGCTGTGCAGGTGTGAGGTTTGTCAGCCTTCGACAAACGCCTTTAGCCTGGCAAGTGCTTGATCCCACTGCTCGGACACGAGATCGAGGTATACCTTAACTCCTTCAATCGGCTGCGGATCAAATTCGAATAAGCTCTCGCGACCCGCACGAACGCTATGCACAATTCCTACACTCTCCAAGGCTCGAAGATGCTTGGTGATCGCCTGCCGGGTCAGCTTGGACCCCTTGGTTAGCTGAGAGATCGAATAGGGCTGGCCCCTACAGAGCT
>JBEKUR010000291.1:0-6724 GCA_049514855.1 Terriglobia bacterium
GAGGATGTCCGAGTTTTAGTTGATTGCAGCGACTCTCGATGTTCGGCACTGTAAGCCTACCTGCAAGCAAGTTCAAGCGACTTCTACTATCCGGACCTCCTTCTGCTGAATGCGCGACGGATTCAGGCGTTCCTTCAGCAACAGGATTTCTTGATAGCCTTTGATGCGTCGGAACTTCTTCTCTGCTTCCAGGAGTCCTGTGGCTGTCCAGCGCAGCGGCTGATCTCCTTCTCGCCAGCGCTTTACGTTTCGCGCCACCCGTTGCACCGTGGACAGACACGATTCGATCGGGTTAGTGGTGGCCAGTTTCCGACGCAACACTGCTCCTACACCCAAGCGATGCACCGTCAGCGTCTCTTCCAGCCCTTCCTCCAGGCTCCGGGCAGCGCTCGGATTGATCCTTTCCAGTTGCCGGAAGATTTTCTGCAACGCCTCTTTGGCCTCCGCATAGTTGTTCATCGCGTAAGCATTGCGCATCCGCCGATCGTAGTCTTTCTGGCAGTTCTCGGGCAGGTACTCCTTCACATTCCGCCGCTTGTGAATCTGGCAGCGCTGCACTTCCACCTGGTCACCGAAAACGCGTTCCACACCCGCTCGCAGCGCTTTCGATCCATCGATCACCACCAGATACCGCCGCTTCAGATCTAGTCCTCGGTCCAGCAGATCTTCCAACAGCCCTTTGACTACCGTGGTGTTCTCCGTGGCTCCTTGCCACACTCCCAAAACGTGCTTTTCTCCGCCTTCTGCGATCCCCAGGGCCACCACCAGCACCTGGCCACCAAAATGAATGCCATCGATCATCAGGACAACCAGATTCAGATCCTCCAATCGCCGTTCGCACAGCACCCGCAACTGATTGCTACTGGCCGCCACGAACTGCCGGCTCACGCTGCTCTTCTCGATTCCGTAGCCTTCCAGAACACTTTCCACCGCTCGCCGATAGTTCCGTGTGGACAGTCCGGCCACCATGCGTTCCCGCACCGCTCGTTGCAGTTTTCCGTCTTGCTGCAACTGACCGTAGCTCTCCAGTTCCACTTCCTGGCCCCCGCGGGTTCGTACCCGTGGTCGTTCCAGCGGGATCTTCTGTCCACCGAAGACCACGTAACCCGACTGCTTTCCCCAGCGCACGCAGCCCGCAGTGGGATTGGGCCGATGCGGAGGTCCTACCCGGCGCGTGACTTCGTTTTCCAAGATGGCGCGCAGAATCTGCAGCCCGGCTTGCCCGGTCAACTCTTCCACCTGCGCTTGCATCTCCGCCCACACCTCGGCCATGGGCAACGGCACCCGTACCAACAACTCTTGCCCTCGCACGACCTCGAACTTGTGATTGGACTTGCGCTCTTTCCTCTGGTAATTGTTTCTCACGGCGGCTCTCTCCTTTAAAAGGGATTCGCAACCCGAACTCGATCCGAGTTCGGGCGAGAGCCGCTGCTTCTTGTTCTCAAGTTTCAACTAAACCCGGGGCATCCTCTGCTAGGATGGCTGGTAGCACTGTTGGGTGATGTCATGGGAAAACCAAGGGTCCGTACAGAGAAGAGTTCCCAAAGGGTTCCAAGGTCAAAATTGCGGACCGTGCTTTTCTGGAGGATTTCCTCAAAACTTGGAAATTCCACCACAAGCTGGAACCCGACCAGTTGAAGTTTGCAGACAAGATTGCCAAGGTGAAATCGGTTGGGTTTTACCACGGTGGCGACGAACTCTATGAACTCAAGGGGGTGCCGGGGACCTGGCACGAACAGTGTTTGAGGGCTGTAAAGCGGACAGTTTTCTTCCGCAAATTCTTCGGGTACTAGCCGCCACTTTTCCGATTAGGCGGGTGGTCTCAATGGGTCGGTGCAACACTTGCTTGAAGTCTACTTGCAGGAGTCTCAAAACCTAAGGTTTTTCGTGGGCGTTGATTTAAACGCAGGGCTACCTTGTCCAGTTCGGATTGAGCGTATCCGGACAGGTCGGTCCTTTTGGGGAAGTATTGTCGCAGCAACCGGTTCGTGTTTTCGTTCGTGCCGCGCTGCCAGGGGCTGTGGGGATCACAGAAGTAGACTTTCACGTTTGTAGCCACCGTAAAGGTCTTGTGTTTGGCCATCTCCAGCCCACGGTCCCAGGTCAGAGAGCGCCGCAGTGAAGTTGGGAGTTTGCGAATTTGCCGAGTCAGTGCGGCGACGACAACCGCCGTGTCTTTGCTGGGCACCTTTACAAGCGCGGTAAAACGCGAATGTCGTTCCACCAAGGTCGCAATGTGACTGTTCCTTGAGCCGCTCAGGAGATCGCCCTCCCAATGACCGGGAATCGCGCGGTCCTCAATTTCAGCGGGCCTTTCCCGGATGGAGATGGCATCTACGATTTGACCGCGCGAGTCTCTAAAGACATGAGAGTGCTGCGAGCGGCGTATGCGGCGTTTGGATCGCAGGTGCCCAAGCAGCTCTTTCTTGAGCACTCCTCGCGCTTGAATGAATAGGCTTCGGTAAATGGTTTCGTGGGACACACGCATGCTCTCGTCATCGGGATACTGGATTTTCAGCCAACCGGAAATCTGTTCCGGCGACCAGTCCAGAATCAGTTTACTCGCAACGATCTTCTGCAACCTCACATGGATCGCAAGAAGACACCGTTTGGGTCGCAATGCCGATTCCCAGGCCTGGGAATCGGCTTCATTGGCTCGATACTCGGGACGGCCTCCATGACGTGCGACCTCCCGGCTCACTGTCGACGCAACTCGATCCAGGCGTTTAGCTATCTCGCGAATCGACGAACCGGAAGCGATCCCTCGAGAGATCTCCTCGCGCTCACGCTGCGTGAGCGCGAGGAGCGAGCGCCGCCGGACGGCCGGAACAAACCCACCGTGACGCGACACCAGACAACGAATAGACGAATGCTCCTTGCCGAAGGCGCGCCCGATCTTATGCAACGAGTCTCCCGCCTTCCAACGACGCCACATGTCGCTCTTCTGCACCGCCGAAAGTCCAAACCGTTTCCCTTGGGTCATAAACACCACCTTTGAAAACAGCTTTATACCAGATGGTGTTGCATCGACCGGTTGAGCTCGCACGACTCTCCAGAAACTTGTTTATAAGTTCTCTGGAATCAATAAATCGGTTTGGAGAAGTTTCTGGCACCAGTGACGCGTCAAAGACGCGGTTAGGGCTTACCGGGACTTAGCCGAGTTGACTGGTGGCGTGGCCCTGACTGAATTCTCTCACTCTCGCTGGTACAAAAAACGCCCCTCACGTCAGACGCGGCGGCTACTTGCTCGGCTCGCTCGACGGGGGGACGATCCCCTTGAGGCGCAGGTAGGTGACGATGTTGCCGTAGTGCTCCATCGTGTGGGCGATGTTGAACGACAAGACAGTGAACTTGGCGTGGTCGCCGCCCATGAACTTGACGGTCTGGAGGGCGGCCACGTCGGTCATTCCGTCATAGGCCTTGTTGCAGTAGGTCACGGAGTCCTTGAGCGCCTGCACCAAGTCGGCCTTGGTGGTCTTGTTCTTCTCGATCTCCAGCGCCGGGTTTTTCTCGCCGAGCACGGCCGAGCAGAACCCGTACTGGGCGTCGGCCACGTGCCCAATGATTTGGCTGTAACTACGCACGTCGGGCGTCGGCTTGAAGCCGTAGTTCTCTGCCGGCATCTTCTCGGCTGAGCGGACCACGATATCACTGGCATAGCCATAAATGAGCTTCTGGCCGGCTATGAGCGGGTTCGCGGGTGGCGCGGCGGGGGTCTGCGCTAAGGCGATGGTCGCACTCACGAGCGTCAGCGCGACGAGAGCGGTACAGGGGCGAAACATGGTCTTCATTAAAGAACCTCCAGGAGAATTCGAGCCTGATTAGTATACGCCAGGGCAGCCGCAGTGTTTGTAAACGACTGAATCGAACGAGGCTGCGGGCCGAGGCTCATGCTCGCGACCTCTGAAGATGGCGAGCCGGAGGGGCCACGGCGATTTAATCGTTCCATACCGTTAATTTCAATTTCTTCACATTTAAAGAACATTGGGTGAACCATAGTTGTGATAAATAATGGCTTTCATGAGTTTTTTTCAGGACTCCTTAGAGGCCAACACCGGTCTCGTTGACGTTCCTCGCATGGATAGATTAACTGAATCGCCTTTCATTGGCCTGACCCCGTTTTATGTACCAGTGCTTATGAGAGTCGGTTGGTGTTGTGATCGAACTTGGGGCGGACGGAGCGTAGCGGAGTCCGGCCCAAGTTCGGCGGCGAATTCTGCCGGCGTCTTGTACCCGATCCCGCTGTGCAACCGCTCCTGATTCCAGTAGCGTTTGTATTCCGCTCGCAAAACTTTCGCCTCCAGCAACGAACCGAAAACTTCCCGGTCCGCAAACTCCGCCTTCATCCGGCTGTTGAACGATTCGCTGTAGCCGTTCTCCCACGGACTGCCCGGTGCAATATACAACGGCCCAACGTTTCGCGCAGCCAACCATCGCCCGACCGCTCGCGCAATGAACTCCGGCCCGTTGTCGGAACGAATCGCAACAGGCGCTCCGCACTTTGCTTCCAGCCACGTCAGAATCACCAGCACATCTCGCGCCGTCATCCTCTGTTCCACTTCCAACGCCAGACACTCGCGCGTGAATTCATCCATCACCGAAAACCACTGCAACCTTCTGCCATCCGATGTCTCGTCCATCGTGAAATCCCAACACCACACGTGATTTTTGTGCTCCGCCTTTTTCATCGCGCAACTGTTCTCGCTGTGGCCCCGTGCGCGCTTTCGCCGCTTCCTAAGCGGGTTCCGCAAGCCTTCCTCCCGCCACAATCGCGGCACTCGCTTCTTGTTGATCTTCATCCCTGCTCTCCGCAACAGCCTGGTCATCCGCCGATAGCCCGAGCCCGGATGCTTCTTCGCCAGTTCGTGCAGCCGCTTGCGAATCCGCCGCTCTTCATAGTCGATGCGTGTTTCGTAGCGCTGCGTCGCTCGTGGCTGCTTCACCAATCGGCAGGCGTTGCGTTCCGCGTAGCCCCACTCCTCGCGCAAAGGTTCCACCGCCCGTCGCCGGCCCGCCGGGCTTACCAGTTTTTTCGGTTCAGATCCTTTAGCGCGTCGATGTCCATGGCTTGCTGCGCCACGATCTTCTTCAACCGCGCATTCTCTTTTTCGAGTTCCTTCATCCGCGCCATCTCCGGCCCCTTCATCCCGCCGTAGAGATGCCGCCAGCGATGAAACGTCTGCTCGCTGATCTCCAACTTCCGGCATACCGCTTCGATCGTTGCGCCCTGGTTGAAGTCCACTTCTGCCTCGCGTAACTTCGCAATGATCTCCTGCGGCGTGTGTCGCTTCCTTTTCATCGAGTCCTCCTGCCCTCTCGGGCAATCAGACTCTCATATCAGCTGGTACAACGGGAGGGGGTCATTCCATTGGATGAGCTTCATCGTAAGTCGGATGTAGAAGATCTTAGATTGCGCTCCGTCAATGCCGTCCACCGTAAAGGGTCACTTTCCCATCCACGACGTTCGCCACGTAGCGGCCATCTCTGAGGAACTGCATGACCTTCTTGCCTGACCGTGCCAATTGCGCCCACCGGGATTTCGTCCGGGGGTTCTGCTCCAGCGCCCGAATTTCGTTATCTTCGAAGATGAAGCCCACCTGCCGCAGGCCGCGGTTGGGAGTCCCCCGAACATGGTAACGCTCGGACCTAGCTCGACTGCATTGGCCTTCGCCACGAGGGTCTGCCGCTAGGTTTCGATGAGTACCTGCTCGAAGGAAAGTCCCATTGAACCCGCCTCTGAGGTGGATCATATGCAAGCTAGCTGTCTTCTTCGATCTCTTGGAGCTTAGCCTCCAATTCTTCAGCGCACGTTAGCAGCATCGGATTTGCCGCTTCGGCACGGCTTGCCGGGTCACACTTTGCCAGCACCTCGGTCGCGGCGGCTTCCCACGTCGCTGCCATCTCTTGGAGTTTCTTTTTCATGGTGCTACCCCTTTTGTGATCTGGGGTAGGGGGAAGAGAGCTTAATTCTACTCTGCTGCATGCAGTCCCGTTTAGCTCAAAAAAATCGGAGAAAGAAGGGAAATGGGGAGAACAGAGAGACTCTAGCCGAACAAACGAAATCCCCCAAGTAGCTGAGGGATTTAGATTTCTCAATAAAATCGGAAAATTCTAGTTGACATGGCGGAGAGGGGGGGATTCGAACCCCCGGTACAGGTTTTAGCCCGTACAACGGTTTAGCAAATTCCCCCGTTTCACAGCCTGGTGTTCGGAATCAATAGGTTACGTTCGGACGAGATGCCTCATTTTTGTGCAAAGAACCCCTGTTCGGAAGCTATTGTGCAACTACTGTGCAACCGCAATTACAACGGTCTCCCCGACGGTTTTCTAGGACTATCGTAGATCGAGTCAGCATCTGCTTTCTTCGTCAATGGTTGTTCCTCCTGCTTCTACGCCGGGGACGCCTGGTGTTGGATAACGTTCGGGTAGCTAAATCCGCCCAGAGCGTCGTCTTTCACTTCCCACAACCCCGTCTGGGCAGCCGGCCCCTCGCCCAGGATCCAGTGGAGAGCGTTTTCGGAAGTCGACAAGACTCCGTGCAGGTGGAACCTCTAAGCCTCGCTCTTCGTATTCATTTGCATGAGTTGACGAACCTTGGGCCCACTTGGATTGATCGTCTTCGCCACCTTATCCGGCTCACTCGGAGGTACTTAGATGCCCACACTAGTTAATACTGCGAGACCGACAGGGTATTTTCTCACGGTGCTCATAGTAATGCTCGCCG
>JBEKUR010000292.1:0-6714 GCA_049514855.1 Terriglobia bacterium
AGGGTCCCGAGGGTGAAAAGATTCGAGAACGCGGAGGAGAGTATGGCGCGGTCACCGGGCGGCCGCGCCGCTGCGGTTGGTTTGATGTGGCGGCGGCCCGCTATAGCGCCCGCGTAAACCATCTCGACTCCCTCATCATCACCAAACTCGACATCCTCGATAGCCTTTCCGAGATTCCGGTGGGCTTGGAGTACGAGTACCAGGGCAAGCGATTTACCGACTTCCCACCTGACGTTGAATGCCTCGATAAGGTGCAAGTTCACTATCGCATGTTGCCGGGTTGGCAGCAGCCTACCTTCGGTCTGCAGGACTTCTCCAAGCTCCCGCAGAAGGCCAAAGACTATTTGCGGTTCCTTTCCGACCGGGTGGGCGTCGAGATCGCGATGGTTTCGACGGGGCCGGAGCGCGACCAGGTTCTCTGGCTTGACGAAAGCCGTTTTGCGGCCCTCATCGCAACTGCTTCCCGCTGATGGGAACGTGCGAAGAGGCCCGGAGTTTTTGCATTTGTGCTGAGATATTTCTGGCCCTCTCCCCCTTGGGGGAGAGGGTGGCCCGCGATCCCGATGTACTTCATCGGGACGCGGGCCGGGCCTTCGCCCGCCGAAGGGTTATGGAGGTTCAGGGCAAACAGCCCGCTACGGCCCGCAGGCGGGTGAGGGGGTCACGAGTAATCCGCGCTTCCATGGTAGTTACTTACGCACAGGCCATATCAGTTGTCCAGGAAAGAATCGGCCAGGCAAATCCCCGGCCTCCATTAGAAACTGTGTCGTTGGAGGAGGTCCGAGGACGAGTTTTGGCAGAAGATGTGGTGGCGGACCGCGATCTGCCCCCTTTTCACCGGGCCATTCGCGATGGTTATGCCTTACGTGCTGCTGACCTGAGCGCACTGCCTGCTGTCTTCCGGTGCGTGGAAGAAGTTCCTGCCGGGCAACATTTTGACGGGAAAGTGGACCCCGGCCAGTGCGTCTCGATCATGACTGGCGCTCCTTTACCTGTTGGCGCAGACGCTGTCGTGATGGTCGAGCACACGCGGTCCTTGGGCGAGCATATCGAAATCCAGCGCAGCGTGCAGCGATGGGAGAACGTGGTGCTTCAGGGCAGTGAAGCCGTACTGGGCGCGTGCGTTCTGGCGCGCGGAAGGCGGCTGCGGGCGGCTGAAATGGGCTTGCTGGCTGCCGTGGGGAAGGTAAGAGTTGCGGTTTACCGGCAGCCGAAGGTGGCCATTCTGCCTACCGGCGACGAGGTGGTGGCTGTCGAGCAGCGTCCGCAATGGTTTCAGATTCGGAACAGCAATGCCGTAACCCTTTCTGCCCAAGTCACTTCAGCAGGTGGCGTGCCCGTAGGGCTTGGCATAGCTCCCGACCGCAAGGACGCCCTCCGAGAGATGATCGAACGGGGGCTGGATTCAGACTTGCTCCTTTTAAGCGGCGGCGTGTCGATGGGTAAGTTTGATCTGGTGGAAGAAGTCCTGGCCGAATTGGGAGCGGAGTTCTTCTTCCAGGGAGCCGCGATCCGTCCTGGAAAGCCATTGGTTTTTGGCCGGGTTCGCGACCGGTTTTTCTTTGGTCTTCCGGGTAATCCAGTCTCCACTTTCGTCACCTTTGAGTTATTTGTTCGTCCGGCCATCGCCATGTTGGGCGGAACGGGGTTCGAGCCGCCGGTCCTCCTTCGAGCCCGCTTGGCCAAGCCCTGCCGCCAGAGGACCGGCCTGACCATGTTTATGCCGGCGCGAGTTTGGGTTCAGAACCGCGATCCGGTTGTGGAACTCGTCAACTGGCAGGGCTCGGGGGACTTGGTTGGCACTGCTGCGGCCAATTGTTTTCTGGTGATTCATCCCGACCAGACTGAGTTGGCGGCGGGCGATTGGGTTGACGTCATGACGGAAGGGCAGTGACAAGGGACGAGTGACGAGTGACGAGCCGGAAGAGCAGTGATGAGTGACAAGTGACAAGTGACAAGTGACGAGTGACGAGCCGAAAGAGCAGTGACGAGTGACAAGTGACGAGTGACGAGCCGAAGCTGAGAAGTCAGTAGTCAGAAGTCGGGCGTAGCAAGCTTTCCGCCTGCTCTTCACTGACACCTGAAACCTGACACCTGACACCTGCACTTCTGCTCGTCACTCGTCACTCGTCACTGTTCGAAGGGCAACATGCGCAAGAATCTTACACATTACGATTCAGCAGGTCGTATCCGCATGGTGGATGTGTCTGCGAAACCCGCCACAGTACGCCAAGCTTCGGCGAGCGCGCTGGTGAAAATGAGTCCCCGTGCTCTTCGCGCTGCGAAACGAAATCCCAAAGGGAACCCGCTTGAAATCGCGCGTATTGCCGGCATCACCGCCGCAAAGCGGACCGCAGAATTGATCCCCCTTTGCCACCCGCTTTTATTGACTCATATTGATGTGAAGGCGGATTTTTGCAAGAATGGCGTGGAGCTTTCTTCCACGGTGAGCTCAACTGGAACGACCGGGGTCGAGATGGAAGCGCTCACGGCGGTGACTGTCGCTGCACTCACCGTTTATGACATGTGCAAGGCCATCGACCGGGGAATCGAGATCACAAACATCAAGCTGCTGGAAAAGAGTGGCGGGAAGAGCGGCACTTACCGGGCCAAGTAGCTATCAGCTCTCAGCCGTCAGCTATCAGCAGACAGCTTCCAGTAGATGGCTGACAGTTTCAGTCAGGAGGATGCCGTAAGACTGTCAGCGTCAGCACTCAGCAGAAAAGTGTGCTGTTCTTGCTGATAGCTGATAGCTGACGGCTGAAGGCTTCACTCGGTAAGCTATCAGCCGTCAGTCCTTAGTAACAAGGGGGATGTTCTTGCTGATATCTGGTAGCCAGTTACCCTCGTGGCCCGATTAAGCCCGTAGCCCTCCCCGCGCCCCGGTGTCATTCCGAGCGCAGCGAGGAATCTCGCTCTGATTCCTTCCTCTAAAGCAGGGCGGGATTCGATACCTGAAAGCTGATAGCTGAAAGCTGACGGCTGAAAGCTTCTTATGTCCCTTCGCGCAAGAATTCTCGTGCTGAGTGATGCCGCAGCGGTGGGCGGCCGGGAGGACCGGTCGGGCCCGGCAGTTCGCGAGTTGCTTGAAAAGCGAGGCTGGCTGGTCCAGGCGCTCGAGGTCCTGCCTGACGATGTGGACCGCATTCGCGACACGCTTCTGGCCTGGACGGACGGTGATGATTGTGATGCCGTCTTCACCTCCGGCGGCACTGGGCTTGGAGCGCGCGACGTCACCCCGGAGGCTACGCGCGCGGTCGTCGATAAGGAAATCCCGGGTCTTGCGGAACTGATGCGGGCCGAAGGCGTGAAGAAGACTCCCAGGGCGGCGCTCTCCCGAGGGATTGTGGGAGCAAGGAACCACAAGCTTATCGTGAATCTGCCCGGCAGCCCACGCGGCGCCTGCCAGTCGCTCGAGAGCATTATCGAGCTTCTACCCCACGCCCTAGACCTCTTACGAGGTCGTACTGAGCATCCGCAATGAAACGCGCGCCCGGCCTGCCATCTACGATTGCCGATTTTCGATTGCCGATTGCCCCGCCGTGGCGGGCTGATGGACATTGGAAGGAGTTGCCACGCCGCTTTTTCAATCGTCAATCGTCAATCGTCAATCGCCAATCAGCAATCGGCAATGAGAATGACCGGCGGCTCGCGTGGATCCCCATTCCAACTCAGTCCGCGGGCGCGGATCCAAGTGGCAGAAAATACTGCGTGCCCTTGACCGGCTGGCTCAGTCGCTTCAGGAGCTCCTGCAAATGCTCGCTCCGGTCGACAAAGTCGATCTCGGACGTATCAATCACCAGCAGGTCACTGGACTTGTAATGAAAGAAGAAGTGCTCGTAAGCATTCACCACCGCCTCGAGGTACTCGTTGGAGATCCGGTCCTCGAACGCCACATTCTTCTTCACAATGCGCTTCTTCAGCGTCTCCAGCTTCGCCTGTAGGTATATCACCAAATCGGGGATGGGGACCTGCTCTGCCAACATTCCATAGTATTGGTCATAGACTTGGAGTTCGATGTCGTTAAGGTTGAGGTAGGCGAAGATCTTATCCTTCTCGAAGATGTAATCGCTCACCACAACGCGATTGATGTTAGCGGCCAGGTCCAGGTCACAAAGTTGTCTGTAGCGCTTCATAAGAAAGTAGAACTGGGCCTGAAAACCAGCGCCGGGCTTGTCCTCATAAAACGCTTCCAGGAAGGGATTATCCTCGGCATCGTAAACTTGGACCGCGTGGAGGCGCTCGGCAAGAATGTTTGCCAACGTGGTCTTGCCCACACGAATCGGACCTTCGACGGCAATGAAGTGCGGCGAGTCGTAAGCAGAAGGAGTGACCACTTTTTGGCACCTCAGCTTTCCCGGTTCAATCGCACCACCTGACTTGTGTCACCGGCTTCCTGAAGCATTTCATAGACGGTCCGCTTGGTAATGGGGTGTCGGAGGCTCCCAGCAAGCTCGCGAAGCGGAAGCAAGACGAATCGTCGCTCCGTCATGCGCTCGTGGGGAATATTTAACACCGCCGAGCGCACTACCACGCTCTCGTAAAGCAGGATATCGATATCGATCGGCCGGGGACGTTTGGCAACGCTGGGGCGACGGCCCAGGGCGCGTTCGACGAGCTTCACCGCCTTGAGAAGTTGCATGGGCATAAGGCGGGTCTCCGCTTCCGCCACGCAGTTCACGAACCATGCTTGCGGCCGGAAGTCGACCGGTTCAGTCCTGTAAAAGGACGAAACCCGCCTGATTTCAACCCCCACTCCGGGCAATCGCTCGAGCGCTTTGCGAATGTTGGCCACCCGGTCGCCCACGTTCGAGCCAAATGATAGAAACACCCGCTTCGCCGGATATGGAACGTTCGGTATTGGACTCGGGGTTTGGAGTTCACTCAATTCTGAATCTCCCACGACATGTCACGAACAACGACATGTCATTCCGAGCGAAGCGAGGAATCTCGCACTGCCTTTGTTTCCGGGGCGAGATTCCTCGCTTCGCTCGGAATGACAACGCTGGTTTCTACCGGCCCCGGTTCATCATTCCCCGCTCATTCAAACAGTGATGGCGGAACTCTGGCCGGTGGCTTCAGCTTCAGGTGCTTATAAGCCGGCTCATTGGCCTTGCGGCCCGCTTTGGTGCGGCTGATAAAACCCTGCTGGAGCAGGTAAGGCTCCACCATGTCCACCAGGGTATCCACTTCTTCATTGAGGGTGGCGGAAAGCGCTTCGACCCCGACGGGCCCGCCATTGTAGACGCGAATGATAGTGGAGAGGAAGTTGCGGTCGAGATCATCCAGCCCCTCGTCGTCCACCCCTTCCAGTTTCAGAGCATCACAAGCCACCTGGGGAGTTATGATGCCGGTAGCCTTGACTTCCGCGAAGTCGCGCACCCGGCGCAGCAAACGGTTGGCGATGCGCGGGGTTCCTCGCGCCCGGCGCGCCACCTCTGAGGCCCCCGAATCCTCGATCTGCGCTGCCAGGATGCGCGCCGACCGCATAATGATCTGGCGAAGCTCATCGACAGCATAAAACTCCAGGTGGTAGAAGAGGCCGAAGCGGTTCCGCAAAGGCGCGGAGAGGCTTCCCGCGCGCGTCGTGGCGCCGATCAGGGTGAACTTCTTCAGGGGAATATTGATGGTCTTGGCGAACATTCCCTTGTCCACCACAAAATCTACTTTGAAGTCTTCCATGGCAGGGTAGAGGAATTCTTCGATGTTCACCGGCAGGCGATGGATTTCGTCGATAAACAGGATGTCTCCCTCAGCCAGGTTGGTGAGAATGCCCATGAGGTCGCCGGTGCGTTCGAGCGCCGGGCCGGAGGTCGTCGTGATCTTCGAGCCCATATGGTTGGCGATGATATAGGCAAGGGTGGTTTTGCCAAGCCCTGGCGGTCCGTAAAACAGGGCGTGCTCGAGAGGCTCGTTGCGCTGCCCGGCGGCCTGCAAGGCGATGGTGAGTTTCTCCACCACCTTCCTCTGACCCACATACTCCTTGAGCGTGGGCGGACGAAGGCTGCGGTTAAAGCTTTCCTCTTCTTTCGATATCAGGTCCGGCGATACCAGGCGTTCTCTAGGCATAGCAACAGGTGTCAGGTCTCAGGTGTCAGGTTTCAGGCGCTCTCTCCCACTGTCATTCCGAGCGCAGCGAGGAATCTCGCTCTGATTCTTTTTCCGCCAATCCCCTTGAGCTCAATGCAGAGCGAGATTCCTCGCTGCGCTCGGAATGACATCCCTAGGAAAGCGGTCCCGCAATGCGGGACCGCACTCCAGAGAGCTGTCAACTCTCGTTCCCAGGGTGCAATTGTTCAAACACCCGGCGCAAGAAATCTTCGGTGGTCTTCAGGTTCTTGTGCCTGGAGAAGATTTCATCCACCATCCGCTGGGCTTCCGAGCGTGAGTATTCCAACTGTTCAAGGACTTGGAGCGCCTCCTGCTTGAGTTCGGCGCCGGACTCCTGCTCCACGGAAAGCGGCTCTTCGGTTCGAGCCAGCGCGAACTTTGCCATTTTACCGCGCAACTCGGTCACTATGCGCTCTGCGGTTTTGGCGCCGATAAAAGGCAGCCCCTTCAGGAAATTTGTGTCGCCGCGCTCGATGGCCAGGGCGATTTCGTTCAGCGGCCGCACCAGGCACTTCAGCGCCCGCATGAATCCTACACCGGGAACAGTGGTGAACGTCTCAAAAAATTCCCGGTCGAGAGGGTCGAGGAAGCCGACGAGCTTCG
>JBEKUR010000293.1:0-6695 GCA_049514855.1 Terriglobia bacterium
TGAATCGCAGCTCCCTTCGCAGAGCTGCGACGCGAGAGATTCGTAGAAATATCATGATGCCAACCGATCCAACCAACTTCTTGGCCCTCTCACCCCTCAGTTGCCACACAGACTCCTTGGGAGAGGGTAGACCCGCTTTGCGATGCGCTCCGTTTCTGATACCACGGATAGCGGTCTTCGGCTATACATGCTCAGGATGACAAGGACCGAGTACGCGCATTGTTCCCACGACACACTGCAACTCGAACTTGCGATTTCAGGGTCAATGCTTGTGGGGATGGATATGGGGGTGCGAGTGAACTTCGCCCGAGGGGTGGAGGTGGCGATGAACATGGATAAGGTTGGTCCGCTCCAGCAAGGCCGTCTCCCGCAACACCTCCGCGGGCTCCCCTTCTGCGACAACACGGCCCGTCTGGAAAACATAACAGTAATCCGCAATATCCTCGACAATATCCAGGTGGTGTGTGGTCGTGATCACGGTCTTGACTCCCCCACGCCAGCCCACTAGGAAATCGATCATTTGGCTTGCACTCTTCGGGTCCAGCGCCGCCGTAGGCTCGTCGAGCAGGAGCACTTCGGGGTCAAGCACCAGCACCGACGCCAGCGTTACCCGTTTCTTTTCGCCCGTCGACAAATGATGGGGTGAGCGGTCTTTAAGGTGGGTTATCTTCATCACCTCGAGCATTTGGGCAACCTGACTGCGCACCTCCTCCTTGGGCCATTGAAGCTGCAATGGGCCAAAGGCCACTTCATCAAAAACCGTCGGGGAAAAAAGCTGCACATCGGGATTCTGGAATACCAGTCCTACCCGGCGGCGAAACCGGTAACCGAATTCAAGATCCTGTAAACGATCCTCGGTGAGTGACTCGCCGCAGAACAGAACACTGCCTTTTTCAGGGAAGGCCAGACCGTCCAGAATGCGCAGCAGGGTTGACTTGCCCGACCCGTTGGCTCCCAGCAGAGTCACCCGCTTACCCGCTTTGATGGTGAGGTTTAGGCCGTCGAGCGCTGTCACCTTGTGGTAGCGAAAAGTGACGTCTCGGACCTCGAAAACCGGAACTGACATTCAGATCTCCCTAATGCCGGTTGGGTCTTTGCCCTCTCTTTAAGGGGTGTCATTCCGAGCGCAGCGAGGAATCTTGCTCTGGTCTGTTGGGAAAGGACTCGGAGCGGGATTCCTCGCTGCGCTCGGAATGACACTGTTCTGCCCTTATCGCCCGAAATAGAATGCACCCGAAGCCAGCACCACAAATACGGCCAGCATGATCCAATCAATCGTTGATGTCTGGAAGTCATCCAGCACATACACTTCGCCTCGAAAGCCTCTCGAGAGCATGGCACTGTAAACCTCGCCGCTGAGTTGAAGGCTCTTGGACATCAGAACTCCTGCGCTCGAGGCGGCCACTCGCCGGCGTTCGGGTCCCTCCAGCTTTCCCACCATCCGGCTCCGGCGCGACTCAAACATATCGTGGGCGGTTTGAAGCAGCAAGAGAATATAGCGGTACGTCATGCCCAGAATCACGACGAAGACCACGGGCACTTTGAGCACTCGAAGCGCCTTCAGCACGTGGCTCCAGGGTGTGCAAAGTATCAGCAAGACCGATAACGTTGCCGCGGTTTCAACTCGGGCCACGAGGTAGCACGCGCTGGCCAGCCCCTGAGCTGTGACCGGCCAATCGAGTAGTGGAAGGCGCAACACCTCGCGGCCGGGGACAATAAATGGAGCGGGCAGCGCGATGACTCCGGTAAACAAAAGGATTGCAACCCAGACCCGCTTGGCCAGGATTCCAAGAGAGACGCGAGACATTACTGCCATGCTCACCGCGACCGCGAAAACCGCGCCGATAACCCAGAGTCTGTGGGCCATCGCTGACACAATCACCAGGGCCAGGATTCCGATCAATTTGATACGTGGGTCAAGACGCTGGAGCAAGCCGTCGGTCTTCGCAAGTTCTTCCGCATAAAGAGCTCGCTCCATCGCGCTAACAAGACTTGAAAGGGTCCGCTCAACAAAATTCATCCGGTACCTACAAGAGGCTCTCGATCCTGGGTGGGGACATCCCAATCCTCATGTGCCCTGCTGTCATTCTGAGCGCAGCGGAGCGGAGCGAAGAATCTCGCTCTGGACTTTTCCGCCGACATGCTCAGGACTCTCCCGTGTGGCTCTTCACCGAGCCTGCTTCTCGTGAGCTGCCTCCGTGTGCGAACAGCGAGCTGGCGATCAGGAAACCCAGGATGATGATGCCGGAACCGAACATGGCGGAAAGTACGTAGCCAAGAGCCGGTCGCCGGACGAACGAAGGAGCGTACTGGGGAAAGGGTGCAGTCCACACGGAGTAAAGGCGGCCCAATCCTTGGGGTGCTTGTGATGGCGGCGCCAGGTTCCTGGATGCCGCCGCGATTCTCCGCCGTGCCGCTGCATCGGAGAAATCGCGCGCCCCCCACTCGCCCCAGGCAGCGCCGCCCGCTAAGATACCCAGAGGAGTCAACGCCAACAGCAGGGCCAGGGCGGTCCAAAGGGGTTTCATTGTACTCCAAGCGCCTCGCCCCGTAACTTGGCGGAGATCTTCATCGCCTTGAGTTGCGCCCGGGGCTGTGAGCTTCAGTAAGGAGGGATTCGCGCGCTGGAAGTAGGCCACAACGCCACCTGACAAGACCAATTCGGCGAGTCCGGCAAAGCTCAAGTGTCCAATCATCATGGCAGGAATGGCAATGCTCAAAGGGTACGGGGCATACAAGGGCGCTCCGCTGGGGTCTCGGAAAAGCAGCGGCTGAATACCCAACTCAACGGCCGCACAAAACGCCGCTGCGTTGATTGCGGTGTAGCCCGCCAAAGCTGCCGCGACGACTCTTCGAGGAGCCGTTATGGCCGCCCGGCCGGCCAGAAGGCGGTAAACAAGGTATGCTACCAGGGAACCGACAATCGCCATGTTAAAGCAGTTGGCCCCCAGCGTGGTGACGCCACCGTCCCCAAAGAAGAGAGCTTGGATCAGCAGAGCAATCGAAATGGCGAGGATGGAAGCCCACGGGCCGAGGACTATGGAAGCGATGGCGACGCCCAGGGCGTGCCCGGTGGTGCCGCCGGGCAGCGGCAGGTTAATCATCATCACCAGGAAGGAAAATGCGGCAAACACCGAAAGCAGCGGAATAAGCCTTGTGGTAAGCAGTCGCTTCAACCGGCGCAACGCCACGTACCAGAACGGCGCGGAGGTTGCGTACAGGGCCGCGCAGGTCGCCGGACTTAGATAGCCATCGGGAATATGCATAGAAATCGGCTCGTCAGCATAGCACATTCCCATTCTACAGTATTATGGTTGTAGAATTCGTGTTACCTGTTTCTCAGAGCGCCCGGGAATGGTCCGGCCTCATTACCCTAAGCGGAGCAGCCATCTTGGGCGCCGCAACGGCTGTGATTTCTGGTGCGCATTGAGGTTACGAAAACCGCCCTCTTGCGGTACTATCATGATGCTGTCATGGGGATTGAGATATTGTGGGAAGCAGGTGACGCCGGGCATGCTGGCGCAGCCGAGGCCCTCCGCAGGCTAGCCGACATTATCACTCAGCGCGCTGGTGACTGGCGGCGCCTCAAGTACATCAAGACTAAGTGAGGTGGCTCAAACACAGCTCCTTTCCCGGGCCGCGCAGTGTAAATCTCTGGAATCTTAAATTTTCAATCCGAACTAGGAGGGTCAAGTAATGCCAGAAGAGGATCACGTCAGAGGTTCCGTTATTTTGGTCGTCACCGGGTTGGCCGCTTCCGCCTTCGGCGGCATGACCTACGCTGCCGCCGGCATTGGACAACCCGCCCGAACCCTGGGATTGTGGCAGCTCGTCGTGGGCGGCCCGATGTTCGCCCTTGGTCTCCTGGTTGAATTCTTCTCTATAGGCACCTCGCTTCGCTCCATCGCTAAATCAAACGAAGAGACCCTATCATTATTAAAGGCCCGCCCTGGCGCGGATCCGCAGTCCAAAGTCCATGATGCGGAATCCCCTGCCGTCCCGTCTCACGCCGCATAGGCCTGTTCCGACCTTGTACTGCAGTCAGCCCAACTTTCAAAACTCGCACCTCTCCCTTGGGGAGAGGGCAAAGACCCAATTTCCATCCTATCTCTTCGGGAAAGGGGCAGAAGTCAGAGGCCCAACTGCTGTGTCCAGCGAAAGATGTGGGACACGCTCAGCTCTCCCCAGGGGCCACCGTGTGAAATGGATCCGTGGTCAGAATGACGAGCCTATAGCTTTCTTCAACATCCTCTGCACGACCACGACTTGCGAGGGTTATAATGCCTACCCGGAGGTCTCTTTCACATGTCTCGCATCCTAATGGCATTTCTTTTGCTCTTTGCATGTCTCACTCCCCTGCCCGCTCAGGCGCCACCCAAGACCAAGGTCCTGATTTTGACGGGCGTTTCGAATCACGACTGGCACGCTACAACTCCGGTCCTCCGCGAGATCCTGGAGCGCACGGGGAAGTTCGACATTCACGTTAACGAAGAAGTCCGTGGAAACACGCTCCAAACCTTTTCACCTTATGATGTTCTGCTGCTCAACTACAACGACTGGAAGAATTCGGGCCCCTGGTGGGACGAGGGCGCGCGCCAGGCGCTGCTCGACTTTGTGAGAAATGGCAAGGGCCTTGTTTCCTACCACGCTTCCAACAATGCCTTCTGGGGCTGGCAGGAATTCGACAAGCTGGTGGGTGGCACGTGGCGCGAGACGGCTGGACATGCCCCTTATCACGCTTACACCGTGAGCATCGTTGACCGCGACCATCCCATCACCAAGGGAATGCCCGCTTCTTTTGCCGAAACAGACGAGCTTTATCATCGCCTCTCACTCGAGCCCAACATTCACCTCCTCGCCTCCGCGTTCGATGACCCTAACAATTGCCACAAACCCGGCGAGGGTTGCGGGACAGGAAAGGATGAGCCCCTCATCTGGACACTTCCCTACGGAGCAGGCCGGGTATTCCAGACTGCCCTGGGGCATGACGTGAAGGCCATGCAGAGTTCCGGTTTCATCTTGACCCTTCAACGCGGCACCGAGTGGGCCGCCACGGGACAAGTGACGATTCCCGTGCCTGCGGACATGAAGTAGTGTTCCGTGGACCGCACAGCAGCGTGAATCCAAGAACGTCGCCCTGTAGGGTAGAATAGGTGAAGGCGTGAACAACCCTCGAGCCGGCTATGGGCTCGCGTCGCGGGAAGCAGGCCAAGCCCGGCGTTCGGCAGGAGGTCAGCCGATGATGCACTCCACAGGTCGCGGTCTTGCCTTCTTCTTGTTGATAGGCTTGCCACTACTTTTTGGTGAAGCAGGCCGGGGACAGCAAGAAGAACCGGCGCCGTTCGAAATCCGGCTTCCACCAGAAATTCGCTCGGAGCAGGTGCAGGTTAGATACTTCTTAACCGGACCTTTTGGGGGCCAGGGTAGTTTCTTGAAGGCAGAGCCGGAGCAGAACGCGTACCTGATCGGCACATCTGTGAATCATCAAGCCGCAGAAACCCTCAAAGTCATTTTATATGCGCCTGGGTGCCAGATTGTGACTATCGTTGTTCCCTCGTTATCTGAGTCTGAGAAGACCGCCGATGTTTCCTGTGAGGACCTCCCTCCTATGACCTTCAACGGTAGAGTGGAGCTGCCGGAACCTCTTCGCACCCGGCCTTACGAGGTGGAAATCACCTACATGGCCTACTGGGCGCATGATTTCTTCGGTATCGCGGACGGGCCAATAACCACCTTCCATCTGGCGCGAGTGACGCCAGACGAAGGCGGTGCATTCCAGGTCCTTCTCCCGAATTTCACCAAAGACGTCGTCACGGAATCCTTCCATCGTAACGCCGGGCTCCAATTCATCGCTCGAGAACGGCATACCGGCAACATCGTGTCTTTCCTGGTGCCGGCCAAAGAGGAACAGAAGAACTTGCGCGACCTTCCAATCAAGCCGAAGTATCCGACCCCGGTAGTATTTAAGCCTCTTCCTGAATCACCTCAAAAGCAGATTATCGGACCGAAGCAGGAGGACGCGCGCTAACGCGACCCAGGGTGATCCATGCCTTCTAACTTCGCGGAATACTACGACGCGGTCATTAATTGGGAGAAGCGTCTGGCGCGCGAGATGCCGCTGCTGGAAGAACTCGCCCGCAGTGCCGGCCCGCGAGTCCTTGTGCCGGCCTGTGGGACGGGCGGGCATGTCGCGGCGCTGGCCGAGAGGGGCTTCAGCGTCCTTGGCTTCGACGCCGATGAAGACGCGGTGGCATTTGCCCAGCAACGAATCAACCATGAGGCGGATGCCATCTCCGCGGCTGGCGGCGAAGCCAGCGTAAGCCTCCTGAAGATGGAGCAAGCCGGGAAGCTCGGCCCCACCCACGACGCAGCCTTCTGCTTGGGCAATGCCCTGCCGGGAATCTCGGGCGAGGGGCAGTTGCTGGCAGCCTTAGAAGGTATTGCAGGCGCCTTGCGAGCTGGAGGCATATTGCTCACGCAAAACCTCAACTACGACCTTCGATGGAAAGAGAAGGCCCATTGGTTCCCGCTGCTTTCGGGAGAAACCGCCAAAGAAGAAGTCTTGCTGGTGAAATTTGCCGACTACGAACAAGAAGCTATCAACTTTCATGCCATGTTTCTGGTGCGCGAAAAGGCAGGGGCAAAGTGGCAATCTCACGTCAGAAGCTCTCGGCAGATCCCTCTTTTTCGCAACC
>JBEKUR010000294.1:0-6674 GCA_049514855.1 Terriglobia bacterium
CCAGTACGTCCTTCACGCTGGGCGGCAACAACCAAGCTTGATCCGGTTCGTAGGGCAGAAATCTCATCGTGGGCCTCCTCGCCCCCTTTCTCTGCACGTCTACAACCGCGAGTTATCACACAGACTCAAGGGGAGAGGGTGGACCGCGACGGCGCTTTCACCAGCCGTCGCGGGCCGGGTGAGGGGTTAGTTGCGGGGCGAGGACGGATCAGACAGGCTCGGCCCAAGCTGCTCAATGGAAACGAGTAATGCGTCGAGTTTCTGGAAAGGAGTCCGCCATTCTTATTGGCGGACGACGAAGGATCTCCGCAGTTCGCAGGCAACATTCACTGGCCGGACGTTCAAGAAAACTGCAGGGATTCTTCGGCCCCCAAAGAACGGGGGCCTCAGAATGACAGGGAGCAGGCATCATCGAGGAGGATAAGCATCATGAGTGGACACCTCGAAGCAGAAACTCCGATCGGCTCTCGTGGGCGCAGGGAATTCCTGCGAACCCTGGCAGGTCTGAGTGTCGCACCAGGGGCGCTCGCGACGCTGCGCGCCGGCGCCAGGGATGTCTTGCCGAATCCTGTCGGGTACGCCACCATCGCGTGGCCTCGCGAGGAGTTCACCCATGGGCTCGACACCATCTCGCGTTTCGGCTACCGGGGCGTGCAGTTGTTGGGCTGGGTTCGCGAGGCTTACCCGGCAACAAAAGCGCAGCAACTCGGGGAACATCTAGCCTCTTTGAAGTTGAAACCCGTAGCCCTCTCCTGTTCGGCCGCGCGATTGGCTCCGGAGCGGCAAGGAAATGAGACTGTCGAGGTACGCAGTTATGCGGAGTTTTTCTCTCGCCTCGGTGGGACCTTCCTTCAGGTAACCGACCAGGGTAATCCCTCCAAAGAGTACTCAGCAGAGGATATAAAAAACCTCGGGTCACGGATGAATACACTCGGGAAGGTGGCGCAAGACTTCGGATTGACTCTGGGCTACCACCCGCACTTCGGAACTATTGGAGAGACTCGCCAGGGATTAGGGCGCGTGCTGGAAGCCACCGACCCGCGATGGGTGAAGCTGATTCCCGATGTCGCCCATCTGGCGCTTGGCGGTTCGGACCCTGCCGAGGTCATTCGTACTTACGGGGAACGGTTGTGCTTTCTCCACCTCAAGGACTTGCGCAAAGAAATAGCGGCCGTTGCCCGGCAAGACCGCAATCTGGTCGGCGGGAAGGGCCCTCCCTTTTGTGAAATTGGGCTGGGGATAGTGAATTTTGCTGCGGTAGTGCAGGCATTGCGCGCGGTCCGATTCTCTGGCTGGGTCGTAGTCGAACTGGATGGCGGGAATTCAACGCTCGGCGGCCCGGATCCCAGCGCCGGCAAGAACCGAGACGAATTGCGAAAGATTGGTTTCGAGGTTTAGAAAGAGGCTGAGTGCTTGACAAGCCTTTCCAGCCGATGCTAGAAAAGTTGAGTGGCCTCTTTGGCGCTATCGTCTAGGGGTTAGGACGTCAGATTCTCAATCTGAAAACCCGGGTTCGATTCCCGGTAGCGCTACCAAATCTTCCCCTCAGCATTTCCATGGCGTAATTCTTGAAAACTGCAAAATACGTTCTTTACGGCTGCGTCAAAGTCAGGAATGGCATATAGACTCGAAAAGCAGGGGGAGTGGGATCAGCAGCAAATGTGAGATTAAGGTGCAGGGGAGACATCCAGGAACAGGAAAGGAATTGAGCAAGCAGGCAGAGCAATTCCTTGGCGGGGAGACCTCGTCAAAACCCCGCTAAACCTGCAGGACGTCACCCTCGCGGGCAACCATCTTATACAGCACCGGACTCACAATGCGCCCGAGAAACAGTCTGGAAATCAAGCCGGCGACAATGACGATGGCAAAAGGTTTCTGCGAGTCCGAGCCGATCCCTGTCGAGAGCGCCGCGGGCAGAAGACCGAGGCAGGCAACCAGAGCTGTCATCATGATGGGCCGGAGGCGAACCAGGGAGGCCTCGAAGGTTGCCATTCGGATTTCATTCCCCAGCAAACGCAGTTTATTGATGTAGGAAACATCGATTACAGATGTCTCAACCGAAACGCCCATCAGGACCAGCAATCCCAGAACGGAAGACACACTGAAGGGAGTGTGAGTCAGCTTGAGGGCCAGCCCCTCATATCGGCCGAACAACCCTGCGTTCCATATCCAGCAGGTGGCAAAGGACTCGCCTCACTCCTTGCTGCCTGTCAGCCGTCAGAGTCTCTCGTTTCGACCACAGCCCCGTCAGGGACTACGCTTAGTTCGCGAGCTTGGCGTCCGTGAGAGACTAACACATGCACCAAGAACATCACGGCCAAGACTCCGCCAAAGGTGCACACGATGGTGGCGCCCGTGGGTAAATCCAGCTTGACGGAAAGGAAAACACCCAGGGCGGAAACCAAAGTTCCCATCGTCCAGCCAATAGCCAGGCGCGGACCTATCCGGTCCGCAAATAACATAGCGCCCACCGAAGGGACGATCAAATAGCAGAAAACCAGCAGAACCCCCGCGATCGCCACTGAGGAGGTGACGACGAAACCGAACGAAGCGTAGAAGAGGAAGTCCCAAAGCCGTACGGAGAGCCCCTTTGCCTCGGCGGCCTGGGGGTCCATTGAAATGAGGAGAAAGTTATTGCGGAAGACGAAATGGAACAGGCCGATCGCACCGTAAAGCAGTGCAGTGTGCCCAACCTCCGGCCAAGAGACCGCCAGGATGTTTCCGACCAGCATGTCCTTCAAGTGCTCCGTCTCGCCCGTAGCCTTGCTCATGGCCAGGATGGCGGCGGCCGAAGCAACGGCATAGGCGATGCCGATAAATGCTTCCTGAGGAATGTGCGTGCGGCGCATCCGAACCAGGGAGAAGAGTAGTGCCCCTAAAAACGTGAATCCCAGACTGATCCAGTAGGCGCCCCCAGCGTGCGGGTCCATACCGACCAGGATCGCGATCGTCGCGCCCAGGGCCGCAATCTGAGCCAGCGCCAGGTCGACAAAGATAACGCCCCGCTCAACGACGTGTACCCCCAAATAGGCGTGGATACCGGTCAGGATCAGGCTGGCCACAAACGGCGCGATCAAGAACTGAAGAATTTCCATCCGTCCTCCTCGAAGGCTTTAATGTGCAGATTTGAGTGCCTGCGTCAGGAGGGTTATATCGTAATCGAAAAGCTTAAAGTAATCGGTGACTTCTTTTTCGCCACCCACCGAAGGCATCAATACGATCACCTGTGCTCCTGTCTGGCGCGCGATACTATTGGGAGTCTTGAGATCGAAGTAGGGCTCCACCAGAATGGTCTTCACGTTTTCCCGCTTCATCATTTGGATCAGTTCAACCGTGTGGCCGGGGCTGGGCGGGATGCCGGGACGAGGCTCAACGTAGCCCACGACGTCCAGATCAAACCGCTTGGCGAAGTTGGGCCACGAACGGTGGTAAGTAACCACCTTGCTTCCATGAAAGGATTTCATCTCCTCATCCCAGGTCCTCTCCGCCGTCGTGAGGCGCTGGGCGAAAGATTGGAAGCGTTGCTCGAAGTAAGTGGCGTCATCGGGCCTCATCTCGGCAAACTTCAACTGGATGCCGCGAGCGACGCGCCGCCCATTCTCCGGGTCAAGCCAATAGTGAGGATTTCCCAGGGGATGAACATCTCCCATAGCCCGGGTGATGACGCCGGTGGGTATTTCCAGGATTTCCGAAAACTGCGAGGCGTCAAGGTATCCTGCGGCGCCCACCTGAATCCGCGGATTTCCGGATTGAGTTATCAAGGGCGGAAGCCATCCAATCTCCAGTTGCAATCCGACGGTAACGAGTAGGTCGGCCTGACGCAATTTGAGCAGGAAGCTGGGCTTGGCTTCCACGAAGTGCGGGTCTTGGTAACCGCGGGCAATAGATTCCACGCTGATTCGTTCCCCACCGACCTCCGCAGCCAACGCAGCCAAGTCGGTTGTGGCGGTAACCACCTTGAGCTTGGATGCTGCGGCCATGGGAGACGGATAAATGGCAACGAACGCCAGCGCCGCTATAAGAGAGAAAGTGCTGAAGACGAATCTGGAAAACGGTTGCCGCATGTTCGCTCCTAGAAAGGATGGGCGCCGTGCGCGCCGAGTACAAACAAGAACTGGAAAAGGAATTCGTTGGCGTCATGACCTTCGGCGTAACGCGTGTAACGATATTGACCACGGATCTGGCTGAACTCGCTGGGCCAATACGTGAGAACACCCGAGAATCCGCTATCAGTGAGGCTGGCATTGCGCGCCCGGTCGGACTGGTCATAGCGCCCCCCCACCGTCCATCGTCGGTTTAGGCGGTAATCTGATGAAGTGTAGAAACCGAACGCACGCTGGATGGATGGAAACTGCTCGCGGCGGCTCCAGACAAGTTCGGTTCGGGTGAGAAAATTGTGATATATGGCGCGCCTCAGGGGTTTCCAACGGAACGTAGCATCCATTCCGAAGAGCTCTGTCCGGTACGCGCTACCCAGATCGTTATGACCACGAGCATAAGAGAAACCGAGGTCGATGTTTGTGGAATCTGTTAGGTCGCGGTACCCACGCAGCCGCCCAACTGTGCTTACATCGCTGCGTTGATTGGAGGTGAAGACGTCTCCAGAATCCCCGCGGAAGACCTGTCCGGTTGCCTCGAGAAAGATCCCCATGGGCGCCGGCAGAATGCGATTGATAGAGATTCCAGCGTCGTCGATACCATCCTCGCCGCCCACCAGGTTCTCCGTCACGAGGGGACGATCGATCCATGATAACACGTGATTGTGAAGCGTGTTGACTACACCGAAACTGGACCGCATCTTGCCCACCTTGGCGACGAATCCACCGGGCAGGGACGTAAAGGTTATGTAGCCCTCCTCGAGGCCCACGCCCTGCTCGCCAAAGGTCAAGAAGAAATCGCCCCTCGCATAGGGGTCGATGATGGCTTGAAGCCCGACCTCGGACTCGTGCATCTGGAAGGCGGGGATGGATTGGACAGGGTTGTGCCCAGCCGCACCTATGAAGTCACCAATCACGCTGACATCAGGGTTCAGGGCCTTTGCGGCGGCGCTGGCTCCTCCGTAAACCGGCAGAGGGCCAGAAGGGGTTAACGGCACAGCGGTAGGCAATTGGACCTCTGGTGGCGGGCTGGGTGTTTGAGCAACTGGAGCTGTGGCCTGCGCCGCCGGGGCTTGCGTCGTGGCTTGAGCCCCCTTCAACGACTGGACTTCCGCCTCCAGAGAACGTATCCGCTCCTCCAGAGCCTTCAGCCGCTCCTGCATGTCGTTACTCTCTTGCGCAGAGGCGACCCAGGGTGTTATTAGAATGCAGGCAATAACGAACACTTTTCGCATGATTGAACTCCTTGGTAAATAACCCGAGACCAAAAGCGCGTCCGGTATTGTATGGGCCCTCAATGAGCCTCTCCGCCATGGCCGGGCATCTCGGGAAATACCCCGCTGAGCCGGATCTTGGTGCCTGCTGGTTTCATGGCAGTTTCCTCGTCCCTACAACTTCTCGCAACTGTTCGAAGGCAAGCATGTAAGTGGCTAAGGCCTGGCGGTAGGCCAATTGGGTGGCGCGGTAGCTCCGCTCGGCATCCAGGAAATCCAACAGGCTGGCAGCTCCGCGCTTGTAGGCGTATTCACTGATGTCACGCGAATCCTCCGCCTGCTTCAGATAGCCGGAGAGGTACAGTTGCACCACTTGGTCACCGATCTTGAATGCCTGATAAGCGTTAGCCACGTCCGTCATCACAGTTTCTTCGACCGCCGTCCTGGTTTCCTGGGCCTGGGCAATGGCGTAATTGGTACGCGCTATCTCACCCTGATTTCGGTTAAAGATCGGAATTTCAATGTTGAAAGTCAGGCCGGCGTTATTCAGTTCTGAAACGTGCGTATAGTCGAATGTGGTGGTCAGGTCGCGCTTGCCGTTGGCTTTTGCCAGCGAGTACTGGCTCTGTGCGGCGGTAACACCCTGTTGTGCAGCGATGAAGTCCGGCCGCAACTGAAGCGCCTTAAGTTGCAGGTCCTCTTGGTTCAGCTTCAGGGGCGCGTAAGCGAGTTCTCCGATCACGTCGTAACCCTCCGGGAGCGCGTCGTAGCCCAACAACGCCCTGAGACTCGCCAGGGCCTGGACTAAACCCAATTGCGCCTGGGAAACGTCCATCTGGAACTGCAGCAATTGAAGCTTGATCTTCAGAAGGTCGCCTTCACTGATGGCTCCCGCTTTGTACCGCTCTGCGCTAAGATTCAGCGTCTCCTGGTAACTGGCCAGATCCTGCGTTGCGAGCTGAAGATTCGATTTGGCCAGGAGGATGCCTATAAACTGCTGCGCCACGTTGAACGTCAATCCGCGTTCGGTGTCGCTGACCTGCGAGGTTGTCACTGCTGTCTGGTCTCGGGCAGCCCGGATACGAGCCTGGCGCTTGTGCCCCCGCTCGAACGTGTAGCTAACTCCGAGGTCAAACTCCGTGACGTTGTTGAGCGTCGTCGAGTTCAATTGGCTTGGGCTGAAAATGGGAACGTACAGGTCATCGTAAGTAAAGACAGGGTTCGGTCGGATCGCCGCCGTAACCTCCTCTGCCTGGCTTTGTTGGATCTGTGTCCGGGCCGCCTTCAAGGCGTGATTATGGACCACCGCCATTTGGATCGCTTGCTCGAGGTCGATCCGCACATTGGGTGCGGATTGCTGCGC
>JBEKUR010000295.1:0-6643 GCA_049514855.1 Terriglobia bacterium
CCACCCCGAACTGGGAGGCCGTAGCGCGATCAGATTCGATGGTGCCAATGGTGACGTCCGCCCCGGCCTCGACGTGCTGCTGGAGCATCAACTGGTAATTCATCTTGTAAACGTGGTCGCCGTAAAGGATCAGAACATACTTGCAGGGCTCGCTCCCGAGCGAGTAGAGGTTCTGGTAGGTGGCGTCGGCAGTTCCCTGGTACCAATGTTCTCCCACCCGCCTCATGGGGGGCAGAACCTGTAAGAACTCACCCAGTTCTTCCGAGAAGATACTCCAACCCTCGCGCAAGTGCCGATTAAGGGAGAGGGCCTTGTACTGGGTAACGACAAAAATCCTGCGAAGGTCCGAGTTGATGCAGTTCGAGAGGGTAATGTCCACAATCCGATACATCCCGCCAAACGGGACGGCGGGTTTGGCGCGATCGCGGGTCAGCGGGTAAAGGCGCTCCCCCGCTCCACCCGCAAGAAGGCACACCAGTGTGTCTCGAACCACGAGTTGCTACCCCTCCCTTCTAAATATCGCTCCCTGTAAGTACCGGCGGGATTTTCCAACCCCCCGCCCAACTTCTCCTCAGACTGGCATTATATCAAACAAACGACCCATGGCTTCATGCCTGTCAGTAGTCCCGCCAGGGCGGGTCAGCTTTCAGCCCTCAGCTATCAGCTTTCAGCCTTCATCTGATTCAAGTCCGACTGCCCTTACTGCCCACTGAAAGAACGGGCTAGAGGCTGGGGGCTGGGGCAATTCTCAATTCTGAATCGCTCGCCTGCTTTTGCCCCTTGCCTCCGGCTCTTGAAAAGCCGCAAGTCCTGAGGGCGGGAGCTACGCTACGCTAGGTGGAGGCTGGTGCCTTTTCCCACATACCACCTACTACCTACCCCTTCTTCTGGACAAGCTGCCAGTTGGGGCGCCTCAGAGTGCTTACCGGCGTGGAAAAAGAGAGTCTAACCTTGGTAAAGGGTGGAACCGTTGCCCGGCGGCATGCGTAAACTCAAGGGGAGAAGCGCGTCCAGGCGGCAAGCGAGGGGAAGCCATGACCTGCTGGTCGATCCATGTCAAGCCAGGCAAACCAAGCAGTCTCAGCTCCACAGCGCGGCACGGCCGCGACCAAAGACCAGGTTTTCATTGCCGATTGACGATTGTCGATTGCGGAAGTGGTGTGGCAACCCCTTCCAATGTCCATCAGACCGCCACGGCGGGAAAATCGGCAATTCCAGCTTGAGGAGGAAACATGCCGAGGAAAATCGTGGGAGGTTTTGTTTTGTTGCTGGCGATATTTGCCATTCCCGTCTGGGCCGAGGAGTGGTCTAAGACGTTCGAGTTGAACGGCAAGGCGGACCTGCGCGTCGAGACGAACGACGCCAGGGTGCAGGTGGAGGCCTGGGAGCGAAAAGAAATCCAGGCGCGTGTCGTTTCGGAGGGTGTGCGCATCGGCTTATGGGGCAGTTCGGACACTCAGCAAGTGCGCGTGCGGGACTTTCAATCAGGAAATCGCGTCGAATTGGAGGTCCGTATCCCGAGCACGAATTGGGTGATTGGCGTCAATACACGGTCCACAAGAATCGAGTTGAAAGTTCCTCGGGAGGCCAGCATGGATATCCATTCCGGCGACGGCAATTTATCTGTCCGCGGCCTCAAGGGTGAAATCAATCTTTCCACTCAAGATGGCGAAATCGAGGCGGATTCACTCGAGGGGGCGTTGCATGCCACCACCGGCGACGGCAACATGCGCGTCCAGGGGCGCTTCGATTCCCTGAACCTGAGGACGGGCGACGGAAGGATTTACGCCCAGATCAGTCAAGGTTCACAGATGGTCTCAGGCTGGAGCGTGCGCAGCGGCGACGGCAACGTGGAACTAAGCCTCCCCGAGGGCTTTTCCGCGGACCTCGACGTCCACACCGGCGATGGCCGGATAACCTCCGATCTGCCCATCACGGTCTCGGGCTCGCTGGACCACTCGTCACTGCGCGGCAAGCTGAATGGGGGCGGCCCAACCCTTAGCGTCCACACCGGCGACGGCTCAGTCCACCTGAAGCGCCTCTAGCAACGCAGTTCCCTCGCTCCGGCGGCGTGACCTGCCCGGTAATTTGGGGAACTCGGCGTCATACAAGAAACCTGAGTTGGACTTGGGATTAGGCCCCGTTCGTCCCGGTGAGGGTTTGGTAGGAAACGTTCAACGTCTGCGACACTTTACGTCTCCAAGTCGCCCTCCTGGGTGACGATGTGGACGTCCACAGCGGGGGCGCGGCGAAGGAAGCGGTTAAGCGCCGAAAGGTAGAAATACCTGCGCCAGCCGCGGGAGGCGGAATGTCCAAAAACCACCTGGGTAATCCTTCTTTCCTTTACAAACTCTGCCACCGCTTCACCCACGCTATTTCCCCGCAGACGCTCGACCTTGGCTTCCAGTTCTTCAGCGAAGCGAATATTGGCCGCCAGCGAGCGCAGTTTTCCCTCGCTCGCGTCCGCAGACGTCTCGACGTAAACCACGTAGAGTTCCGCGCCGACGGCGCGAGCTAAGCGCGCTCCGCGGGCGATCAGGTACTGCGAGCTGGGATGCGAGCTGATGGAGACAGCGATGCGCTCTCGCACTCCCCAGTTCCGGCTGATTTCCTTGGTGACGAGGTAGGAGCCAAGGTCGCGGTCTACCGCGTCCGCCACCTGGCGAAGCGCCAGCTCGCGCAGGGCAATCAAGTTCCCCGGCCTGAAAAAGTTACCCAGTGCCCTCTCGATGGTTTCGAGCGGGTAGATGTCGCCCCGCCGCATGCGGTTCTGCAGCGCCTCGGGGGTCAGGTCAATCATCACCACTTCGCCCGCGCGCTTCAGCACCCAATCCGGCACGGTTTCGCGCACCGGAATTCCGGTGATGGATTGGACCAGCGGCGCCAGGCTGTCCATGTGCTGAATGTTCATGGTGGAGAGCACATCAATATTTGCCGCCAGGAGTTCCATCACGTCTTCGTAACGCTTCCGGTGCTTACTCCCGTCGATGTTGGTGTGGGCCAGCTCATCCACGAGCGCGACTCCAGGCCGCCGGGCAAGAATCGCATCGACATCCATTTCCTCGAACGTGATCCCTTTATAGTTGAGCGGGCGCTTGGGAATTTGCTCGAGTGTGGAAGCCAGGTCCTCGATGGGTTTCCGCCCATGTGTTTCCACAATTCCGACAACCACGTCTTGCCCGCGGCGGCGTCGTCTGTTCGCCTCGCTGAGCATGGTGTAAGTCTTCCCCACCCCGGGGGCGTATCCGAGCAGAACTTTCAGTACGCCCTCCTTTTTTTCGGGAGGCGAAGCCTTCTCGAGCCATTGTTCGGGACTTCTGATCATTTGCCCATCCGCCCTTCATGGCGAAAACGCGGGCGACATCCGCTATAATACCATCGGTGTTGAAACTCTCTCGATGGCAAATCCTGCGCTTCGCTGCCGCTGCCGGCATGGTTCTGGCCATAGTTCTCGTCTTCCGCTACGTGGTGCCGGCCAACGCCACCAGCGTGGCGCTTATCTTTTTGTTGGCGATTCTCTATGTTTCCGCCTTCTGGGGCCTCAGGGTTTCCATTTTCATGTCGCTGCTGGCCACCCTCACCTTCAATTATTACTTTCTTCCGCCCCTCGGCGCCTTGACCATCGCCGACCCTCAGAACTGGGTCGCGCTCACCGCCTTCCTGATTACGGCAATCACCGCCAGCCGCCTTTCCGAACAAGCGCGCCAGCGGGCCCGTGACGCCAACCGTCGCCGGCAGGAAATTGAACGTCTGTATGCCTTCACGCAACAAATGCTGGTGGCGGGAGGCGTGGTGGAATTGCTGAACGCCATCCCAAGGCACATCGTGGAATCGTTCGAAGTTCAGGACGCGGCTTTGTACCTGACCAGCAGGGAGGCCATCTACCGCTCGGGAAGGGATTTTCGGGAGTTGGATGGCGATCAGCTCAAGGCCGTCATGGCGCGCGGAGAACCGGTAGTAGAGGGGGATCGGCAACTTTGTTATGTGCCGGTGCGGATGGGCGTACGACCGGTAGGGAGTCTTGGCATTTCCGGCGTCGTTCTGGCGCGCGAGACGCTTGAAGCCCTCGGGACGCTCATAGCCATTGCCGTCGAGCGAGTCACCGCCATCGAGGCGCTGGGCAAGGCCGAGGCCGCCCGGCAGGAGGAACGCCTTCGCTCAGCCCTTCTGGATTCGGTTACGCACGAACTTCGAACCCCGCTCACGGCGATCAAGGCTTCAGTCACCAGTCTTCTGACGCAACCCGAACTGAGTGACCCCCAGCGGCGGGAGCTCTTCTCCATCATCAACGAGGAGAGTGACCACTTGAATCACCTGATCGAGGAAGCGCTCGAGATGGCCCGCCTCGACGCCGGGGAGATCGAGCTCGAGATCGAACCCCACGCCCTCCGCGAGGTGATCGATGCGGCGATCGAGGCCTCGAAAAACATCTTGGCGAATCATACCGTCGATGTCCGCCTGCCGGAGAGCCTGCCCCCGGTGCCGATGGATCCGGCCCGCATCCGGGAAGTTCTGACGCAGCTCCTCGATAATGCGGTGAAGTATTCCCCGCCCGGAACTCCTATCGTCATCAGCAGCGAAGTATCCGGCCGCTTTCTCGTCACCAGCGTGGCCGATCGCGGAGCGGGGATTGACAGCTTCGAACAGGCCCTTATCTTCGACAAGTTCTACCGAGGCAGGGATCAGCGTTACGGCGTGCAGGGCACCGGCATGGGACTCGCCATCTGCAAGGCGATTGTCGAGGCCCACGGCGGGACCATGGGAGTCACTAGCCAGGTTGGAAGCGGGTCGGTGTTCCACTTCAACCTGCCGCTGTCGGCGGAAAGGGCCAGAGTCTGATGAGCTCGGGCAGGGTCTTGATCCTCGATGATGAGGCGCAGATCCGCCGCGTGCTGCGGACTACCCTGGTGGCCAGCGGCTTCGTGGTGCGCGAGGCGCGTCGCGGTGAAGAAGCCCTCGAGATGATCAGGGAAGAGATGCCGGACCTGCTGATAATTGACATCAACCTGCCGGGCATGAGTGGGTTCGAGGTGTGCCGCGAAATACGCGAATCCTGTGACGTCCCCATCATCATGCTCTCGGTGCGGAACAACGAACGCGACAAGGTGCGCGCGCTCGATTCCGGCGCCGACGATTATGTGGTCAAACCTTTCGGGATCCAGGAACTCCTCGCCCGGATTCGCGCTAATTTGCGCCGCCGCGCCCCCAGCGCCGATGAGCTGCCACTGACTTTTGAGTTGCAGGATCTCACCATCGATTTTGCCCAGCGAACGGTGGTGGCGCGTGGCCGTCAGGCGCGACTGACGCCCAAGGAATTTGACCTCCTCCATTACCTCGTCACCCACCGCAACAAGGCCCTCCCACACCGCGAATTGCTGCAAGCCGCCTGGGGCCCCGACTACGGAGATCAGGTGGAATACCTGCGCGTATTCATCAATCAGTTGCGCAAGAAGATCGAGCCCCAGCCTTCCAAGCCCCGTTATCTGTTGACCGAACCCTGGGTCGGCTACCGCTTCGCGGTGCCCGAAGGAGACTAGCAGCACCACATTCGGTGATGGGGTGCAAATTTCGTGGTAGGTCGTTTCATCCAAGTTGGGGCTGCGGTCGGAGGAGGGCGCATTTCGGTCAAAATGTCACCCTTGCCAGCCCTTAGAGGCAAACGCCGGCCCACCGCTCGTCACTCCTGTGCCCAAACCAAATCCGCGCGAAGCTGGCCGCGCCCCTCTCCCTCCGCCCCCTCCCCCGCCTGGCGGGGGAGGGGGAAGAATGTAACACTCAAATGCGTCAGATCCCGCCGAGTTTCACGGCAGAAACGACAAACTTCTGCTTCCCGCAGTCATACTGAAATTCAACATCGCTCCAATCCGAGACTCCGTATAACCACCTCCGCTTCTGATGCGTCAAGTAGGAGACGGAAACTTCTAACTCCAATCGTGCGCCTTCGTTTTGCATGGGATGAATCCTGAGGATAGGAAATGCCTTTCTCAGTTTCTTGTATCTGTCAATCTGCGCTCGCTTGTCCAGGTACTCGACGCGATAATCCCCAAGTTGCGATGGCAAGCGGTCCGTGATTTCGGGGTCCTTTTCAACCAGCGTGTGACGGTAGTCCGTACGGACTCGGCTGCCGCCAATGCTGTCGTCGATGTAGCCACAGGACTTCTCCATTTCCACTATGCTGGCAAACAAAGCTGCGGAATATAAGTTATCTCCCTTCGCGGGTGCGCCGCCCTCCTGCGGGAAGGCGGGAACAGCGAGGAGAAGCGCGAGTAAGCCGAGAGCAAATGACCGCTTGAATGCGTACACCAGAAGTCTCCTGGTTGAGTCTAAGCTGCCACAGTATTGCTCATTTGTGGTGACAGGAGCAGGCAGGTGTTACGCGTGCGCGGCTTTCACTCACGCTGGGAGGAGCCGCACGTCCGGAGAGCGGGACCTGGGCCACCGTTCGTACCCCGCAACCAACCCCTCACCCGGCCCGCGCCGGCTGGTGACAGCGCCGGTCGCGGTCCACCCTCTCCCCTAGGGAGTCTGTGTGATAACTCGCGGTTGTAGACGTGCAGAGAAAGGGGGCGAGGAGGCCCACGATGAGATTTCTGCCCTACGAACCGGATCAAGCTTGGTTGTTGCCGCCCAGCGTGAAGGACGT
>JBEKUR010000296.1:0-6613 GCA_049514855.1 Terriglobia bacterium
TGACGGCAAGACGCTCTTTGTGGCCAATGCCAAGGGCTTTGGCGCAGGCCCCAATGGGGGGAGAGATTTTCAACTCGGCCCAGAGGGAGCTTACGTCGGCGACATCACCAAGGGGACGGTTTCAATCGTGACGATCCCGAAAGACTACGAGTTGCGCCCCCTCACCCTCCAGGTGATGAGGAACAACGGCTTTATTCCAAGTTTCCTGGCGCAGGCACAGGCGCCAGCGTCCAAGCATTCCGCGGACTTCCCTGTTCCCTTCCCCGGCTCACCCAGCTCGAAGATCCGCCATGTGGTTTTCATCACTAAAGAGAACCGGACCTTTGACGAAGTGTTCGGCGACCTGGGCGGCGCCGACGCGGAGCGCGACGCCACGCTGGCTCGCTGGGGGATTGACGCTACCGTCAAGGGAGAGGATGAGCCTGCGCTCGAGCACGTGAAGGTCACGCCCAACCAACATGCCCTGGCTAAGCGCTTTGCGTTCAGCGACAACTTCTACGTGGATTCGGACGTCTCGGTGGACGGCCATCACTGGCTGGTAGGCAACTACCCAAATGAACTCTTAGAAACGGCTTGGCCCGCCGCCTACGGCGGCAAGTTTGATTTCGTGCCCGACCAGGACGCCCCAGGTCGCCTGGACATCGGGGCCTCAGGCCCAATTCCCGAGACTTACCTTGAAAACGGTTCGCTGTGGGAAAACCTGGCGCGGGCTCATCTTACCTTCCGCAATTATGGCGAAGGACTGGAATTGCCGGGCGACGACGAAAGTACGGGTGAGTATCCCACCGGCGCGCGGCAATCCGTGAATGTGCCAATGCCGAAGGTCCTGTTCGATAACACCTCGCATGACTATCCAACCTTCAATACCAACATCTCCGACCAGTATCGCTTCGCCCAGTTCAGGAAAGAATTCGATGAATTCGTAAGCGGCAAGAAACCTCTGCCACAATTCATCTACATCTGGCTCCCTAACGATCATACCTCCGACCCGCGCCCTCAGGATGGATTTCCCTATCGCGCTTCCTACGTGGCGGATAACGACTTGGCGCTGGGCAAGCTGGTGGAGTTGTTCTCTCACAGCCCTTTCTGGAAAGACATGGCCATCTTCGTGACCGAAGACGACGCGCAGGACGGCCAGGACCACGTGGATGCTCACCGCAGCCTGTTGCTGACGATCAGCCCTTATGCGAAGCCGGGTGTCGCACACCTCCATACCAGCATGGCGAGCATTATCAAGACCATCGACTTGATTCTTGCCATGCCTTTCATCAATCAATACGACGCCGCAGCTTCCGACCTCTCTGACATGTTTACAAACACTCCGGACTTCACGCCGTACACCGCCTTACCTTCAGACACGCGGATTTTCGATCCGGCGAAGCTAAAGGAACCGGGCCTCGAGGCCAAGCCCGGCGAACCACTTGATAATCCTGACCTGATCCGCAAAGAGATGAAAAATCGCATTGAACCGAAAGAATGAGCACTCCGGTAGTGGGTCAATTTGATGCTGTAGCGGCGATCCCGCGTCTGCGGGATCGCCAAATGGCGGCGTAAAGCCGCCTCTACATCAAATTGACCCACTACCAGCACTCCCGGTGGCGAAACCCGACGAGCAAAGGTAAGACTGATCGCCCTTCCGCAGGGCTTGGGTCGGAACGCTGTTCTGGACGACTCCGGGGCGCGGGAGGCAGAAGTAGCGGCGAGTTTACCTCGCCAAATGGCGGCGTAAAGCCGCCTCTACATCAAATTGACCCACTGCCTGACATTCCTTCGCCTTGACGCCTCGCGGTGGTTTCCCATAGAGTAAGGTGCTTGACGGCGTTCCGCCAGACGTATTCACGAAGGTCAACGAGCGGCGAACGCTCATTCGCATTGTCCAGCAATTCCGGCCGAGGCACTGTGTATTTCAGTTGGCAAAAAAAGCTCTTCCCGCCCCTTGTTTTATTGACCTTCACGCTCTCCGCACTGTCTTTCAGTCCTGTGGCCGCGCGGCATGGGATGGTGGCGTCGAGCGAGGCTTTGGCATCCGATGTGGGGGTCCAAATCCTTCGCGCTGGTGGCAACGCCGTAGACGCTGCGGTGGCGGTTGGGTTTGCCCTCGCGGTCACTTATCCGGCGGCGGGGAATATCGGCGGGGGCGGATTTATGTTGATCCGCTTGGCGAGTGGCGAAGCCGTGGTAGTGGACTACCGTGAGGCGGCGCCGGCTGCGGCTTCCCGAAACATGTACGTCAATTCCAGTGGGGAACTCATTCCGGGCGCCAGTACGGTTGGAGCTTTGTCGGCCGGGGTTCCTGGCACGGTGGCCGGTCTGGCGCTGGCCGAGCAGAAATATGGGAGACTTGGGCTGGCCCGCGTGATGGCGCCCGCGATACGCCTCGCCAAGCATGGTTTCGCGGTCAGCTACGACCTCAGCGAATCGCTCCGCCTGGACCGGGACCTCCTCTCGAGGTTCGATGCTTCACGCCGAATTTTCCTCCGGGATGGACGCCTGTACGAGCCTGGCGAGGTTTTCAAGCAGCCGAATCTGGCTCGAACGCTTGAGGCGGTCGCTCGTCGGGGGGCGAATGGCTTTTATGCGGGGCGCGTGGCGCAGGCTATCGTCACCACCATGGGCAAGTACCGTGGCCTCATCACCAAGCAGGACTTGGCCCATTACCAGCCGACGCTGCGCCAGCCACTGGTTGGTCACTTTCGCGGTTACGAGGTTCTGAGTGTTCCCCCGCCGAGTTCCGGAGGCGTGGGGTTGATTGAGATGCTTAATATCCTCGAGCCCCTTGAACTGGGAGTGCCGGATTCGTTCCAATCCATGCATTTCATCACCGAGGCCATGCGTCACGCTTACGCCGACCGCGCTGCTTACCTGGGGGATGCCGACTTCGTCTCGGTGCCGGTTGCCCGCCTCGTGAGTCAAGACTATGCGACGAAGCTGCGCGCGGAGATCCTGCATTCCAAGCCGGATGCCCCTATCCAGGCGGGCAATCCGCAGGCGTTTGAAGGTCCCCAGACCACTCACTACTCCGTTGTGGACGCTGAGGGGAACGCGGTGGCGAACACCTACACCCTGAATAACGGCTATGGAAGTGGAGTCACGGTGGAGGGCGCGGGTTTCCTCTTGAACGATGAGATGGACGACTTTGCCTCCAAGCCGGGCGCGCCCAACCTGTACGGCCTCGTGCAAGGCGACGCGAACGCCATCGCTCCCAACAAGCGGCCGCTCTCCAGTATGACCCCAACCCTGGTCCTTCAGGACGGGAAGCTCCGGCTTGTTCTTGGCTCCCCGGGAGGAGGCACTATTATCAACACCGTTCTCCAGGTGCTCTTGAACGTCCTGGTCTTCAAGATGGATGTCCTCCGGGCGGTGTGTTTCCCACGCTTCCACCACCAGTGGATGCCTGACCGGCTGATCCTCGAACGGGTCGGGTTTTCGGCGGACACCATCCGGGAATTGCAGGCAGCCGGGTATCAGATTGATTTTCGCGATAGGATGGGTGACTGCGAGGCGATCGAAATTGATCCTGCCTCGGGATGGATGTTCGGCGCGGCTGACCCGCGGGCTTACGGAAAGGCGGTCGGATACTGATGAACTATGGTCTCTCCACCTGCCTGTTTGCGGAGCAAAGGCTCAATTCGCATATCCTGGACAAGATACTGGCCGCGGGCCTGCGTGATTTCGAAATCATGGCCGCCCGCCAGCATCTGGACTATCACGATCCGAACCAGGTCCGCGATGTGGCGCAGTGGTTCAGCGACCACGCCGTTACTCTGCATTCCCTGCACGCTCCCCTTTTTTCCGACTGGAATTGGGGGCGGTCGGGAGGGCTGCTGATTTCCGTTGCCTACCTGGAGCGCCGATTGCGAATCGCCTCCATGGATGAGATCAAGCGCGCCATCGAAGTAGCCGAGCTCCTCCCATTTCGTTACCTCGTTCTTCATCTGGGCCTTCCCGATGAAGAGTATGACCTGCGTAAGTTCGATGCCGCTTTCACTTCCATTGAACACCTGAACATCTTCGCCAAAGAGCGGGGCGCACAGATTCTGCTGGAGAATATTCCCAGTGAGTTAAGCAGCCCCGAGCGCATGCTGTTGTTCTTGCACTACACGCGGCTGGATTTGAAAGTCTGCTTTGACACGGGGCATGCGCATATGGCGGGTGGCGTTGAACCGGCCTTCCGAACGCTCCAAGAGTGGATCGCCGCCATGCACGTCCACGACAACCATGGCGAAAAGGATGAGCACCTTCTACCGTATGAGGGGGAGATCGATTGGGCGCAGGCCATTCCCCAATTCCGCTCGGCGGGCGGACAGTTTCCCATCCTTTTCGAGCTGAATGCGGAGCGAAATGAACCGAATGTATTGGCGCGGGTCCGCGAGGTGACGGATCGCTTCGAGGACGTCCCGTAGGCGGAGCCGTGTCTGCCGGCGCCACGGTCCGCGTTGTTAATGCAATACTGAGGGAGGTTATTGGCCTGTCATTCTGAGCGAAGCGGAGCGAAGAATCTCGCTCTGGACTTTTCCGCCGACCAACAGCAGGGCGAGATGCCTCTCCGGCCTACGCCGACGGGCTCAGGATAACATTGGCGTGGCCTCTTCAGCAGCCTGCTAAACATTGACGGCGGCAGCAGGCCGCCCCGACAACTAATCGAGGTAAATACCCTTGATTCCCACGGTTGAGATTCGACGCGTAGCGGATTACGTTGGCCAGGAAGTTCTTGTCCAGGGGTGGCTCTATAACCTGCGAGAGAGCGGCAAGCTCTTGTTTCCGCTCTTCCGCGACGGCACGGGCCTGATTCAGGGTGTGGTGGTGAAGAGCGCGGTTTCGCCGCAGATCTTTGAACGTGTCCGCAACCTGACCCAGGAATCTTCGTTGCGAGTCACCGGCAAGGTGCGCGCGGATAAACGTGCTCCGAGCGGCTTTGAATTGGATGTGACCAACCTCGAGATCGAGCAGTTGATCCCGGTCGAGAACCCTTATCCCATCACCCTCAAAGAGCACGGCGTCGAGTTCCTGATGGACCATCGTCATCTCTGGCTGCGTTCGATGCGCCAGCGGGCCATCCTGGGTGTCCGGCACGAGATCATCAAAGCGGTGCGCGACTTCTTCGACGGCCGCGGTTTCACCTTGGTGGACACGCCCATCTTCACGCCCTCGGCCTGCGAGGGCACCACCACGCTCTTCGAGGTGAACTATTTCGACGATAAAGCCTACCTCACACAGTCCGGCCAGCTTTACAACGAGGCCGCGGCCATGGCGGTGGGCAAGACCTACTGCTTCGGGCCCACCTTCCGCGCGGAAAAGTCCAAGACCCGTCGCCACCTGACGGAGTTTTGGATGGTCGAGCCGGAGGTGGCCTTCGCCCACCTCGAGGACGCGATGGCGCTGGGGGAAGAATTGGTGGCCTTCGTGGTTGAGCGCGTTCTCGAGTCCCGCCGTCCTGAGCTGCATACGCTGGGACGCAATGTGGCCAACCTCGAGAAGATCAAGCTGCCTTTCCCGCGCTTGAGCTACGACGACGCCGTGAAAATGCTCCAGCAGAAGGGCAGCGAGATTCGGTGGGGCGGCGATTTCGGCGGCGCCGACGAGACTATCATCTCCGAGAACTTCGACCGGCCCGTGCTCGTCCACCGCTATCCAAGCCAAGTGAAGGCCTTCTATATGGCGCCTGACCCGCAACGCCCGGAGGTGGCGCTTTGCGTGGATATGCTCGCGCCGGAGGGTTATGGGGAAATCATCGGCGGGGGCGAACGCCTTGCCGATTATGACCTGCTTCTGAAGCGCATCGAGGAGGCCAACCTGCCTCGCCAGGCTTTCGAGTGGTATCTCGATTTGCGGCGCTATGGCAGCGTGCCGCATTCGGGCTTCGGCATGGGCATCGAACGCGTGGTCGCCTGGATCGCCGGCCTCGAACACGTCCGCGAGACCATCCCATTCCCACGTATGCTTTACCGGCTGGCGCCGTGAACCGATTTTAGATTTTGGATTTTGGATTTTGGATTGCCTCGTCGGGACTCGGGGCTAGGGACTGGGGCGATTTTGGATTTTAGATTTTGGATTGCCCTGTCCGTTGTGCCGACTGCTTATTTCTTATCCCCTTCTGCCTACTGGCGTCTGCCCACTGCCTTCTGCCCACCGCTTACCGTCTTCTGCCTACTGCCTACTGCTTACTGCCTACTGTTCTTCCCCAGTCCCCGCTTGACATATTGATGCCACTGCGGTATGCTTTGACGCATGAGAACCACGATCCGGTTCGACGACCCACTCCTTGTCCAGGCCAAGAAGCTTGCGGCCGAGAGAGGTACCACCCTTACGGCGCTTCTTGAGGACGCTCTGCGCGAAACCCTGGCCCGGCGTAAGCCCTCGCAGCGCCGCTCGAAGATTCGGCTCACGACGTTCGGTCGTGGAGGCGTACAACCCCACGTTGACCTTGACGACACCGCCTCGCTTCTCGACCGCATGGAGGGCCTTGATGGTCCTGATTGACGCGAGTGTGCTCGTCTACGCTCACCGCCGGGATTCCTTGGACCACATTGCCTACCGCCGCTGGCTGGAGGAGTGCATCAGTTCCGACCAAGCTTACGGAATGTCAGACCTGGTCTTGTCCGGGTTCCTCCGG
>JBEKUR010000297.1:0-6559 GCA_049514855.1 Terriglobia bacterium
TCCGCCGCCATCGAGAGAATTTTCACCCAGAACAAAATCAAGACTCGGAATGTCGCCACTTCCGTTTCCGGCCACTCCGTGATCGTGAAGAGAATTACGGTCAATGCGGCGAACAACCAGGAACTGGACGCGGCCATACCTTACGAGGCCCAGCAGCACATCCCGTTTGACATCTCAGACGTGAACCTGAGCTACCAGACGCTGGGGGAATCTTCCTCCGGGCAAGGCATGGATGTCATGCTGGTGGCGGTAAAGCGCGAAAAAATTCTCAACCATACGAATGTCCTGAGCCAGGCAAACAAAACGCCCTGGGTGGTAGACTACGATGGCTTCGCGATGTCTAATGCCTTCGAGGCCAACTACGAGGTCTCTCAGGATACCATCGTGGCGCTCCTCAACCTCGGCGCCAGCATCACCAACATTGTGGTGGGACGGGGAGGAACCCCGTTGTTCACCCGGGATGTTTCCGTAGGTGGTAATCAGTACACGGACACCCTCCAGAAAGAACTCGACCTGAGTTACGGGGATGCGGAGAAACTGAAGCAGGGGCAGGAAGTGGGCGGCATAACGCGGGAGCAGAAAACTGCCCACCTTCGCTCCGTCTCGGAAATCCTGATGCTGGAGGTTCAGAAGACCTTCGACTTCTTCCGCCAGACGACTTCGGCGGAAAACACCCAGCAGATTTACCTGGCGGGTGGAACAGCGAAGATTGAAGGGTTGGTGGAGCAGTTGAAAGAGGAATTTCGTGTTCCGGTGGAAATCATCGATCCTTTCCGGAAGGTGACAATCGATCCCGAGAGGTTTGACCGGGCCTACCTGCAAGATATTGCTCCCTGCCTGTGCGTGGCAGTGGGGCTGGCGCTTAGGAGCTTTGATTAGTCATGATCAAGATTAACCTGCTGGGAGTGGCCGCGCCGAAGCCTGAGTCAGCGGCTGGGGTGCCGGCGACCAAGGTGGTGCAGTTGGGGGCTTTGATCGGCGCTCTCGTCGTGTGTCTCGGGATCGTGGGCCTGCTCTACATGATTTGGAGCGCGTCGATTGACAGCTTGAATGTCGAACTCAGAAAGCAGCAGGCCGAGCAGGCGCGCCTGGCGGCCATCAAGCAGGAAAACGCGAAATACGAACAGGAGCGCCGGCTTCTCGAGCAGCGCATCGATACCATCCAGGTGCTCCAGGCCAGCCGTGTGGGACCGACAGAGTTCATGAATGCCCTGAGTAATGTAGTGAACAAGACCACCAATGACCTCTATCTCTTTTCCGTGGCTCCCCAGGGTGACCGTGTGGTGATTCACGGGCTGGCGGCTTCTCCGAATTCTGTTGCCGCCTTGCTCTCTTCCCTGAAGACTTCCGGGTATTTCGATGACGTGCAACTCAAGCAATTCTACGAAGATGACGTGCAAAGTCTAGTAAGCTACAAGTTCAATATGGAGTGCGCATATAAGTCGCCTTCAGCGGCAGCTTCCCCGACGCAGGCTGGCGCGGGAGCGAGCGCAGCGACTCCCCTGCTGCGGCCACGAATGTAGGCGGAGAGTGTAATCACGATGCCCAAGAGCTTCAATGATCTTCCGGCGGCTGTACAGATTGCGATTATTGTGCTGATCGTAGTGCTTCTGGGAGGCGCAGTTTCCTACTTCTACGTCCTTCCACTCAAGGATAAGCGGGACAGCCTGCGAAAAGAAGTAGACAGGCTTACGGCAGAAAACAAGCTCAACCAGATTTTCGAGCGAGAGCGGACACAGTACCTGAATCGGATTGCGCAACTGGAGAAGCAGCTCGCCATGCTGCGTTCGATTGTCCCTGAAGAGCAGGCAACGGATGATTTCATGAGGATGGTGTTTGAAGACGGGAGAGCCACCGAGGTGAATATCCGCACTTTTGTTCCGCAGGCCGTGGCGCCGAAGGACATTTACACGGAGATGCCTTTCAAGCTGCGACTCGACGGCACTTACTATGCGTTGCTTGCCTTCTTCAACCGCCTGGCTCACGAACAGCGTATTGTCAGTGTTTCCGGTCTTTCGCTGGGTTCCCCTGAGGGGGGAGGCATGGGAGCGTTCAAGCTTCATCCCGGCGAAACGGTGGGGGCAAATTGCGTGTTGACAACCTACTTCAGTCGGGTTTCGACAGCGGCTCCAACTACACCTAAGAAATAGGGCAGGACGAAGACCATGTTTAACGGCAGGCTTCAGCCCCAACGCACGATCCTGGCGGTCAGTGTGCTTTTCATGTGGGTCGTCGCTCTCGGCTTGGCGGCGGGAGCAGGGCGGGCTGGACAAACCCCGGATACCACGCCGCCCTCGACCCGCAAGGTGAGGACCCAAACTCCTTCCCTGTCCCCCAAGGCCATCCCCAATCAGACCCCGGTCCGTGCCTCAGGCAAGTCCTCAAGAAAAGCGCCGGCCTCGACCCACAAGGTGAAGACCCAAACTCCTTCCCTGTCCCCCAAGGTCATCCCCAATCAGACCCCGGTCCGTGCCTCAGGCAAGTCCTCAATAGAAGCGCCGGCCTCGATCCACAAGGTGAAGACCCAAACTCCTTTCCTGCCCCCCACGGTCATCCCCAATCAGACCCCGGTCCGTGCCTCAGGCAAGTCCTCAATAAAAGCGCCGGCCAAAGCCGCGGGCGCTGAGTCGCAGCGGACGACTACGACAAGCATGCTGTCTACTGCCGCTGGGCGGCGAGATCCTTTCAAGCTGTCGATGACGCCTGGCCTTGGTAGCCAATCGGCGGCAGGTGGGGTGTCCGGGGCTTTGCCGTCAGGCATAAGAGGATTAGTAATTTCCGAACTGCGAGTCGAGGGGATTATACGCCAGGAATCAGCGAACAACATGATCGCGGTGGTAACCAACTACACCAAACGAGCTTACTTCCTGAGAGTAAACGACACGGTATACAACGGCGTCGTCAGCAAGATCACGCCGGAGGCCGTCTATTTCAAGGAGAACACACTCGACTCGAGCGGTCGGGTAGCCACCCACGAAGTGGCAATAAAATTGGGTCCGGCTCCTGGAGAAGGAAGATGAGACGATTATTCACCATTTGGTTGGCGATGACATGGCTGGTGGCAGGGATGCCGCATGCACTTGCGGGCCACCCATCGGCGATTCCGGCGCGCGCTACGCTAAACTCTATTACGGTCGCCGACCCATCCGTCGGCAAAGAAGTCCTGCTGCAAATTGACGGTAAGTACTCTTTCAAGACCATCCATACCCCTGAGGGCGCACTTTACGTTGACTTGCAAGGCGCCAGGGTTCGCGGCATCTCCCCGTCGGCGCATTGGGCCAGTGGACTTCTTGCAGGTTATCAATTACGAGAATACACGGACGCAAGCGGCGAGCCCGTGGTGCGGGTGGAGATTCAGACCCGAGGCCCGGAGCCGCTCATCGCCGAGCGGGGAAGCTCCGGCCTGCGGCTTCTGTTGGGCCAGAGCGCGCCAGCCTCCGGCACTCCCACCCCGCCTGCCAAGGGGGCGGGGTCCTCTCCCGGCAAGACGGCAGAGAGGCCAGCGTTAGTTTCGGACATCTTGATAAGACCCGGGTCTGCAGGGGAAGTCACGATTGATGTGGCCACGACAAAGTCCGCAATGTTCCATGTCCTGCGATTTGACCACCCGGATCGTCTTGTGCTGGACATGGAGGGGGCGAGAAATGGGTTTCGCCGGAAATCGATTCCCGTTTCCTCCCCAGTGGTGAAGGATGTGAGGGTGGGCCAGTTCCGAGAGAAGGATTCTGAAGTGGTGCGCGTTGTGGCCGATCTGTCGGGCAATCCAGTGTTTGACGCTCATGCCTACGCGGGCGGGGTGCGCATTGAGGTGAAGTCGCGTCCCATGGCCGCCTCCCGGGCAGTTGCACCGGCGCCAGCGCCAAAACTCGAAACTGCTGCGAAGCGCGATGAATGGAAGCCTATTCAACAAGCGGCCGTAGTCCCTGCGCGCCAGGTTCCTGCCCCGCCCGCGCACCCGGCCGCGAGCGCCGCCCCCGAGCCGCAGACCGGGGTGATTCCAAAGCGACCGAGTGCGGTCGTTTCATCCCCGGCAAGAATCGAAAAAACTCCGAAACTCGACTACAACGGCGCCCTGCCTGCCGCAGAAGGCAGCAGGGAGGTAGCGGCGGCTCCTCGGCAGACACCCCAGGCTGCCACACCGGAAGCTCTTCGGGCTGAAAGGGCTGCCCAAATCCTGAACGCTGAGACCGCAGCCAACCTGTCTGCAGCCCAGGGCACAGTCCCGGCAGGTTCGGCGCCCCCCAGTGAGGAAAAACCGGCCTACACGGGTGAAACGATTTCACTGAACCTGAAAGATGTTGATCTGAAAGATTTCTTCCGCCTCATCCACGAGATCAGCGGTTTAAACATTCTCGTGGACCCGAATGTGACGGGCTCCGTCACCACGGTTCTGGACAACGTGCCCTGGGATCAGGCGCTGGACATCGTTCTCAAAGACAATGGCCTGGGCAAGGTCCTGGAGCGCAACGTTCTGCGCATCGCCAGGCTTGAGACTCTCATGGCGGAGGGTGAGACCGCGAACAAGATGGCTGCAGCCCGCCTTGATGCGGCCCCACTGGTCACGGTTTTTCGGCCGGTGAATTATGCCAAGGCTTCCATCATTGCTCTTCTCCTCATGAAGAAGGTGGGTAAAGAGGATTGGGCAGTGAGCAGGCGTGGGTCCGTCCTGTGGGATGAGCGCACCAACACGCTCATCATTAGGGATATCGCGTCGCAGATCCCGATCATCGACGGGATTCTTGCCAAACTGGATACCAAGACCAAGCAGGTGGCCATCGAGGCTCGGATTGTTCTAGCCAAGTCATCTTTTCAGAGAACCCTGTCGGCCGCCTTGGTAGGAGCGCTCTCGAACCGTTCGGGTTCTACGATTGGCGCCGGGCAGACGGGGACGGGAGCCAGCGTGACCCCGAGCACGCCTGGGACCACACCGCCAACCTTCACTATTCCTTCGAACCCCGCTGCCGGCTTTGGGACATGGGCGATTACCAACTTCTCGCAGCGTTACATGATTGATGCGGCGATCTCGGCGGCAGAGATTCGCAGTCAAGCGAAGACCATCTCACGCCCGAGCATCATCACGCAGAATAACGTTGAGGGGATGGTCCAACAAGGCACGCAAATTCCCGTTCAGACCAGCATCAACAACACAGTTTCGGTGCAATATCAGAACGCTACCCTGCAGCTCACCGTCACCCCGCAGGTCACGGACGACGGCCACATCTTCCTGAAGATTGCGGTCCAAAACGCCAGTCCAGGCACCATCATAACCAATTCCGCCGTGAGCATCGATTTGCAGCAAGCGACCACTCAGGTGCTTGTTCCGGATGGGGGGACCGTAGTGTTCGGCGGGGTGACTGTAACGCAACGCCAAAACTCATCCACCGGGATCCCCCTGCTTGGAAACATCCCAATTCTCGGGCATCTCTTTAAGTCGACTAACGTCCAGGACACCGACCAGGAGTTGCTCTTCTTTGTCTCCCCCAGACTGCTGACCACCTAGAAGGTGGAAGGGGATTCCGCAACCGCTTGGAAATATAAGAGGACGTAGCGCGGACCTGTTTTGTGGGTCCGCGCTTCGTTTAAGATTGCCCGGTTAGCCCGGATTTCTCACCACGTTTCGACGCTCTTAGTGGGCTGCCGGAAGGGAGGGGCTTCAGCCCCGCCCTTCCAGACCCGTGGTGAGAAATGCGGGTAGCTCCGCAGACTTACAGAACAGGTTGCTACGCGCTTTAGGCTATGAAATCAGATTCGTTGCTCAACCCACATGCTAAGAGGCAAAACTCCCTCCGGGCAGAGATGGAGGAGCAGAGGCTTCCTTCCTTACTGGTCACGAACCTGACGAACATCGCCTATTTGACCGGCTTTCGAGGGAGCGCGGGTGTCGCACTTTTCACCTCTCGTGAAGGAGTGCTCTGGGTGGACCCGCGTTACGCGCTCCAGGCTCAGGAACAAGCTCGGAGTGTAGAGGTGATTGAGGAAAGGAAAGGACTTCTCAAGGCGGTTGCGGAGCGGCTTAAGAGGAACAAGAATCAGCGTGTTGGCTATGAGGATGCGCACCTTACTTGCGCCGATTTTTCACGGCTCGAGCAGGGCGCCGGCCGGCGAGTCAGGTTCGTCCCGGTGGCAGGCTTGGTGGAGCAGCTCCGGGCCGTGAAAGACGAGGAAGAGGTCGCAAAGATTCGTGGCGCGGGGAGAATTACGGTGGAGGTCTTTGAGAAAGTGTTAGGGGGCGTCAGGCCAGGAGTAAGTGAGTCCGAGCTCGGCGCTGAAATCGAATATCTGATGCGGAAGAAGGGTGCGGAGGGTGTGGCGTTCGAGACAATTGTTGCCTCCGGACCGCGCGCCGCGCTGCCCCACGCGCGCGCCTCCTGCAAGTTACTGAAAGAAAATGAATTTGTTATCTTCGATCTTGGTGCTATACTCGCTGGTTACGCTGCTGACATGACTCGTACTGTGTACCTCGGGGAGCCGTCCCGGCGTGTCCGCAGTCTCTATAACGCCGTCGTAGAAGCTCAGGAGAAAGCGGTTAGGTCTGGAAAGCGCCGGGATAAACCGGCAG
>JBEKUR010000298.1:0-6552 GCA_049514855.1 Terriglobia bacterium
CTTTTTTCCGCAGAGCTGGCATCGTCATCGAACCTGTCACCGTCGAGCAGGCGCACTTGGCGCGGCAGGCTTTCCTTGACTTCGGCAAGGGCCGCCACGCCGCCGGGCTGAATTTCGGCGATTGCTTCGCCTATGCGCTCGCCAAGATCACCGGCGAGGTTCTCCTCTTCAAAGGGGAGGATTTCAAGAAGACCGACATCACCTCCGCTCTCTAACCGGAAAGTCAACAGCGAGATGAGAAATTGAATTACACGCACAACAATCCCGTGAAACGAGGCGCGGTCAAGTACCCGGGCGACTGGCCGTGGTCCCGCCGCGGCGGGGAGGTTCTATCTCTGGAATGACGGTTCGACCTTGGGCATGGACGAAATGCTGTGATGACATCGACATACCGAGGGTCGCATACATCCCGACAAAAACCGTTGGGACGTATGCGCCACCCGCGTGTCCAGATGTGATCCGCAACGCCCGCTTCCATCGCCGGGGTAGCACGTAGAGTCATATGAACGCGGGTGGCGCATACACCGCCTTTCATGTATGCGCCCCCTTGGTAATTGGGTTGGAATGCACTGGCGCCCCGGGGGCGGCAATGAGGGGTGCCATGATCGCATACATGCCAAACGGCGGCACGTATGCGCCACCCACCCACTACGCTCCTCGCTCGCTACGGCGTCACTTTCAGTATTCCTTGGAGGGGTATATCCGCCGACGACTTTCCTACCATGATCTCAAAATCGCCCGGCACGACCCGCCAGCGCATGTCGATATCGAGCAACTGGAGATCTTCCGGGGTAAGCTTTAGGGTTACGGTCTTCGTTTCACCAGGTTCAAGCGCCACTCGCTCAAACCCCCGGAGTTGCTTGACCGGGGTTGAAACGGGGGCGTACTGCTCGTGAATGTAGAGCTGCACGGTTTCCACACCGGCGCGGTCACCTGTGTTTTTCACGTCCAGGGCCACGCGCGCCTCGCCGCCCGGATGAATCTCCGCCGGCTCGATGTGCAGATTGCTATACTCACAATTGGTATAGCTCAGCCCGTACCCGAAAGGGTAGAGCGGTGTGCCGGGCATATCGGCGTACCCCCTATGATTGGTCCAGCCACCGTTGATCCAATAAGCCTTCGATGGTTTGTAGTTGTAGTAGACCGGCAACTGGCCGGAGTGCCGGGGCACCGAGATGGCCAACCGTCCGGTGGGGTTGTAATTCCCAAAGAGCACGTCGGCCACCGCTTCCCCGCCCCGCTCGCCGGGTTCCCAGGCCTCCACCAGGGCGGGCACGTGTTCGGACGTCCACCGCGTGGAAAGCGGCCGGCCGTTGATGAGCACCACGAGGGTGGGAGTTCCCGTCTCGAAGACCGCCTGGATCAGGTCCTCCTGCACTCCCGACAGATCCAGGCTCGCCACATCGTGCCCTTCACCATCGGTGGGGCTGCCCTGAAGGTCCGCCCCGTTGGTCATATGCTGCCTCTCGCCGACCACCACAATGGCGACGTCCGCCCCTTTCGCAGCCCGCACGGCTTCGGCAAACCCGCTCTTGTCCGTGCCGGTTATTTCGCAGCCGCGCACCTGGGTGACTTTGGTTTGAGGCGAGACCACGGCTTTAATTCCCTCGAGCACGGTGGTTACGTGCTGGAGAATTCTCTGCGGCGAATAATCGCCCAGTTGGTTCATCACGTCGTCCGCGTTGGGACCGATCACCGCTACCAATTTCAAATCCTTCTTGAGCGGCAACAGGTTCTTATCATTCTTCAGCAACACAATTCCTTCGCGGCCGGCGCGCAGAGCCAGGTCCTGATTCGCTTGCGAGTGCACGACCTGGACGGCGCGGTCCACATTGACATACGGATTCTCAAAGAGGCCCAGGCGGAACTTCAGCTCCAGAACTCTGCGCAGAGCGCGGTCCACCAGCGCCATGGGGACTCGACCCTCTTCCACGCTCTCGACCAATAGCCCCATGTAGGCAGGCTCGTAGGTGATATCCAAATCGACTCCGGCCCTCAAGGCCAGCAGTCCAGCTTCCTTTTGGGTGGGAACGATGTGCTCGTAGATCAGGGTGGAGAAGCCGCCGCCTTCGCTCTCCACCACTCCTTTGAAACCAATTTCCTGCCGCAAGACATCGTTCATCCACTTCACTGAGGCGTGCGCCGGCACGTCCTCGACTTCCGGATAACCCGCCATCACACCCAAGCCCCCGGCTTTGGTGATTGCTCCGATCCAGGGCGGCATAAAGTTCTCGCGCAAGGAACGGTCCGATACCTCAATCGCTCCACGCTCGAGGCCACTCGAGGGTTCGCTTTGCGTGGGAAAATCCGTCAGCACCGCGATAACCTTGTCGGGGGCAGAGATGTCGGAACCCTGCGTCGCCCGCACCATGGTCTCGCCAAGGCGCATATAAAGGTAAGGGTCTTCGGTGTAGGCTTCCTCGTTTCGGCCCAGGCGCGGATCGCGATCCACTTCCATCACCAGTGTGGAAAGCATGTGGATACCGACCGCGCGCGCCTCCGCCGCTGCCGCCGCGTAGATCGCCTTTACCAGATCCATGTCGAAGGAACTGCCCACGGCCAGGCCCTCCGGGAAAACCGTGCCACCCGGAAACATGGCGCCATGCGTCCCTTCTTCGTCCTGCATGAGCGGTATTTTCAGGCGCGTCTGGGTGAGTGCGATTTTTTGCAGCTCGTTAAAGTATTCCGCTTGCTGGCGCGCGCCTTCGTGCAGAATCTCATTGGCGAGCGTGAAGAAACCGCAGGCCGGACCGATTTCCTGGGTATATGTTCCGGCCGTGAATTTCTTGCACGCCTCCGTCTTGGAGGGAATGTCTGTCCCCAGTTCACGAACATAAACACAAGGTAAATTGAGCTGCCCTACTTTTTCCTTGAGCGTCATCCGGCTCATTAAGTCATCGATCCGCTCCTCGACCGGCCGCTTCGGATCGAGGTAGATCGGCGCTTGGCCGCCTGCTTGCGCGAGAATCACCGGGATAAATGCCAGCACAGTGCCGGCTGCCGCCACCCACCACCATAAGGTTTTTTTCCGCATCATCTTTACCTCCAAGGAGTCCTGGGAATTGACCCGAATTCTAAAACTTGATGCCTACTCGAGTCAACGGACTCTCGTTTCTTAGCAGTTGGCAAGAGCGATGAATCTGTGGTTAACTAAGCGGTTTCGGCTGGTATGCACGAGTTATCGAGGCAGCCATGAGCGGGGTTAGCCGTCGATCTTTTATTGAGAAGGCCGGGGTGACTCTTGCGGTGGGCTCTCTTTCCCAGGCTCCAGCGACCCCGCCGATACGGACCTGCACGGGCAAACCAGTGTGGAAGACTTGAGGATCAAAGGAGATCATAATGGAGCGCGTTTGCTTTTTGTCGAAGGTGAAACCGGAGCGACTGGCAGAATATAAGGAGCGTCACAAAGCCGTCTGGCCTGATATGTTGGCGGCCCTCCGGGAGACCGGCTGGCATAATTATTCGCTCTTTCTGCGCGACGATGGCATGCTGGTGGGGTACTTTGAAACGCCGGACTATCAGAGCGCCTTGGCGGGTATGGCGAAGCGAGAAGTCAATGAGCGCTGGCAGCGAGACATGGCGGCCTTTTTCGAGAACCTGGAAGGCCGGCGCCCGGATGAGGGCTTCCTGCGCTTGGAAGAGGTCTTTCACTTGGCTTGAAGAGTCAAGAGTCGAGAGTCAAGAGTCGAGAGTCAAGAGTCGAAAGTCGGAAGTCAGAGGGCAATCGCAATTTATACGACCGACCTGCGCGGCTTTACTCTCGACCGCTCTTGGGGGTCATGTTTGTACTTTCGACTTTCGACTTTCGACTTTCGACTCTTGACTGACTTGTGACAACACTCTAAAGGAGAAAGAAAACATGGCTGACGTTGATAACGTAAAAGAGACCAAAGAATTCTATCTGGATATCCCCGCCAAGAACCAGGCGTTCTTCCTGAAGGGATCGGGAGCGCTGGACTGGGGAATGCAGAACCGGCTGGCGCGCATTTTCAACCCCAGCAGCGGGCGGACCGTTATGCTGGCCATCGACCACGGATACTTCCAGGGTCCCACCACGGGCCTCGAGCGGATTGACGTCAACATCCTCCCCTTGCTGCCTTATACCAATGCCCTGATGCTTACCCGTGGCATCCTGCGGGCGATTGTTCCCTCCTCATTCACTTCCGGCGTGGTGCTGAGGGCCAGCGGCGGACCCAGCATCCTCAAAGAGCTCTCGAACGAGCAGCTTGCGGTGGATATTGAAGATGCCGCGCGGCTCAACGTGTCGGCGCTGGCTGTGCAGGTGTATATCGGCGGCGAGTTCGAAACCCAGACAGTCAACAACTTGACCCGGCTGGTGGACGCAGGGCTGCGCTACGGGATTCCCGTCCTGGGCGTTACGGCGGTGGGTAAGGCCATGGTACGGGACGCCAAGTACTTCCGCTTGGCGTGCCGGATTTGCGCGGAGTTGGGCGCCCAGTTCGTGAAGACATACCACGTGGAGGAGGGTTTCGAAACCGTGACGGCTTCCTGCCCGGTTCCCATCGTTATGGCGGGCGGTAAGAAGTTGCCCGAACTCGAGGCGCTCACCATGGCCTATCGCGCCATAAGCGAGGGCGCGGCGGGCGTGGACATGGGCCGCAACATCTTCCAAGCCGACGCTCCCACCGCCATGATCCAGGCGGTGGGAAAAGTGGTCCACGAGCAGATGATGCCCCAGCAGGCTTTCGAGCTGTACGAAACCTTGAAGCACGAGAAGAAAGGGGTGTTTACAAGCTAGAGGCAGGCCTGTTCCCTGCCCCGCTCTGGAGTGCGGCAGCTTGCTGCCGCTTTTTCCCGCTCGGCGGGACCAGCTTGCTGGCCTTGCACGGTGGCGCGGTGTGTGGGGGAGTGAGGGCGCGAGCAAGCTCGCGGGACCAAAGCGGCAGCAAGCTGCCGCACTCCAGACTTGCTCTGCGGCCTTTGCGGCTTTGCGTGACACGCCTTTCCCATTTCGGAGATTTTATGAGCTTTTCAACCGCATTCGAGATTCTGCGTGAGTCGTCTCCCGTAGTGAGTGTAGGCATCCTGACGGCTGACCTCCTTTCGCTAGGATCGGAGTTAGCCCTCCTTGAACGCAGCGGCGTCCAAGTGGCCCATGTGGACGTCATGGATGGCTGCTTCTGCCCCATGATGACCGTGGGCCCGCCACTGATTAAGGCGCTCAAGACTCCCCTGCTGAAGGACGTCCACCTGATGATCGCCGAGCCGCTGAATAAGGTGGCGGACTATGTTGCGGCAGGCGCCGACATGATCACGATTCATCCCGAAGCTTGCTCTCATGTTCACCGGGTTCTGCAGCAAATGCGCATGATGAAAAACGCCAACGACCCCGAAAGGGGCTTGGTGCGGGGCGTGGGGTTGAATCCGGGCACGCCCCTCGAAGTGCTCGAACCTCTGCTCGATGAGCTGGAATTGATTTTGCTCCTTGCCGTCAACCCGGGTTGGGGTGGGCAGAAATTCATTCCCTCCGCCAGAGGGCGAGTTGAGAAGGTAAAGCGCATGATCGCCGACTCAGGCCGCAAAATATTGCTGGGCGTCGATGGTGGGATAACCCGCGACAACATCGCCGACGTGGCCGCCCTGGGCGTGGACTTGATCGTGACTGGCAGCGCGGTGTTCGATGGCAAGGCGGCGGAGGCAAATGCCAAATTCATGCTGGAGGCGGTGAAGAAAGGATTCAGGATTCAGGATTCAGGATTCAGTTGTCAGTAGTCAGCGGTCAGTTGTCAGTGGCGGATGAATTCTTGGTGTTAGCCGGTGTAAGCAAGAATTCGGAGACGATCTAATTCGCGTTGTTCTCGGTGGGGCCATCGCCCTGCGCATTGCCTCCTGACTCCTGACTTCTGACTCCTGACTTCTGCTTTTCGTCTTCTCAATCAAAGCCTATGGAAAACCGCTGGTCAGACGAAGAAGCAAGCCGACTCGTAGCACAGTACGCTCCCAGGTGGGGTGAAGATTTGGCTCTTCGGACGTATTCCAGCCGCCTGCTCGGCGCTGAGGAGAGCTTGGTTCTTCACGGCGGGGGCAACACCTCCGTCAAAGGCTATGCCACGAACGTTTTGGGCGAGCAGGTCCCGGCCCTTTATGTGAAAGCCTCGGGCTACAACCTGATAGATATCGAACCTGAGGGGCATTCGGCCGTGGACCTGGAGTTCCTCAAGAGACTTCGCGTGCTGGCGGATCTTTCCGACGCCGCGATGGCGGATGAGTTCCGCACTCATCTGTTCAATCCTCACGCCCCAACGCCCTCGATTGAAACCCTGGCGCACGCTTTTCTGCCCCACCAGTTCATCGATCACACTCATTCGGACGCCATGCTGGCCCTGACGAATCAGAGCGAAGCTGCGAAGCGCGTGGAAGAAGCGTTGGGCGAGGATGTGATCATTCTCGACTATGTGAAGCCGGGCTTCAAGCTGGCCAAGGCCGCGGCCGCAGCCTACGAATCGCGCCCGGGCAGCAAGGCCATGGTGTGGATGCGGCATGGGCTTGTCACCTGGGGAACGACCGCGCGCGACTCCTACGAGGCCACCA
>JBEKUR010000299.1:0-6413 GCA_049514855.1 Terriglobia bacterium
ATTCCGGTGAGCGATACTTATCCACCGTGCTCTTTGAGGGAATCGGCTAGTGTGCGGGGGCGAGGAGTCGAGAGTCGAGGAGTCAAGGAGTCGAGAACTCGATAAGTTGAGGAGTCAAGAACTCAAGAAGTTGAGTCGAAGGCCGAGGGTGGGAATCTCTTGACTCCTCGGCTCTTAGGTCGGACCTCGATGGTGGAAGCTTCTCGACTCCTCGACTCTCGACTCCTCGACTCATTAAAGGTTAACAAACCATGGATGATAAACGTTTAGAGAACCTGGCAAGCGAATTTAAGGTGGCTCTGGATGCGCAACTTTCCGGCGATTACGGCTGCGAGTTTCGGCTCCCCAGCCGAGAAGCCGCAGCGCAAATCTGCCGCCACTACCTCGAGCTGCTCTTCCCTGTTTTTTATCAGGGCCAGGGCGCGGAACTGGAGCGCGCGGCGACGGGAGCCAGGCCTTACCTGGTCGAGATGGAAACGCTATTGCGTGAGCAATTGTGCTCTGCCATGCGCTTCGATCAGCGTTGCCAAGGGGATCAGTCTCCAGTCGACTTTGAGGACCGTGCCCAAGTGCTGACCGAACATCTGTTCGGCCAGTTGCCGGAGCTGGCGAGGTTATTGGCCTCGGATATCGAAGCGGCTTTCCGGAATGATCCCGCCGCCGCCAGCCATGAGGAGATTCTCCTCAGCTACCCTTGCATGGAGGCCATTACCGTGCAGCGCCTGGCGCACCGGCTCTACCTGATGGGAGTGCCTTTCCTTCCCCGTATGATGACCGAGGTGGCGCACAGCCACACCGGCATCGATATCAATCCCGGCGCTTCGATTGGCGAATCGTTCTTCATCGATCATGGGACGGGCGTGGTGATCGGCGAAACCGCCACCATCGGCAGAAGGGTGACTCTTTACCACGGTGTTACGCTGGGAGCATTCAATCCGCTGCGAAAGGACGAACAAGGTCAACTTCGTCGAGGGCAGGAGAATAAGCGGCACCCCGACCTCGAGGATCATGTCACCGTTTACCCCAACGCCACCATCCTGGGGGGCGATACACGCGTGGGCCATCACAGCATCATCGGGGGTAACGTGTGGCTCACGCACTCCGTGCAACCCCACAGCAAGGTGACGCTCAAAGACCCTGAACTGGTTATCCTGAACGGCGAGGCAAAAGACTAGAAGTCTTGAGGCTTAAGACATGGTGTAAATGGGTCAGGGTCTGCGCGTGATTGTAAGGGCAGGGCGGGGCTTCAGCCCCGCCGACGAGCGGCTGTCTCTCCGAAAGGGGCTTCACAGGCTGCGGAAAAACCCGTTTGGCCTGTCATTCCGAGGAGTCCCGATCTGATCGGGACGACGAGGAATCTCGCACTGCGTTGAAAATACTCAGAGCGAGATTCCTCGCTCCGCTCGGAATGACAGCTTCGAGGGGTTTTTCCGCAGCCTGTCAAGCCCCGCCCTACAGATTTCTAACCAGCCTTCACGCTTGTGATGTTACTCTGTCCATGGAGGTTCAAATGGCATTGACGATTGGAGATGAGGCGCCTGATTTCAGGCTCAGCTCGACGACGGGCGCCACCCAGGGCGAGTTTCAGCTTTCCGCCTATCGGGGCAAAAATGTAGTGCTTTGCTTTTACGTCCTTGACTTCACCCCCGTTTGACAGAACGAACTGTCGGCAATCCAAGCGGATCTCGCCAGGTTTGCCGGCCTGAACGCCCAGGTCTTGGGCGTCTGCACCGACACGGTTTTCTCCCATATCGCCTTCCAAAAATCTCTTGGGGGTCTTCAGTTCCCCCTCGCTACGGACCGCTGGCCTTACGCCAAAACCGCGGCGGATTATGGCATCTTTCCTCCCACAAAGCATCAGATACCGTTCGTCAACGATCGCGCGGTCTTCATTGTGGATAAGCATGGCAAGATCGCTTGGATAAAAATCTACGAGCTCAGACAGCAACCCGAAAACGCCGAGATCCTGGATGCGCTGAAGAGATTCACCTGACAAGAGACTCCGTGGCGGCCTTTTCGTTTTTTGCGAAGAATTTCCCGGCTCGTCGCTCGCCCGGGGTTGGCAGGAACTGGAGGTTTTCGATTCACGATGGCCGATTGACAGCGGAGGAAGTCGCTACACCACTTATTCAATCGTCAATCGGCAATCGCCAATCAGCAATCGGTTATGGACTTAGCGGAACTCGTCAGGAAATATACTGAGGTCTCCGGAGGCTTTTGCGATGCTCCCCGCCGCATTGCGCGGGTCGGCGGGGCGGTTACTCCTTGCTGTCGGATATTCGCGTCTCGACGTAGACCAAATGGAAAACGGTAAGGCCTCCTTTCGCCTCAATCCCTACCACGTGTTGCTCCTCCTTTGTGCCAGCCTTCAGGACGAACTCTCCGCTCTCCGGTCGCTCTTCCTCGCAGCCCAGTTCATTTGAGGAGTTGCCCTTCTCCTTTTCGCCCCTTGGCTTGGAAGAGTTGGCACAATCCAAGACTCTGCCGTACTTCGCAAGCGCTTTGCGGTAGAACGCCGCGACTTTTTCGGGTGGGTCGTTCGACTCCAGCTTCAGCACGGCCAGCTTGAAACCAGAGGAGCCGCCCCACAAGCCCAGTTGAACTGCGGAACTCTTGTCGGAATCATCCTTGTGTGGCCGTGCTCCCGGATATAAAGGCAAGCCAACTTCCTTCGCACTCGCCTCATTGCTGGCGATAAATCCGACGCTGCTTCGGTGCTTTTCAGATTCGGTCGTGCCCGCGACGTTCTTGTCTTGTGCGGCCAAGGGCAGAGCCGCCACAAACAGCAATCCCAGCACCACGACTCGACCCGCCTCGCGCGACTTGAAACGAGCATCTTGGCCACACTCATGACCTAACCGCTGTCTATTCATCCCAACCTCCTCACTGCCTCTATGTACGCGGCGCAAAGAAGCGAAGTTCCATCGCACTTGGCTCACATAGCTGACCCTCCCTTGGTGATTCGAATCCCCGATCCCTAGCTTTGTAGTTCAGGAACCGAGCCATTGGCAAGAGCGGACTCTCACTTTGTAGCACAAGCAGTCAGCTTCTTCTCTCGCCGCGAAGATTTCTCCTCGTGTCGTTAGCGCCTCCGCCCTGCACCGTCGGGTGCGGGGCTCCGTGTCCTCCGTGGCCAGAAGAGCCCCAACACAGAGGTCACTGAGACGCTCCGTGTGCTCTGTGTTAAAGCTTGAGAGGCACGGAGCACACAGAGAGTCTCGTTTTGGTTGCGGCCACCAAGCCGCGCTGTTGCACTAGTTTTCATCTTCTCCTCGTGCGGCGAAGATTTTTGCACCATCATCGCTTGGCCCAGGATGGCTGGAGGTCTAACTCAGGAAAATGATGATTGCCGGGGTGCCCACCGGAGTGTATTGGCCGGTGAAGGTGAGGTTGCCCGTAACCCGATTGATGCGGAAAGTGGTGATGACGTCGCTTCTTTGATTGCACGCGTAGAGGAAATTCCCTGTTGGATCGATGTTGAAGCTGCGCGGATAAGCGCCTCGAGTCCAAACTTCTCCGGCCCGCGTCAGGCTACCCGCCTTGCCAATGGAAAAAATAACAATGCTGTCGTGCAGCCGGTTGGCAGCGTAAACGAACCTCCCGCCAGGCGAGACCTTTACCTCCGAAGTGAAACTGGTGCCGGTGAAGCCCTTGGGTAGGGTTGAAATGGTCTGCTTCGCCGTCAGTCTTCCACTCGCGGCGTCGAAGTCGAACAACACCAGCGTGGAGGCCTCTTCTTGCAGCGAGTACAACCATTGTCCATTGGCATGGAAAGCAAAATGACGCGGCCCGTCTCCCGGAGGCAGTAGGACAGACGCGGGATTATTGGCGGTGAGCCTGCCCTTTTGGATATCGAACTTCCAAATCAAGATCTGGTCCAGCCCCAGGTCGCTTGCCAGAACGAATCGACCCGTGGGATCGGCCTGGATCATATGCGCGTGAGGGCGGTCGTGGCCGCTAATGGCAAAGCTCCCGGGAGGGGCGCTGGTAGCATGCGGTGGCCCCACCGTGCCTACATCCTCTTTGACGTCTGTGGCGGAGCCCAGCTCACCATTCGGCCGGATGGGGAGGACCGCCACGTTTCCGCCGCCGTAGTTGGCTACCAGCACGTATTGGCCAGAAGGGTGGACGCTCAGGTGGGCGGGGCCCGCCCCTTGTGAGCTGACGGTATTGAGCAGCGCGAGATGCCCACTGGAGCGATCAATCGAGAAGGCGCTCACCGAGCCGGAGTTGAGGCCCTGAAAAGTTGCAGTCTCATTCGCCGCGTACAAATGTGTTCTGGAGGGATCGAAATCCAGCCAGGACGGATTCGACTCTTCCGAAAAGAGCTTGCCTTGCGACAGAGCCCCCGTTGCCGGGTTCATTTGATACAAGTAAATGCCCTGTCCATTACCCTTGCTACCCTCTGCGCCTTGCGGTGAACTGTAGGTGCCGACATAAGCCCGGATCGACCCGTTCAGCGAATTCGCCTGGCCCTGCGTCAGTGCGAATGATGGCCGCGTCAGGGCTAGAGTTGCGGCGCCTTTCAGGAACCCGCGACGCGAGATCCTTTCGAGGGGGGTGCGGGGGCGTTGCAAGTCATTTCGTGCCATTGGAGTCATCCTTTTGCGGCCTGATCTCAAACCAGAAACGGTCAGATTATGGGATTGATTGGGCCCGGAAGGCAAGATTCGTATTGCAGACACCCAGCGATCATGGTAAGGTTAGGGACATTAGGTCCAGGCGGGCGGGGGTGGTTCTTGCTCGGAGGGTCTAAGGGGTTGTAGGGGCGACCCTTGTGGTCGCCCGATGCAGGTTTGGGGAAGCGGATTGTACCCTAGGGGTTCAGCCCGAGGCAAATCAGCTTATTTGGGAGGTGCATCCATGAAGCGTAGGGATTTCTTGGCCAAGTCGGCGATGGGCGTAGCTGCGGTGTGGCTGGGGTCAAAAAGATGGGCCGCCGCAATGCCGTCAGTAACAGGGAAGTTCAGCGCCGCAGATATCGTTCCTTTGGGCCACACCGGTATCAACACCTCGCGTTTGGCTTGCGGCACGGGGACGATTGGCGGGGGTCATCATTCCCATCAAACGGCTTTGGGCATTCAGGGCCTCGCCGATTTGCTTTTGCAAGGATACGACCAGGGCTTGCGTTTCTTTGACACTGCTGATTCTTACGGATCACACCCCCACGTGGCGGCGGCCCTGAAGAAAATGCCGAGAGAAAAAATCACCGTCATGTCCAAATCGGGGTCACGCGATGCGGCAGGAATGCGCGCCGACCTTGACCGCTTCCGTAAAGAACTGGGGACGGACTACATCGACATCCTCCTGATGCATTGCATGACTGACGACGACTGGACGGAAAGATACAAACCGGTAATGGACGTGATCTCGGAAGCTCAGGAGAAGGGAATCGTCCGAGCTCATGGTTGCTCCTGCCACACCATCGGCGCACTGCGCGCCGCAGCGAAATCTCCCTGGGTCCAAATCATGCTTTCGCGGGTGAACCCCATCGGGTCGCATATGGACGCAGACCCCGCCACCGTCGTCGCAACCCTTCGAGCGGGGCGTGAGGCGGGCAAGGCAATTCTCGGCATGAAGATCCTCGGCCAGGGTGACATGAGATCTCGTGCCGATGAGGCGCTGAAATACGCGCTGTCGCTCGGCGTGCTGGATGCTTTTACTATCGGCGCCGAGAACCGCAACGAGCAACTCGACTTGATTAAGCGTATTGCTGCTGCCCATGCTTAGCTGAAAGTGCAGGCGGGGGATTGGCCCAATACGCGTCAACCTAGCCGTCGTTTGTAGTTCGGCGGTCCAGTAGGATCGGTGGGGTGAAGGCTTGTTCGCCAGCTATCAGTAGACACTAGGCGACAAGGCAGGAGTTATCTCCGAGAACGCCGCTTCAGGATAACCCCAAGGTCTCCTGACGCCTGAGTGTGGGAGGTTCTTCGAAGCCGCATAGACATCACAGCTACTGACCAGCGATGCGAGAGACTATTCAAATCGCAGCGCGGTTGCGGGATCGACTCGCAATGCACGCCGGGCTGGAATGTAGCCAGCAGCAAGTGTTGCCGCGCTCAAAACCAACACAGCCAGCGCGATGGTCGACAGATCGGTGGGTTTCAGTCCAAAGAGCATTGACGCCACCAGCCGCCCGACCGCAAGCGCGGCCGCAACTCCGGCGGCCAGCCCAAGAACGAGCACCCATAGAATATCCCGCAGGATCAAGCTCAAAACAGCCGCAGCCCGCGCACCCAGTGCCATTCGGATACCAATTTCGTTCGCGGGTGGCGCATACATTGTTTTTCATGTATGGTGTGCCAGGGAAAGCCTGGCTGATCTTGTAAGCTGAAAGGAGCTTACCTTGTAATTGCCCATTCAACAAGTAGCCGAGCCAGCGTGGAGCGGAGCGATCCGCCGAGCGAAGCCTG
>JBEKUR010000300.1:0-6332 GCA_049514855.1 Terriglobia bacterium
ACTACGTGTGGATGGAAGCCGTTGGCCGCGGCCACTACGTGGGCGTGACCATGTCGGTGTTGCAAAACCAGGACGAGTGGTGGGGCGAGGGTGACGATATGTTTTTCATTGACGGGGAGAAGTTGCCCTCCATCAACGGCACGGGTTCCGAAGACTATTTTCAGGGCGCCTGGGATTTTGGCGACCAGCCATTTTCCTACTTGATGTTCGGCGCTCCGGTGAAGGGCGTGGAGCTGGCGGGAAGCCGATCGTCGGTTTACCGGTTTCACCTCGATTCCCCCATCACCTTTACCAAGTCGCTTTGCGCCACCATCGAGCACGGCCACGCCAACCACCGCTCCGACAATTACTTCTCGGTTGCCTATTGGTACCAAACCGAGCCGCATGCGCCATTCCCCATGCTGCCGACAGTCGAGCAACGCTTGCCGAGACTTTACCCCGTGGGTGGACCGGGAAATGCCAGGAAGTAAAGGACAGGATTCAGGATTCAGGAGTCAGGAGTCAGAAGTCAGAATGCAGACCCCCATTGGCTTTTGGTCTAAGTTGAGGAGGGGTCCTCGCTTCAAATTAAGGTCGGTCGTCCTTACCCCGAAGCCCTTTTTGCGCCAGCGACCTGTGCTTCGAGCTCGGCCATGTCCAGGACAATGACTTTGCGGCGTTCCAAACGAATGATGCCTCGGTCAACAAAACGCCGGAGGTTGCGGGAAACCAGATCGCGGACCGTGCCAATCTCCGCGCCGATCTGCTGGTTGGTCTCTTCCAGGGGAAACTCGAGGCCGCGTCGGGTGCGGACGCCCAACCTCAGAGCCCGCCCACGCAGGAACCGCGCCAGGCGGTGGCTGACCTCTTTGAGCGATAATTCTTCGACCAGGTCCGCAAGGTACCGGAACCTCCACGCCAGAGTGCGGATAACGGCAAGGGCCACTTCCGAATTGCGGCGGCACAAATCCAAGAATTCCTTCTTGGGAAGGAAAAGAAGTGTGGAGTCTTCCACAGCGGCAGCCGAGGCAGGAAAATTGCCACCGTCAAAGATCGAAAGCTCGCCGACGGTGGATCCGGCGCGCTCAATCACCAGGACTTGCTCGCGCCCGTTCTCGGCCATCTTGAAGATCTTGATCGCTCCTGATTGTACGACGAAGAGGCCGTCGCATGGATCACCCTCCGCGACCAGCATTTCATCCTTGCCCAGGCGCCGGGCTACACAATGGCTGGCCAAGACCCTGAGTTCGTCGGCGGGCAAAACGGTGAAGAACGCCACGCGGCGCAGAGTCTCAATTGGATCGAGAAGTGTCATGGAAGAATTCTCAGCCATCAAAGGCTGTGAAATGATTCGAAAACGCCGACTTTTCCACAGTATAACCTATGGAACAGCCGTGTGGCCCATGGTGGTTTCCTCAAATGCCCACACCCTCTCACGCCAAAGCCAAGTGTCCATCCACCCCCGGCAGCCCTGCAAACCTGTCCAACAGCTTACCAGACAGTTTATCCATGAGCACGACTTAAGTCATCGCTCGCCCAGGGGCGCCAAGATAATCTATAGCAAGATGGGGGCGCAAAGATACGCAAACAGCAATGCCCTCAGGAGGAATCTCGTATGGCCTATGTGATTGCTGAACCCTGCATCAATACCAAGGACACCGCGTGCGTGGACGTCTGCCCGGTTGATTGTATCCACCCCCGAAAGGACGAAGCCAACTTCGCCGACGTTCCCATGCTTTACATCGACCCAGTCGAGTGTATCGATTGTGGGGCTTGCGTGCCGGTTTGTCCTGTTTCCGCCATCTTCCCTTTAGATGACCTGCCGGAGAAATGGAAGGGGTTTACCGAGACTAACGCCCAGTATTATAAGAAATAGAGGGGTTCACGAGGGTTGATTGACTTTGAGGTTGACCCTGGTAAGGTCTTGCCGTTAGAATTCGGGTCAGGCAGGGGGGAGAGGACGGACTGATTTATCGAATCTAGGATGGGGCGGACATTCTCGGAAAAGGCAAAGCTCTTGTTGAGCCTGAGCGCCGTTGCCTTTTTTTTAAGTTGCGGAGTTGAAAAGCGATCCACGGTTGCTCAAGTGCCAGCGGTCACTCCAGCCGTTCGGCCTTTACCGCTCAAACCTCCTGTAGCGCTGCCTGATTATCCGCCCGCGCCGGGCCCCGACGCTGCCGATGTCCTCGTTTCACAAGTTGAAGCACTCTACAAAGCCGGCATGGCCGATTATCGCTCCGGAAACCTGGAAGGAGCGAAGGAACAACTTGATCAAGCGGTGGAGAAGTTGCTGGAGTCGAAACTCGACGTTCAGGGGGACGATCGCCTGAGTGGCGAATTTGACAAATTGGTAGAGGACGTCTACGCTGCCGAGGCAGCGGCTCTGGAACGTGGCGACACCTTGAGTCCACATAATTATGTCCCTTCGCCGCTCGAATCATTCTCCGGGCTAACCTTCCCCGTTGATCCAAGAATCAAGCAGCAAGCCCAGCAGGAACTGAAAGCGGTCCGGTCTGACCTGCCGCTGGTTTCCAACGATTACGTTGACGGTGTTTTGACTTATTTCCAGAACCGGGGCCGGGGCTACATCACTACAGCTCTGAAGCGACTGGGAATATATCAGCCGATCATCTCCGACACGCTGCGCAAGGAGGGGATTCCTCAGGACCTTATCTACCTTGCCGCCCTGGAGAGCGCGTTTAATCCTTACGCCTTGTCGCACTCGGGCGCAAAAGGCATCTGGCAGTTCATGCTCGGAACGGGCATGCTCTATGGGTTGAAGAAGGACCGCTGGGTGGACGAGCGTGAAGATCCCGTGAAGTCCACGCAGGCTGCGGCCCGCCACCTTAAGGATCTGTACCAGACGTTTGGAGACTGGTCCCTTGCCATGGCGGCATACGACAGCGGCCCCTTGACGGTGCAGGGAGCCGTGGAGAAGACGGGCTACGCTGATTATTGGACCTTGCGAAGGCTCCACGCCCTTCCGACTGAGACGGAAGACTACGTGCCGATTTTCATGGCCACCCTGATGATCGCGAAGGACCCGAAAGCTTATGGCTTCGATGTTCAGCCGGAGCCGCCTCTTTCTGCCGACCAGGTGGTAGTAAGTACGCCCACGGACCTGCGCCTGGTGGCTCAACTTATCGACAGGCCCGTCGAAGAGTTGACTCGGCTGAATCCCAGTCTACTTCGTTGGGCGACCCCGCCCAACAACCCTCAATTCACTCTAAACATTCCCCAGGGAACTAAGGAGCAGTTTGAGCAAAGGGTGGCGGCAATTCCGGAGGACAAGAGAATCTGGTGGAGAGCCTACAAGGTGGAGGAAGGCGAAACCCTTTCGAGTATTGCCAAGAAGCTCCACGTCTCACCGGTGGCCTTGCGGGAAGTGAACCGGCTGGACAACGAATCGGCGTTACAACAGGGTACCCACTTGGTGGTCCCTCTGGCCCCCGGCAAGGAATCATCTCTGGCGCGAGTCCGCGAAGGGGGGCCGCGCTACGCGGTCAGGTATCGCGTTCGAGCCGGTGATACTCTGGAGTTCATCGCCGACCGCTATGATGTGACGCCTTATCAGATCCGCCGCTGGAACAACTTGAAAACCTCCCAATTGACTCCAGGAAAGCCTCTCCGCATCTATGTGGCGGGAGGAAGCCGGAGCGCGTCCGGCAAGTCTCATTCCAAGAGGCGGAAGAATCCCCTGTCTGTAGGCAAGAAAACTAGCCCCACAAAGGCTGCCTCCGGGATCGGAGAAGCGGTGGCCGCACCCAAGGCCACCACCAAACAACTTGCAGAGAGGCGTTAGGACTCTTTTCTGCCGGGATCAACGATTGCACTTGACACAACGATTGGTGTGTTATACATCTGCCTCCAGCGGAGTCAAGAGGTTTGCACCTGCTGCCCAGGCGAAAGCTCGGCTTTCTTGGGTGAGTCACAAAATGATGGGGGGAGGGATTCATGGATTTCGATAAAGGCAGTAAACCGGGTGATGAGCTTGAGGATTATGGAGACGAGCTCTCCTCCGATTACAAGGAAGAAGGAGAGGAAAGGTCGGGCGAGGAAGGCGAGGAGCTTGAGGAGGAGGTTTCTTACAAAGTTGAGGAAACCGTAACTGTCCAGAAGGCTCCAACAGTTCCGGCCGCCGCGAAGACTGCCGGACCGGCCCCGGCTCCCGCGCCTGCTCCGGTGGCCCGCAAAAAGGTCGCGAAGGCGAAACCAAAGCCGAAAAAACGGCCCGCCAAGAAGCCCGTGAAGAAAGCGGCGAAGAAAGCCGCGAAGCCTGCCAAGCCAGCTAAGAAGCCGGTGGCCAAGAAAAAGGGCCGAGCGAGGTAGCCGGATCAGGCTCCGAAGACCCGCAGGAGGGTTTGTGTCCTCGCTCAAAGTGTCGGCGAGGATGAGCGCAGGGATGGTGTCTCTGGCCTGCCAGTATGAGCCCCGTGGCCGGCGCCCGCGGTCAGGCAGCGTGGATGGTCCCGCAGTCCCAACCAAACCGTGATTCGTCAGGCCTGAGTGGTGAGGAGGTCTGCGCTAAAGTTCTCGCCCGCGAGGTTATCCGGCGTATGCGCGGCGCCTCGCAGCCCTACCTGCTGCGTTGTGCGGACGATTTCAGTTACGTTGTTAAGTTTCAGAACAACCCCCAACACGTACGCGTCCTGGCCAACGAAATGTTGGCGGGTCGTCTGGCTATGCTCATTGGCCTCCCGGTCGCAACCCCGGCCTTCGTCGAAGTTTCCCCCGGCCTTGTCCATGGACCACCCCCTCTTGAACTTGAAATCGGCCCCCGCCGCGTGCTTTGCTTAGCGGGCCTGCATTTTGGGTCGCGCTTCCCGGGGGTTCCCAACCAAACGCTGGTGGTGGATTTTCTGCCGGATCGTTTGCTGCGCAACGTCAGGAACTTAGCCCCCGTATTCTTGGGGGGATTCGTTTTTGACAAGTGGACCTGTAATTGTAACGGCCGCCAGGTCATTTTCTTTCGTTCCGTGGACGAGCAAGGTCCGGCGTATTCAGCTTTGCTCATCGATCAGGGCTTTTGTTTTAACGATGGCGAGTGGAGCTTTCCGGATAGCCCTATCCGTGGCCTTTATCCGCGCCGCCTGGTTTATGAGAAGGTCGAGGGTTTCAAGTCGTTTGAACCCTTTCTCTCCAGGATAGAGAACCTGGATCGTTCTCAAATCGAAGAATGTGTCAGTCCAATGCCTGATGAGTGGTGCGGGCCCGACCCCGCTCAGTTGACACGGCTTGTGGAAAGATTGTGTGAGCGGCGCAGAAGACTTCGGCAGGCGATCGTTGACGCAAAGAATAGTTCCCTGCAACCGTTCCCGAATTGGGCATGAGGCTGGAGTGGTTGGTCAATCGAGACAGGACCTATGGTGGAAGATGGCGAGTTGAAGCAGTGCCAATACTTCCTGGTGCGCTACGTCCCGGACGTGGTGAAGCAGGAGTTTATCAACATCGGGCTGTTCCTCTTTTGCCGTGCCGAGCAGTTCCTGGATTGCTTGTTCAGCGACGATTTCCGGCGCATCACCCGTTTCCACGCCCAGGCAGATACCCAGTTCCTCAAGGAACTGCAACTCCACTTCGAGCAACAGATCGAAGAGCACGAAGCGGATCTTGAGGGGTACATCCACGAGATGCAGCAGTCCTATTCCAACCTCATTCAGTTGTCACCAGCCCGGACCTGCTTGACCGCCGACCTACGCGCCCAACTTCAGGACCTTTTCGAACGGTACGTGGGCGCGCGTCTTACCGGCCCCACAAAGCAAGATACCAGGATGCGCATCAAGCACCGCATGACGGAATCCCTGCGCCGATGCGGTGTGTATGACCACGAGTTATTCGAAAAGCGCATCCCCGCCTCACAATGGACCGGGGCTGGCGACCCATTTGCTTTTGACTTTGGGTACAAGCCCCCCGAACAAGCGGGCAAGCCCAACGGGCGGCTGAAGCTGATCCACACGCTTTCTCTGCAGAGGGACAGTGAACTCGCCAAGGCGCTAAAGTTGAGCTTCGACAGAGTCCTCGTGAAAGAATCTTCCCACCTGACTGTCGGGCACGAAGATATCCTTGACCCGGACAATGCCGTCGTCTGCTTCTCTCAAGGAATTCTTGAGGACGAGCGTATCCGCTTGGTGCCCGTTTCAGGCTTCGATAAATACGCTCAGTCTATCCGCGAAGAACTCTTCATGTAAAAGGACGGTTATTCCAAACTTGGACGCGCAGCGTGTGATTAGCTGGGCACCATGAGTCTGCATCTCAAAGTCGATTGTTACTCAGGCTACAAGGCGGATGAACGGCCCCTCCGTTTCAGCTTCGCAGACAAGCCCGGTGGACAGGTAATCGAAGTAAAAGAGGTCCTG
>JBEKUR010000301.1:0-6292 GCA_049514855.1 Terriglobia bacterium
GCTCGGCGGTGCGAGTGTTCTCGCCAAACGCGCCCTCGCCTCCCTCTTTATCCCGGGCCGCCGCGGGCAGGGCATCCCCTCCGACGCAGGGCTTTTCGCCAAGGATGTTTCCGTACGCAAGGCGGTGTTGGTCACCGGCGCGGGATGCATTCTGGCGGCACTTTTGTTTTTCGCTGCCCCGCCCTTCCGGCAGGGAATCGGAGTTTCCCTTGCGATCTGGCACGAGGTATTCCGCGCGACGGCATCGGATGGCCAGCAGGGGCTCACAGCTCTCTCCAAACAGGCGGAGAAACGGCATGACCCCGAGGGGCTGGCCTTCGCAGCGGCAAGACTTTGGGATGGCCGCCAAAGCGCGCGACTGGCAGAGGAAGCCGTCTGGCTTGACCCGACCCTAATTTGGATTTACCCAGTTGTGGCAGTGCGTCATCCCGACCTGCCGGAGATTAGCCAGTGGGTGCCAAAACTTGAGCGTTGGGACCCGCAGAATGCGCTTATTCACTTGATCACGGCCCAGTCGATTGAAGTCGATCACATTGGCGAAGCATCTAAGCTGCCGCCGAAGGAATTCCGGAAGAGAATGGAAGAGGACCCGGCTTGGCAGAGCGCCATGGCGGCGGCATTCGCATCTCCGAAGTTCGACGATTATCTGGACCGTCTGAAGGAACTCGACCAATGGGTGGTGTCGCGGTACGGCTTCAACGATCCGTATGAACTGCTGTCCGGAGAGGAGGCTAACCTACCGACCTACGCATTCTTCGATTCCCAGCGGTTCGCGGAATCCCTTCTCCAATCGGGGCAGAAGGCCGAAGCCCGAGGCGACAGGAGGGGAGCGGCGGAAAAATACTGGGCTGTGGCGCGCTTCGGCCTGGTCATTGATTCCCAGGGGCACACCGATTTTGAACACCATATGGGCTCAAGCCTTCAGGCAGGAGCCTACAAGCAACTCCAAGCGCTTTCCCAAAAGGAAGGGAGTCCTGACGAGGCCGCACTTTTCGGCTACCTCGCAGGAAGGTTCACCCCCGGCGTGGGAGAGGACTCAAGGCTGGGCGGGCAATGGGTCTTCGGGCGGTATGTCTCCAGGCGGAACGCCGCAGTTTTGCAGATCTCGGGCCTAATGATGCTCATCTTCTCCGGGCTCGTGGTAGTCGCCGGGTCGGTCGTGGTTGTCGGCAGTCGCCGGGGCGCAGGGCTCGCCGCTCAGCGCGCCAAGCCCGTGGCGACGGTGGTTACCTTAGCCGGGGCGGTGGGTTTGTTGCTCTCCTCCGCCACAATCTACCTGACCTATCGGCCCTACTGGTATATTTTCCAGCGCGCCATCCTGAACGGTGACCGGAGCCAGACCCGCGACTTTCGCGACTTTCTAATGGCCACCCACGTGCTACCCGGCGTTGCACCCCACTCTTACCTGTCGGTGAACTTTCAGTTTTATTTTTGGGCGGGCGTGATCTTGCTCGGGGTAGCCGGACTGGTCCTCATTCTTCTGCGACACCTCCTGGGCCGTCCGCGAGCTAACGCGACGTTGTAGCGCCGACCCCGCGCGGCGGGGTCGGCACGCGCCGACTTATTAGGCACTACGCAACCACATAGTTTTCGGGTTGTGCCATGGCCCTTCGCCTGGCGTTCGCCAGGAGGGGGGCTGTGGCGACCACGGGGAGGTGTGTGCAAAAAACGGCCTACTTTCGCGTGGCGAAGCTGAAGATGAAGACCAAGAACCAAGGAAAGAAGGTGAAGACCCATGAAGCATCGAAGAGTTCTCTGGCAATCATGCGTTCTCATCCTCTGCCTCTGGGCGGGATATATCCTCCATCGCGGGCAAGTTAGCCAACAACCACGGCAAGCTGACGCCACCGCGGCGCCAACCGCAAAGCCTACGGTGTCTTATGCCAAATTGCCTTTGAGTTTTGAAGCCAACCAAGGCCAGACGGATAACAGGGTGAAGTTCATTTCGCACGGGCGGGGCTATGGTTTGTTCCTGACCGGCGATGAGGCGGTGTTGACCCTCAGAAGTGCGTTGTCCGTTGTCCGTGGTCCGCTGTCCCCGCGAGGCGGAATTCACGACCTGTTGCCGCGGACCCCAAACTTCGGTTTCACGACCCCAGAGCAGAGATCAAGGGTCACGGACAATGGGCCACGGACGCCGGACTCTGTGGTTCGCTTGCAATTGGTGGGAGCAAATCCCAACGCTGCCGTAGCCGGAGAAGCAGAGTTGCCCGGCAAGGCCAACTACTTCCTTGGCAACGACCCCAAGCAGTGGCGCACCAACGTCCCGGCCTACGGGCGGGTGAAATACCAGGGGGTTTATCCCGGCGTCGACTTGATTTATTACGGCAACCAGGGCGGACAACTGGAGTATGACTTTGTGGTGGCGCCAGGGGCGGACCCCAGTTCCATTTTGCTCGCCATCGAAGGTGCCGGACGAGTAGGCAGTAAGCAGAAGGCAGTAAGCAGTGGCCAATCGAGAATCGATTCCAATGGCGACCTCGTAGTGCATATGATTGGTGATGATGAGGTCCGATTCCACAAGCCAGTCGTCTACCAAGAACAGGAGTCAGAAGTCAGAAGTCAGAAGTCAGAAGGAGCGAATGCAGCTCGACGCTCAGGCAATCGACAATCGTCAATCGACAATCGACAATTGCGCGAGGGCCGCTTCATCCTCGATGCCCGGAACCGTGTCCGTTTTGCGCTGGGCCCATACGACCGCACACACCCTCTGGTCATCGACCCCGTGCTGTTTTATTCCACCAACCTGGGCGGGAGTTCTGTTGGCACGGGTTACGGCATCGCTGTCGACTCCTCGGGCAGCGCTTACGTGACGGGCGAAACCGATTCGACCGACTTTCCCACCTCGACGAACGCGCTTCAAGCAAATCTCCAAGGCATGTTCAACTGTTTTGTTGCAAAGCTGAATGCCGAAGGGTCGGCCCTGGCCTACTCCACGTATCTGGGCGGGAGCAATATAGACGCTTGCCTGTCGATTGCCGTGGATTCCTCCGGCAACGCTTACGTGACGGGCGATACCGGCTCGGAAGACTTCCCCACCGTGAACCCGTTTCAAGCGATCAATAAAGCTGCGGCAGCAATCTCGGGCGAGTCTACTGCATTTGTAGCCAAACTGAACTCTACCGGTTCGGCCCTGATTTACTCAACTTACCTGGGTGGCAGCACTCAAGACTCGGGCTCGGGCATCGCCGTGGATTCCTCCGGCAGCGCTTATGTAACGGGTAATACTTTCTCGGCCGACTTCCCCACTGCCCACCCCTTCCAAGCCACCTGCAGTACCTGCGCTTTTCCTCAGGGGGTCGGCGGCGCGTTTGTGACGAAGTTCAATTCGGCGGGCACGGCCCTGGTCTATTCCACCTACCTTAGCGGCAGCTTTGGGGCCGTTAGCTACGGCATCGCCGTCGATTCCTCCGGCAACGCCTATGTGACAGGTGAGACACGCTCGACCGATTTTCCCACTGTGAATCCGGTTCAGGCAGCTAACCACGCCCCGGGTGGGACCGCATTTGTGTCGAAGTTCAATCCCGCGGGCTCAGCTCTGCTGTATTCCACCTACCTGGGCGGTAGCCTCACTGACAATGGCGCTGGTATCGCCGTCGACTCCTCCGGCAATGCCTACGTAACGGGATCCACTTGTTCGACCGACTTCCCCACGGTGAATCCACTTCAGACGAGCCTCAGCAACGCCTGCTACGCGTTCGTAACAAAGCTGAATGCCGCCGGCTCTGCCTTGGTCTACTCCACGTATCTCGGCGGCATTACGGGGGCCACCCCCAACACCGGCATCTGGACTGGTGCCACCAGCATCGCTGCAGACCCCTCCGGCAATGCTTACGTGACGGGCGAGACCGACGCCACCGACTTTCCCACTGTGAACCCGATCCAGTCGACGTGCCCTGCTCTTAGCGCCGGTTGCGGCAACGCATTCGTGTCGGAATTAAATCCCGCCGGCTCTGCTCTGGTTTATTCCACGTATTTAGGCGGCAGCTCCTTATCCTACGGCCACGGCGTCGCCGTCGATTCCTCCGGTAACGCTTACGTGACGGGCGAGAACGACGCGACCGACTTCCCCGGCGCCCCACCGCTTCAACCGAACCCGGAGGGACTGATCGAAGCGTTTGTCGCCAAGACCGCGGGTTCGCCTGCATCCGGGCCGGGAGTAACTCTCTCGACTCACCTTCTCCCGTTCTTGAACGAACCGGTGGGCACAGGGAGCTCTATCGAAAGCGTGATCTTGAGGAGCGTCGGTGCGGATCCACTGACCCACATGAACATCAGCATCAGCGGCGACTTTGCCCTTGCTCCCATAGGCTCTTCCTGCCCTTATAGCGGTGGCACTGTAGCTTCCGGAACCGACTGCACCATCGCGGTCACCTTTACGCCCACGGAAACGGGGGCGCGCACCGGCTCCATCATCCTCGTGGACAACGCCGGCGACAGCCCGCAGAGCGTGAGCTTGACAGGCACGGGAGTTGCTTCAGCCCCGCAGGCCGTTGTTTCACCCGCCACCATGACCTTTAGCCCTCGGTGGGCGGGCACCTCAAGCGCCCCGCAGCCCGTCACACTCAGCAACACCGGCAACGCTCCGCTCACCATCACCAGCATCGCGATGCCCCCAATGTTCAGCCAGACGAACAATTGCGGCAACAGTGTTGCAGCCTCCGGTTCCTGCACGATCAACGTCACCTTCGGGCCTGTATACATCGGGCCGGCATCCGGCACCTTGTTTATCACCGACAACAGCAACGGGGTTCCGAACAGCACCCAAAGCGTGAGCCTTAACGGCGCCTTCCAGGACTTCGGCATGACTTTTGTTTCCGCATCCCCCTCATCGCTCGACCTCTCGCCCGGACAATCCGGAAACTACACGTGGGCCGTGACTGCCCTCGGGGGTTTCAATCACTCCGTGGACTTTAGCTGCAGCCTGGTCGCCACACAGGGCGACACCACAATTCCCTCGGCCGCGACTTGCACCGTTAGCCCCACCGTCATCACTCCCACCACAACGCCGACCAATGTCACGGTCACAGTCACGATACCCGCGTCTTCGGAGAGTGCGCCAAGAACTCTTCCGCCGTCGCAACCGCTCCTCGCCACTCCCAAAGTCCTGTTGATCCTTGCTGCGCTCTCGGCAACTGCCGCTTGGATCGTGCGGGGGTGGAAACAGACCGGAGCTTCTGGGCGACGGACGTCCCTGGTGTTGCTCGCGGCGGGACTGCTGCTGGCACTGGGGCTTGCAGGCTGCGGCGCAGGCGGCGGAAGCGGTTTCGACCCTCCTGTTATCCATCCAACTGGAACCTATTTGACAGTGGCGTTGACGGGCACAGCGACGTCCGGCTCCACCACCCTGACCAACATGACGAACATCCAGGTCTATGTGCCTAATTGAAAGCAGGCGACGGTCCGAGAAAGCCAGGGGTAGATCGTGAAAAAGCTCATCGCGACGGCGGCTCTCTTGATGATGGTCTCGGCCAATCTCTCAGCACAGAACGCGGACCCTCAGCATCGAGGCCAAGGTTATTTGTTCCTTGGTGTGGGTAGCGGGACGGATCTGCCCTCCTTTGAGCACGTGGGCGGAGGCGGGGAAGTTCTGCTTTTTAGGGGGCTCGGCGTGGGCGGGGAACTTGGGGCCATGGGTAGGCCCGGCGAAGGGGTGGGCGTGTTCTCCATCGACGCGTCCTACCACTTCCTTCACGTCCGTGGCAGACCAAAGCTCGTCCCCTTTGTTGAGGGCGGATACACGCGCACCTTCGGCAATAAGGGATTCACTTTATCCGAAAACCTCTTCAACTTTGGCGGCGGCATCCACTACTGGGTTTTCAACCGGGTGGGCTTGCGCTTGGAGTTTCGTGACTACGTCGCTCACGAACACTTCTTCGTCGGAGTCACAGATCAGTACTGGGGGCTTCGTGTCGGCTTGGCGCTCAGGTAGGACCAAACGTCGCAAGCCGCAACGCTTAGCGGTTGGCGATGCGCATCGTGGGCTTGGTCGCGTGCCTGTGCCATGGAAGGTAGCGCGGACCTCCGCCTTTGAGGTCCGCGGCTCTGAAGCTCTGAATGCTTGCGCCGTGAAAGGGGCGCCGGACGCGCGATCCGTCGGCTGACGGACACCAGAATACAACGTGCGGAGCGCGATCACCAGACAAAAGCCGCGGACCTCAAAAGCGGAGGTCCGGAAAGCGCCGGGATAAACCGGCAGGAAGCAGAGAATGAAAGATTCTCACGAGGAAGGAGTAGCGATCCACTCGGCCCCGAGTTTTGCGCTGGGCGTCGTGAGGCGCGCAGTGAAGCG
>JBEKUR010000302.1:0-6285 GCA_049514855.1 Terriglobia bacterium
TTCGAGATCGAGCACTTCTACCATACGTCGCTGGAGGACGGGCGGCAGCTCGAAAAGAGCATCACGGACGCCAACAACTGGCTCATGGAGCGCCGCAACGGCATCCAGCGCCACATCCAGCAGCTCTTCGACCACGTCAAGATCGCGACGGACGGGAAATTGGACAACCCGTGGAGGGCCATCAAGTTCGGCTACGACATCATCAGCTTCATGCAGGAGGTGTCGAAGTTCGAGCAGGACATAACGCAGCTCATCGGGGCGGTGGTGCAGAACATCGGCATCCTCCAGTCCATGGAGGCCAACATCATAGCGATGGTGCAGACCAACCTCGGTGCCATCGCCAGCCTGCTCCACGAAATCTGCAACTGGGGCCTCCCGGACCTCCCCGCCATCCCCAACATGTTCTCGGATGGCATATGGAACTGGAACGGGTTCAACTTCTTTCCCCTGTCGTCCTTCGTCCCGCACCCCAGCTTCGACGCCAGCTTTGCCTTCGGGCAATGCAACATCCACCTGCCCGACGTCAACGTGCTCAGGAACTTCCCGTCCTCGGTCTCCACCTACAGCGGGCTTAGCTACGGCACCCCGCTGTTCGTGCCGCCCCTCGGCGGGCTCATCCCCGACACCGGGACCAACCTGAGCAGCGAGGACTTCATCGCCAAGATGCAGGGGGAGAAGGCCACCCCGTGGTACACCGGCGACCCCTCCTATGCCCATCCGTTCGACCTCCAGGCATCCATGAAGGGAAGCCTGCCGGATCCCAACGCTGTCATCTCGGCCTACGGCCTGCCGCCGCAGACGTACCAGGACAACATCGTCAGCCTGGTCCCGGGCCTGGCCGGGGACGTGGTCGAGCCGTCCGATCCCGACTACCTCTCCCCGGACCTCCCGGTCCGCCAAGCGACGCTGAGGAAGGACCTCGTCCACTACGTCACCCTCGGGCAGGTGGTGGCGAGCAACTACGACCCCTACCTGACCTCCGCCTGGCTGTTCTACGTCGGCAGCGCCCGCGGAGGGAGGGCGGGGACCTGGATAGCCAACTTCCAGGCGGCGTACCAGCAGTACGTCCAGCCGTCGCTGGACTACCTGGCGGGCCCCCCCATTCCCTGGAACAGGGTGCTTCCGGGGGGAACGCTCAATGCCGGGCCCCCGGCCATCCCGCTCATCGTGCTGCTTTCCGCCCTTCCGGCTACGAGCGCGCAAAGTAACGTTTTGTGGAAGCTTTCATACCTGGAAGCGGCGCTCCTGGGGTATCCGAGGAACGCGCAGTGGGACGGATATGCGGACGGGACCTACGTCGGGGGGTTCACGGGCACGGATCTGGACTATTCCTCCGTGGCGGTGGACCCGAGTTCCACCACCACCATAATTCTTGGGCAGGACGAGGCGACCTACCTGGTGCCCTGCACCTTCCCATCGGCTATTGGCAAAAACCTAATTACGGTTATCTCCATGGCCGACAACAGGATAAGGCTCGATACGGCGTTCCAGAGCAGCCGGCCGCAATACCGCTACACGTACGACCAGTTTGCCGTGGCGACGCAGGTCGACCGCTTCAGCCAGTTCTGGCGGGAGTTCAACGGTAATCTCCAGGCGCTCCTTGTTCAGGACCCCTACCTCGTGGGGTTCGTGTGCGCATATCCCGAGTCCCTGGACTCTGCCGTCGACCCCCTGGGCGACCCCTCCACATATGATGCCGTCAAGGCGGACGCCAGCAGCCGCAACCGCACGTGGGCCCCGGGCTTCCCGCTCCTCAAGGTGCCGGTGGCCCCGGTGGTCGTCTACTCCAACGGCAGCACCCCGGACCCATTCCACAACGGATGGCCCGGAGGCGTCCTCGACCCGAACGCCTTCCTCGCCCGGCCCGACATCCAGGGGCAGCCCATCTCCGTGCAAATCGCCATGCTGCGCTGCAACCAAGCGGCGGCGGGCCTGATGAAGTACAAGAGCGACATGTCCGTCGAGATAGGAAATGCCATAACGAAGGCCAGGCAGCAGGCGCAGTTGTCGTCCAACTTCGGGTTCCAGGTGGAATCAGCCAGCGACGTCATCACTGTGCCGCCCGGCTTGGGGAGCACGCCGATATCGTTCGACCAAGTGGACTTCGACTTGACGGGATACGTCACCACGCAGAGCGCCTTCACCATCCAGGCCACGGGTGCCTACGCCGTCACGGGGCAGCTAAACTGGGGACCGGGGGCGGCGGGCGCACGCACCGTCACGGTCATGGACGGGGCCAATCCCATCGCCACGCAGTCCACCGACCCCAGCCAGGCGGGCCCCGTGTCCCTACCGTTCGGGGCCACGGTCAACCTTACCGAGGGCGACGTCATCACCGTCCTGGCATCGCACAGCCTCCCGGCCGACCAGCAGGTCGTGGCGGGCAGCATCCTCACCGTCGTTATGTACTCGCCCGAGCCTGACGTCACCCCCGTCGTCCCCCCGTCGCCCACGTCGGGCGGAACGCAGACCTTCATAGCGGCGTCCGACTTCCCCGCCCTCACCGCCGTGTCCGTGGGCGCGTACGGGGAGGTGTCCCCCGTGGACCCCACCACCGTGACGATCAACCCCAGCAGCATCAGCCCTCCGTTCTCCTACGACGAGTACCCGTTCGTCGACGGGGTGTCCCTAACCGCCGCCCGGGCCGGGGGGACCGTCGTCGTCGCCACCGGATACGGGTCGGCCTTCCGGGTCCCCGGTGCCGGGTTCGTCCCCGGGGGCCTGCTCTATGCCGGGCCCGGGAGCCTGAGCCCGCCCGTTCCCGCAGGGGCGGTGACGCAGGACTTCGAAGGCCTCGTCCTCCAGGAATGCCGGTGGATCATAGTGATAGGAAGGGCAATGGATTCAGAGACTTTCGTGTACGAACCCCACATTCCCACGCGTCAGGCGGACGCCTTCTAGCCGTTCCAACACTTTCGCCGTTTTTCCAGTATTTCAGTCCATTGGGCTTTTTGTGTCTTGAAGCCTAAAATAAGCAAGAAAGGGGGTCGCAAGTGAGGTATACTATTGTAATCAGGAGGATAGGAGAATGAAAAACTTAATTCTGGCTATTTCCTTGTCCGTGGCAGCGGCATCGGTCCTGGCGGAAAGATACCAGGAGAGCCGCTTCCGCGCAAATTTGGTCCGGGCAGACGTCCGGGTGATCGAGCTCCAGGGGGAGCTCGTTCGCACTACGGACGCCCTCAGCATGGCGAAGAAGAGGCTGGGATTCCTCGACAGGTACAAGGCAAGTGTCCAGGTCACCGCCTATACCGCCAGTCAGGGTGCGCGCTTCGCCAACGGGGGCAGCACCGCCACAGTCTACGCCGTGAGGGGCCATTCCCTGCCGAACGACAAGATGGTCTTCGTCGCCCTTTCCCCACCGGCAAGGCAGAGGCTCAACGCCAAGTTCGGCGACCTCATAGCCCTGGTACGCAGGAGGGGGGACGCCAAGTTCCTGGCAAGGTTCGTGGATGTGACGGACCCGCAGGAGACGAGGCCCGTGGTCGACGTGTTCTTTCAGAAGGACGACCAAGCCCGCCTGTGGGGACGGAAGAAAAGCGAGTATTATGCTGTGAACATCTCGGCGAGGAACTCGCCATTTCGGGAATGAGGAGGGAACTTGGCCAGCAAAAAATCCAACAAGGGAAATTTCAAAGTGAAAAAAGAATGGCATGTCCATGGAGCCATAGATGGCCTTGCCGGATGCCTCAATTTTCTTGAAGGCAAAGGTCATACGATATTTGGAATCTATACCAGTCCTACGGCACCCGTGGTGGTAAGCTACAAGAAAACCACCCTCAAGAAGTGACGCAATAATAGCCGAACTGAGCATGGTTAAGTCCGGCTGGCGTCCTTTGCCTATGTCGGCATGGTCTCCCGTCCCCGGCTTCACTTGGCGTGAGTCCGTGCGCAGGGTCAAACAGCCGTGAACATCTCGGCGAGGAACTCGTCGTTCAGGGAGTGAGGCGATGGTCGAACATAGCGAGGCGTCCAGGAAGGCAGTTACGGCGATAATCTGGGACCTTTCCGACAGGAGGGGCCTCGGGGGCGAATGGGATCAGGTCGACGAGGACATCCAGGAGGAGATCAAGGACAAATGGGCCTCCATGATCGACTGTGAGTTCAGGAATCGCCCAGCGACGGAGGAAACCGGCACGGAAAGGCCCTTCGACTCGTTCTACGACCTCTTGGCCGCAGCGGAGGACGGCAAGACGTTCCTGTACATGACCGGGGCGGACTACGGGGCCCTGGTCCAGGGAGGCACGGAATGCCGTTCCCTGAACGGCCTCCTGATCTGTGCGACCGAGGCATCGCTCCTCCTCCAGAAGCCCTACGAATGCGGGTGGTCCGGGATCGCCCGCCTCGCGGTAGCCCTGGTCATTTCCCCGCCCCCGCCCGAGCCGAAGTTCGTCTGCCCGAAATGCAAATACGTATACCAGGGCGCTCGCAGGAAGGACATCCTGTGTCCGAACGACGGTACGGCCCTAAGGGAAGCCAATGATGGACGAGAGGGTTAGGCCCGTATTCCGGAAGCTTCCGCTGTCGGCATGGATTCCCGTCCCGGGCTTTTCCCGGCGCGATTCCCTGCGCAGGGTGAGGCAATGGAGGCGGGAGGCGAGGGATGAGATAGAAAGGTGGGAGGCAGCAAATGAGAATCCTGATCCTGCAGGACGGCCTGTACGAGTACCTGGCCCACGTGGTGAAGGCGTATGCCAACGGCGGCATCGACCCGGAGGAGGGCCAGGCCATCTATTTCCTGGACAAGGCCGTTAACGGGGCGCAAAAGGTGGACGAGGGAAGCGCGGCCAGGATCAACCTGTCCTTGGCAGGGGATGCGGGCACAACAACGGGAAAGGCCGTCGAGGAAGGACTCAGGCCTCCGGGCCAGCCCGTCCATCCAGAGCCGGACGAAGGCCCGCCGGACCAATAGGAGGGAAGGTCAGGCCTGCCCCCAAAGCCCCATCCGTGCGACGCCGTTGTCCGGGTATGCCGGGTCGAAGCACTTGCCGTCCGGTCGGCCCGTATTCCAGCAGCAGAACATCTCCCTGAACTGGGCCTTCGGGTTGAGCCCGTATTGTCGGCAAAATCCCGCCATCAGGTAGCCCGCATAGCCGAAATGGGCCCCGGGGTCGATGAGGTCGTCCGGGCTGTCGTTCCAGATCAGCAGGTTGTACCCCATGACCTGCGTGAACCCCCAGCTCGACGCAAGGTTCCGCAGGGCCGCGTCCTGCATGGCGGCCAGCCCCCTTGCCTGGGCGTTTGCAAACTCCTCCGTCAGGAACGTGGAGTGAAACTCGCCCGTCCTCGGGTGCATGCCCTCCTCGACGCCGCCCTGGATTGCGTCGAGGCCGATGTTGCCGTATGCCTTGGCACTTCCCGTGCTCACATCCAGCAGGTGCTTGTACACGGACGGCTCGAACCTCGGCGGAAAGTTCATCGGGTCCAGCCCGCGAACGCAATAGAGGCCCGACTCGTTCGCGGTCAGCGCCCCCCAGAATGCGGGCGGCACGGCGCTCGACGCCGGAAGGGTGGCAATGTACGGTCCCGCCACTTTCTTCACGGCCTGCATCAGCCCTAGCTCGCTCATTGCTTCATCCTCCTAAACGGCAACGTCAAGGTATGCCGTATCCCTTGCAAAATCAACGTTTACCGCCATGCCGCTCGTCACGGCCTCCGAGCCCGGGTCTGGGGAGTAGACCACCGAGATCACCCCGTTGGCGTATGCCAGGCCCTTCGGCAGGAACCCCATGAGGTCCAGGGCCGGGGGCGAGGAGAAGTCGGGGTTGTCCAGGGCGAAGTTGTTCGCCAGCATCAGCCCGTCCTCCAGCAGGAACGTCATCCACAGGGCCAGGTCCGGGGTGCTTTCGTCCAGGATGGTCAAGGACGCCCTCCCGAGCAATGCCAGCCCGTAGGAGGGGAACCGTGCGGACGCCCCCCGGTAGGCACCCGGGCCCTCCGTGTACCAGGAGGCCGAGGTGGGGGGAGAGAGATCCTGTACCCCGTTGGTGTAGTGCTGCCCGTCGAAGGCGAACCCCGTATGCCCGTTCTGGGTAGGAAAATAGAACGAGTCGTCGTCCATCTGCTGGATGAGGGCCGTGGAGACCACGGGCTGGCCGATGTAGTTGTAGGGCACGCTCCCCATTCGCAATCCTTTGACTTTCCCCTATCTAAACAGACGAGAAGTCAAGGTGTGGGCTGAGGGTGAAGAATGGTCACATATCCTTCCGTAGTCTCCAGGACGCTGGATCCGACAGGGAAAAGCCTCCTGACCGTGGTCTCGCTGCACGACCACGAGATTTCCGA
>JBEKUR010000303.1:0-6248 GCA_049514855.1 Terriglobia bacterium
CGGGCGCCATCCCCAAGGACGGCCCTTCGGCCGGCGTCACCATGGTGACCGCGCTCGTATCAGCCTTGACTTGCCGGCCAGCCAAACCGCGCGTGGCCATGACGGGTGAAATTACCTTGAGCGGACAGGTCCTGCCGGTGGGGGGAATCAAGGAAAAGGTCCTTGCGGCCAAACGCGCCGGTGTGCTCGAAATCATCCTGCCCGCCGACAACGAGCCGAACGTCCACGAGGACCTCAACGAGGAAATGCTCGAGGGGTTGTTGCTCCACTACGTAAAGTCAATCACCGAAGCCGTTGACCTGGCGCTTGAGAAAGGGCCGGTACCTGTCGAGGTGGGCAAGCCGACGCGCGAGGTGGCCTTGAGCCCGGTGGCGGCAGGAACGCCGAACTGAGCAGAAGGCAGAAAGCAGAAGGCAGAAAGCAGAAACGGGAAATTGGAAACTGGAAAATGGAAAATGCAAAATGGAAACTGTCGGCTTCAATATTCCAGTTTCTAATTTCCAGCTTCCAATTTCTATTTTCCAATTTCTAATTTCTAGTTTCTGATTTCTAGTTTGTGATTTCTAGTTTCCCTCTTGTCTCAAACCTGTTTACTTTTCCCGCTTGCGGTACTATAAATAGCGCGCTAGCGAAGGTTGCATCCTGTCGTGTGAGGACCCTTTATGTATTGCCGAAACTGTGCAAGGCAGTTGGCAGACAACGCGGAATACTGCATTAACTGTGGCCAGAGGCCACTGCTGGGGTACCGCTATTGCCAGTCCTGTGGGCAGGAGACGGTGCCGGGCGCGGAAATCTGCGTAAAGTGTGGCGTGAGGCTCGGGCGTGGCGGCGAAAAGGACTGGATGGTTGCGCTGATTCTCTCCATCCTTCTGGGGACGTTTGGAGTGGACCGCTTTTACCTGGGGTACGTTGGGCTGGGGATTCTGAAACTCGTAACCCTTGGGGGCTGTGGCATCTGGTGGCTGGTCGATATCATCCTGATCGCGATGAACAAGCTCCCGGATGCGCAGGGCAATCCGCTGCGAGAGAGGTGACGCGGATGGCGCTGTTTTCCCGCAGGGTGCTGCGGTTGCTGGCCCTGGGCGTTGTACTGACAGGGTTCTGTGTGCTGCCGCCGGAGGCACTATCGCGAGGCCCCGACCTGTGCTTGTGGCGCCGCCTTTTGCACCTTGCCGCCTGTCCGGCCTGCGGGAGCACGCGCGCCCTGGCGGCTTTCTTTCACGGGCGCTTTGGCGACGCCTTGGCCTACAACCGAAACGTGCTGGTCACCGCGCCCCTGCTTCTTGCGCTCGCTGCAAAGGACGCGTTCAGCGTCATAAGGAGGATGGTAGGGGTGAGTGGGGAAGGCCAAGAATGAGCTATCCCGCCACGGCGGGTCAGCTATCAGCTCTCGGCGAGAGCACGCTGATAGCTGACCCGCCGTGGCGGGATAGCTGAAAGCTTCTTTTCTTTGGAAACTCGAGTGACGAGTTTACGCGGCTTTATCGAATCTTGGTGGACGGAACTCCCCCGTGCCACAGCAGCGCGGTGGGCGGCGTTGTTTTTCAGTTTACATATCCTGACGCTCCTGATTTCCGTAACTGCGACGCAGGCTTTTCTTGCCGCTGCCACCGTGGCTTACTTGACCCACTTGCTACGCAACCGTCCCACGATCAGTTTCCCACCGCTCAAGCTGCCGTTGCTTCTATTCTGCCTGACCACTCTCAATTCCATCCTGTGGGCCGAACATCCGGCTGGCGGCTGGGTCGCCGTCCGCAAGCTGGTCCTTTTTCTGATCTTGCTGCTGAGTGTAAACTTAGTGGCGAGCGCCAGGCACCTCGGAGCGCTTTTTCGAGGGCTTTTTCTCGTCTCGGCTTTAGCCGGTTTGGTGGGAACAGCCCAGTTTGTTATTCAGTATCACAGTGTTCGTCACCTTCACCATGACCGTGTTTACTACTATATGACATTGACCCGGATCCACGGATTCATGGGACACTGGATGAATTTTGGCGGCCAGCAAATGCTGGTCTTCACCGCCTTGCTGGCCTTCCTGCTATTGCCCGACGGTGTCATTCCGAGCGCAGCGAGGAATCTCGCTCTGCTTCGGGGCGGATCGCCAAGAAAAGATCAGAGCAAGATTCCTCGCTGCGCTCGGAATGACATGGTGCAACACGGCAAGGGCAAGGGGCTCTATGGGCTGGTTATGGCCGTCGTCGCAACCTCTTTAGTCTTAAATCTCACTCGGGGTGTATGGCTGGGTTGTGTTGTGGCAACCCTTTACATCGTGGCGAGGTGGAAACCACGCACGCTCTGGGTAATCCCCGTTCTGCTCGTCGTCGCCTATCTGGCCGCACCTTCAATGATTCGCCGCCGAGTGTCACTCGCCTTCCACCCGACTGACGACCCGGCGCTGGCTATTCGCCTGGAGATGTGGGGTGCGGGTCTAAGGATGGTCCGGGAACATCCCTGGGTGGGAGTTGGTCCTGAGAATATCCCCCAGGTCTACACCCAATACCTGCCGCCCGGAACAACGCCCATGGCCGGATACCACGACCATCTTCACGATAACCTCCTGCAATTGGCCGCCGAAAGGGGTCTGCCTTGCCTGCTGGCCTGGCTGTGGTTCATGCTGGCACTTGGCTGGAACATCCTGAGGATTCGTGGCAGGCTCTCCAGCGGGCGGTGGGTCGCTGACGCAGCCTTTGCGGCGTGGCTGGCATTCCTTGCCGAGGGCTTCTTTGAGTTCAATTTTGGGACTTCCCCCGTCCTGATGGTTTTTCTATTCGTGATGTCCACGCCATTTGTAGCGGAACATCTCGAGAGCCGCGCGCAGGAATCGAACGCGACAGCGCTTGTCGAACAGGGAGGTTAAATTTGAAACTCGAGGCTCGTCACTCGTCACTCGTCACTTGTCACTGCACCTAATATGGCTTTCAAGCGCCAATTACTCTTGGGTTCTGCGGTGGTGGGCTTTTTCAGCCTCCTGAGCGCCCTCTCGGGTATCCTTGTTGAGACCAGCATTGCCGCCAAGTTGGGGCTCTCCAGGAATTCCGACAGCTTCTATGTCGCTTTTACAATTCCCTACATCATCACCAATTTGCTTTCAACGACCAGCCAGTTCTCTCTGGTGCCTTTCTTTTCAACGCTGGATTCGCGTGATTCCGTTGAAGGCCTCGGCAAAGGCATCAGCTACGTGGTCAATCTCGTGTTCCTCGGGCTGGGTTTGTTTGCGGCTGTGGGCAGCATCGGGGCGCCGTGGATCATGCGCGCAATCGCCCCTGGTTTCACACGGCCGCAAATCGAGCTCGCCACCCAGCTTAGCCGATGGCTCTTCCTGGTCATTGTTCCCGCGGGCATCGCAGAGGCCTTCCGCTCTTATCTCCTGAGCCGTCACAGCTTCGTCCTCTCCTCGGCGGCGGGCTTTATCCGCAATGTCGTGGTCATCTTGGTCATCCTGTGGCGCTTCGACCGCTATGGCCTCTTCAGCATCGTGCTGGGCTACCTGGCGGGTTATCTTCTCCAGATGCTCGTCCTGGGCGTGCAAATTGTGATTTCCTTCCCTGTCCATTACTCCCTGACACTCACGGGAAGCGGTGAGGCCTTTCGGAGACTCCGCGGCGCCGGAACCGCCCAGATTGGTGGCGCATCAGCCTGGCAGGTTGTGGTCCTCGCCGAGAGGATGATCGCCTCGTTTCTACCCGCCGGAACGCTCACGGCCGTGAACTATGGTTCGAAAATTCTGTACACCATGGTGGAATTACTGGGAGGCAGCGTGGGCACTGCCGCCCTGCCCCAGCTCGCCCGGGCGGCGATGAACAAAGCTCACGAGGAAGAACGAAGAACGTTCAAGGATATTTCGAAAATCAGTCTTTTCCTGACCTCCCCCGCGGTGGTCTTTTGCCTCATGCTCTCCCACAATATTATCCGACTGGTTTTTGAGCGTGGCAACTTCACGCCGGCAGCCACCGGCCTGATGTCGAGGGTCTTCTTCTACTACTGCCTCAGCCTCCTTCCCGTCTCTTTCATTCGGCTGCTCACTTTCTACCTTTTTGCGCGCAACGAGAGCGGGGCCTTTCTGCGCCTCTCCGTCCTGCTTTACAGTCTCAACTTGGGGTTCGATCTGTTTTACGTCGGTGTTCTCAGGTGGGGCGCGAAGGGAATACCACTAGGCTTATTGATTGCTTCGGCCCTTGTCTGCGCCCTGTCCATCCGAAGGAATCTTGGCGACCTCCGTCAAGCCCTCGGCCGGTCCGAGGTTCATTTTGCCTCGAAGAATCTATTGGGAGCCATCCTGGCGGCATTGGCGGTGTGGGCCTTGCGCTTCTGGGTTGCGCCCCCTCACTCCGGTTTCCAGAACTTCATTTATCTCTGCGAGCTGTGCGGAGCAGGAAGTGTCGCTTACCTGGCGGCGCTCGCGGCTCTGCGCGTGTTCCCCCTCGCACAGGAGACAAAAATCTGGCCGGCGGATGATAATTCGTAAGAAAGCAGGAACAGGCAGGCGACGAAGGCACAGATTTCAGTCGCCGGGAGACGGAAAGCAGTAGGCAGTCGGCAGTAAGCAGGATGCAGTATGCGAGAGAGGCCGCCCTGCCACGGCGGGTCCGTAGTTGGTTGTCGGGCGCAAAACACCACTGCCCTGTAGCTCACATTGCTATGACGGAACCCGCATGCCGGGACGAGCAACGACCATAAGTCAGAAGTCGGAGACAGAAGGCGACAGGGAGGTAGGGCGGATGTTCTTCCCCCCCTACTACCTACCACCTACTACCTACCTACTGCGTAAGCGAGTTTCCTCTACGTGATTTGCCCGTGATACGATGGAGCGCGAGGAGACCAGGCAAAAGATGGGCCCTCCTCCCGGCACTCCGGTGCATCTTCCATCCATTGAAGACACCCGATGTACCGAACGGCATGAAACTGACCTCCTTACAGCCTCAAGCCCCCGCGTCGTTGACTCCTGGCCGCAAGATCTTTAAGGCCGCCGCCAGCGTCGCCGCGTGCTCTGCCATTGCAGGCTTTGCATCCACAGTAAAAGAGTTGGTGGTGGCGCGTGGGTTCGGCCGGGGCGACGCGCTGGACGCCTTCCTGATCGCCTTCCTCCTGCCCTCCTTCCTGGTGAATCTCGTGGCGGGATCTTTCAACTCGGCCATGATCCCAACCTTCATTCAGGTCCGCGAGAGGGAGGGGAAAGAAGCCGCTCAAAGACTCTTTTCCGGAGTAATGGTCGTCAGTCTGGGCCTGCTGGTGGGAGTTTCCATATTGGTCGGCATCCTCGCTCCCTATTTCCTCCCTCTTCTGGGTTCAGGTTTCAGTCCGGCAAAGTTGATGCTCACCCGACGGCTTCTTTACGGCCTTTTGCCGTTTATTGTCTTAAGCGGACTGGCGGTGGCCTGGGCCGCAGTCCTGAATGCCGGAGAGCAATTTGGTCTGCCCGCCTTATCAGCCATACTGACTCCGGTTTCCATAATGGCTTTCCTTTTGCTGCTGGGCAGGGCCTGGGGTATTTTTGCCTTGGCGGTGGGAACAGTGACGGGGGTCGCCTTGCAGGCCGCTGTCTTGGGCTGGTTGTTGAGAGAACGAGGGGTCAGGCTTGAGCCCCGTTGGTATGGCTGGGATCCCAGCTTGCGACAAGTCATTGGCCAGTATGCACCCATGCTGGCCGGCGCCCTCTTGATGGGCAGCACCGAGTTGGTCAATCAAGCCATGGCCGCCATGTTGGAACCCGGCAGCGTGGCGGCCTTGAACTATGCGCGAAAGGTCGTCAGCCTCTTCATCGTCGTCGGGGCTACACCTCTGAGCACGGCGGCGCTTCCCTACTTTTCGCAGATGGTGGCGAACCGGGATTGGAGCGGCTGCCGCCGGACTTTGAAGACCTATACCCGATCAATTGTCCTGGTGACGGTCCCCATCACACTGGGTCTCGTAGCGTTTTCTCATCCTTTGATCAAGATTCTCTTCCAGCGCGGGGCCTTCACCGCGGTGGATACCAAGATCGTCAGCCACGTTCAGGCCTTCCTTTCGCTCCAGATCCCTTTCTACATTCTTGCCAATCTTGGGGTGCGGTTAGTCAGCGCCTTGAAGAGAAACTCGGTGCTCATGGTGATTGCCGGGGTGAACCTGGTCGTCAATATAATTCTCAATTTCATCCTGATGAGGTACGCCGGTGTGGCTGGAATCGCCCTTTCCACATCGTTCGTATACCTGGTCTCCTGCGTGTTGGTCTACGCTTCAATTGCCAAGTCGTTGCGGCGACTGGGCGCGCTCGAGGA
>JBEKUR010000304.1:0-6224 GCA_049514855.1 Terriglobia bacterium
CGCATACGGCCCGACGGTTTTTGTCGGGATGTATGCGACCCTCGGCTGGACGCGCACAGCAAGTGTAGCGCAGACCTCTGCTGCGTGAGGTCCGCGGCCTTTGGTGCCCGCCGCGCCGCATACAAGCCACAATGCACGCATACGTCGTCCGCCGGGGACTTGTGTACCTAGGCCAGCATGAGACGCTCGCCCTTCGGTTCCGGAATGGAATCCCCGAATTCCCGGGCGGTGTCGATCCACAATTGAATGGCTTCCCTGGCGTGTGCGAGCGCCGCTTCCTGAGTGTTGCCATGGGCCAAGCAACCAGGCAATTCCGGGACCTCGGCAACAAAGACCTGGTCTTCGTTGCTCCAATAGATGATAATCTCATACTTGTGCATGTTTACTCCTTTTCGCCTTCCAGCCCATAGCGCACGACCACCTGGCGCACCTGACGCACTTGATAAACCTTGGCCTTGCTACCCTCACGCTGTAAATTGATCAGCTTCCCTGACGCCGTGCCTCCTGAAAATGTGGTGGCTGCCGCGGGTGCGCTCTTCAAACCCCAACCATTGGAGGAAGTGGCGCAGCTCGTCGAAATTGATGTTCGCATCCGACTTGCCCTGCAGGATCCGAAGTTGAAGTTCCTCATACTTGCCCACAGCCTCTAATCTACCACATGTCAAGCGCGGGCGGCATGTACACCCCCTTCATCGGCTCGGTTTACCGGTGAACTTTAATAGCGCACTCATAAGGCAAGGCATCCCAGCGATTGACCCATTGATTCATTGAAAAAACGAGGCAAGGGTCCTTCAATGAGTCAATGGAACAATGACTCAATGAGTCAATCGAAGAAGTCCTGGGCTAGGCGTGTGGATACGATTTCTGTTGACAGCGCGTCCCCGCTGTGGTAGCCTACTCATGTGAAAAGTCCAACCCGCGGGGAAGTCCTTTCCTCGCTATCCTAACACCCCGTCCCAGGAGGAACCATGTCTTTACGCAAATCACCCCAACTTACGCCCGCGTTGCTCGCCGCCGCGCGCGCCAATGCCGAGCATTCCACCGGACCACGCAGCGCCGCCGCCAAGCAGAACTCCAAGCTCAATGCCTTGAAGCACGGCGGACGCGTCAGCGACGAAAATCGCTGCCTAGCCATGCTGGCGCTGGGCGAAGACCCGGAAGAATTCGAAAATTTGAAGCAGGAACTCATGAGCGCCCTGACTCCCGGCGACGCGCTCTGGGAGAAGCAGATCGACGACCTTGCCTGGCTCTACTGCCGCCGCGAAAGGCTCGAGCGGGCGCAAGCAGGCCTGAAGCGGCGCGCCTTGCAGGCGATCGAAGACTGGCAACACCGCCGCCAGCAGGAGATGGCGCGCGTCACCTTCGACGCCTCCCAGCACGAGATGCTTGATGAGGGCTTATCGGAGTCTACGGATCGAGGCGTGACGCTGAGAAGGACGCTTTCTTTCCTTGAACTCGTGCGGGAGGAGGTGAAGGAACGCACCTTCCGGGTCCGCCAGTATGCCGTACTGGAATCTCTTTACAGCGGTACGACGGGCTGGCGACAGGCGCAGATTTTCAGGCTGCTGCACCATTTCGGTGACCCCATGTGCCTCGAGGCGCAACAAGCCGACGAGGAAGAGAAGCAATATCGACGCGAAATGGGCATCGACTACGAGCCGCCGGGCGAGCCCGAGCGCCAGGAACTACTGCGTTTGCTGGAGGAGGAAATCGCCAGCGTCCGCGAAGAATTCGAATACGCGGAAAAGGCGAATGAGGAGAGAGCGGCGATAGAACGGGACGCCTGCCTTGCTCCGGAGGGGGAGACGTGGAGGATGATGCTGCGCCAGGAAGCCGCCCTGGACCACTCCATTGACCGCAAAGTGAGGATACTGCTGAGGCTGCGGAAAGATGCTGCCGACCGCCCGGTCGCCCCTGCCGGCCGGGATGATGGTGCGAGGATAGAGAACAACGAGGAGGTCCCCGACAGCCACATTTCGCCCGATAACTCGCAGAGTGTGGGAACGGTGGAAGATTTAAAATTGAACGAGCAATGCGGGAATGTTATTGAAAACAAAGGACCGCTGTGGAAAACTGGGGCAGAAGCGGGAATGTCTATGAAAACAAATGCACTTAGCCCATTAAAGCGGGAATTCTGTTGAAAAGGAAGGCGGTACGTGGTGTGCAGCGATGCTGGCTGACGTTTTTGCGCGAGTGGCGCCGACATCCCGGAGGGACCAGCAGGCCAACGTGGGCGCCACATCTGCGGTTTGCCGACATAACCGGCCAATCTCTGCCCATTCTCAGGGTGTGACAAGTTTGTGGGCTTGGGTGGTGATTTTGGTGAGGCGGTTGGAGAGCCGGTCGAGGCAACGGCGGGCAGCACCGGTCGGCAGCCCCCGCCGGAACATCTCCAGTGCATGTTGAGCGGCCTGCAAGGAATCGATAACTCCATCCAGACCAGTTCGAGTGAGGGCGAAAGATGTTTTCGGCTGGGGAACCAGATGCCGAGGTTTGGAACGAGCCTGTTGGAACTCCCTCTGGAGATCAGTCAGCACCACCTCAACATAGAGCATCGTCATGTCCGGAGAAGTGTGGCCGAGTAACTTCATCAGCGCGGGGAAACTGACCCCGGCGCGTAGCATTTCCGTGGCATAGGTGTGCCTCATCTGGTGCGGGACAATGCGGGTGGAGAGGCCCAGAGAGTGACAGACCTGGTGCAGATATCTGCGGAGTCGACGAATGAGGGCGTTCCTGGTGTGCCGGGCCAAGAGCCAGCCATCGGGAGGCCGCGGATCGAGGAAGCGAAAGAAGCGCAAGCGTTGAATGACCGTCACCACCAAGGCATCCACGGGGACCATCCGTTCGGTTTTGAGTTTGCCGAGCGGCACGTGAATGGCCCACTGCTGGGGGCCGGTCGAGCGCAGGCAATCGAAGGATAAATCGGCGCACTCGCCGATGCGCATGCCCGTATGGCGGATCAGCAGAAAGGCGTTACTCTCCCGATCATTACGGCGGACGAACTCCTGCTGCAGAAGCTGATCCTGCTGGGCAGTGAGCGGGCGTGCCAGTCTTTGCGGACGGTGCGGGATGTCTTCGCGACGGATGAGGCGAGCGAGTTGGGGAAGCTGTTCGGTCCAAGCCAGTTCGGTGAGCAGCGGGCGCAGAGCGATGAGCCGCAGGATATAAGAGGAGGTGGCGAGCGGCGGCACCTGCGAGCGCAGATGGGACATCCAGCCGAGCAGGTGGGGCTCGCGGCGCAATTGCTCGAGAGCGTTCACCTCAGGGTGGGCGGAGCCGAGATAGCGGAGGAAGTTACGAACGACCCCACGGTAGTGACGACGGCTTTCCGTGCCCAGCGCCGCGCCGAGAGAATCGACGGCGCGGTCGAAGACGGAGGCCAGCGGATGCAGGAGCGGGGGGTGCCGGGCGCGATTCATGAGGAGGGCCTCGGCAGCGGCCGAACTTGCTGCGCCACAGCGCGCGTATACTGCTGGTAAACGTCTTGCGGGGTGATCTGCACGTAGCGCAGCGTAGTCTGGATGTCGGCGTGCCCCATCAACTGCATCAGCGCCGGCAGGCTGATGCCGCCGCGTACCAGGTCGGAGGCAAAGGTGTGCCGAAAGCGATGCGGGTTCGCGAGCTTGATGCCGGTGCGCTGGCGATGGTAGCGAAACAAGGATCGTAAACCGGCCAGGGTCATGCGGGTTCCGCGCGCCGGTCCTTTGAGCGAAACGAAGAGTGCGGCGGTGCCCACTGGGGGCCGTTCCAGCCGGCGATAGTGATCGAGGAGTTGCACCGTTTCCGGCGCCAGCGGCAGGAAACGCAGTTTGTTGCCTTTGCCGCGCACGCGCAGCTGCGCCTCCGAAAGCAACACGTCATCCTCATTTAAGCTCAACACTTCAGCCGAGCGTAGTCCTTCGAGGAGCATCAAGCCCACGATGGCCAAGTCCCGCGCCGTGCGGAAGCTGGACCAAAAACGTGCCACCTCGTCGACCGAAAGTGGAACGAGTTGGCGTTTGGGCACTCTCACGCGCAAGCGGCTCATGGCTACCCGCGACCGGCCCACGCCCAGCGGTCCACGACGCAGATAAGCTTGCTGAAAGCCCTGAGCCGTCGGTTCGGGGGCGTCAGGGAACTCATTGCGCAGGGCGCGATCGGCGACGGCGACGCGGCTATTGATGGTGGAACCGAAAAAGGGGGGTTGGTGGCTGCATTGGAACTTCAGATAATCCAGAAGCGTCGACCTGGTCAGGTCGGCTTCGCGCACCTCGCCGGTATGATGAAGACTCTCCCACCAGCGCACAAAGTGCAGCAGAGCGAAAGCCCAACTGCGCAGAGTGGTGTCCGCCAGACGGCGAACCCGCTCACGGTCGAGGTAACGATTGACCCAACCGACCTCCCGGCCGGTTTCGTGCTCGACCATGCGAAAGGGACTTTGGGCGGGATTGGTGGTCTGTGCGTGGATCACATGGAACCTCATGATAGAGCTTCCTCCAAGAGAGATTGGAACTGTCGCGCGTCTCCGCCTTGCACGAAGAAGGAGTTGGGATCGTGACCAGGAGGCAGGAGGACGCGGCGGGTGGTGATGCCTTGCGTCCGGAGACGATGGGATAACGCTTGCGCGGCCTGCTGGCCGCTGCCGTTGGCATCGACATCGAAGCTGAGATAAACGGTGCGCGGGCGGTCACTCAGTTGGCGAAACTGGTCAGGGGCGAGATGCGTGCCGAACGCACAGGTGGTATGGCGGAACCCAGCTTGCCACAACACGGCGAGGTCGAAGATACCTTCGACGAGAATCACATTGGAGAACTGACGAACTGATTCCCAGGCGACCAGGTCGCCTTTGGTGCCGGAGAGAAATCGATGGGCGAAGGCGGCGCCGATACTGCGGCCGTACAAGTTGACAATGCAGTTGTCCTGGCAGCACGGGAAGACGACGCGTTGATAGAGGGTGTCGTGGCCCTGGGGGTTGAGGAGGCCAGTGCGCCGCAGCAAATCGAGGGAATAGCCTTGGGCAGTGAGATGGCGCCGCAAGCTCCCGCCGGGAGCATAACCGATCTGCAACTCCCGGACCAGGGCAGGGTCGCGCACTCCGCGTTGTTCCAGATACCGCTGTGCCTCCGGGTAGTGATCGAGTTGCTGTTGATAGAAAGCCGAAGCCTGCCGCAACACGGCGGCGGGGTCCGCCAGAGGGCTTTGCCGTTCCAGGTAGGCGAGGCTTTGGCGGAAGGACAGGTGCTGGGATAACTCCACAAAGCGAATCAGATCGCCGCCCTGGCCGCAGCCGTGGCAGTAAAACAGATTCTTATGTGCATTGACATAAAAGGAAGGCCGAGTCTCTGGGTGCAACGGACAGAGTCCCACGAACTCGGGGCCCTGACCCGCTGGCCGGCCGGTCCAATTCTGCTGTCGCAAGTAATCGAGCAGCGGAAGTCGTTGTTTGAGCTGTTCGAGATCCTCGCCCATGGCGCGTTTTTGCCTCTGGAGACGAGCCTAAGAGCAAGGGGGCAGCGTTCCCAGGCAAGGATGGTGGGGGAGCAAAGAATTTTTCAGAGACGCAAAGGCCAGAGGACCTGCAGAAAGGGAGCCATCCCCGATAAGGGCTCAGGCTGGGGATCGGCTGGAGCGCGGCACCCCAACCAATGAGCCATGCGGGCGACCGTTTGGCGCTGAAAGGAAGCTGCCGGTTGGGAGCGGTCCAAGCCACCTGACCAGCGGCGGAGGGTGGAGGGATCGGGCACCCGATCCGGATCCTTCAGCGTCGGTGTCGCCTCTTCCCACGAACAGTGCTCCAGGAAGTGTCGGCGGAGCGCTTGAGCGCGAGCCAGCAAGCTGTAGTGCGTGTAGGGGGGAGAGAGCAGGGGAAGCAGGGTGAAGGTTTTTCCGCACCCAGGGCAAAGGCCGCGCCGAATCCCAATCCAGTCGTGATGTTCATCGTGCGCCTGCTTGCGCCGGTGGCCGTGGCCGATGATCGAATCGCATTCGCAAACCGGGCATTGCCGCAACATGACGTTCTCGCTGTTGCAAGCCCAGTCAGTTTCGAGCTTGTGTGCCGGAGCAGAAAGTGGGATAAAGAGAATCGTAGTTCATAGGGGCTCACTCCCGGCGTTGACCCGCCAAGATCTCAGCCGGAAGCGGAGCCCCTCCTCCTGAAGAGAAAAATCCCAACTGGAGAAGAATAACGCTTCTCAGCTACAGCGCTTAGAGGTGTGATTATAAAGATTGGCCGGTTATTTCCGACT
>JBEKUR010000305.1:0-6200 GCA_049514855.1 Terriglobia bacterium
CCAAGAACTTATGACCAGGTTTCCATCCCGCTCGAGGCCATCGGCGCGGCGGCGACATTTCTCCAGCCTGAGGTGAAAGTGCCGGTGGAGTTCTACGAAGGGCAGCCGGTCAGCATCGTCTTCCCGGAGATCGTCGAGGTGAAGATCCAGACGACCGCGCAGCCAGTCCATCAGCAACAGGACAACACCTACAAATCCGCTACGCTGGAAAATGGCATGGAACTGATGGTCCCACAATTCATCAAACCTGGGGAGACGATACGCGTCGAAGTGGCTACGGGCAAGTACGTGGACCGCGTGCGAGCCGATACGAAGAGGTTTTAGTAGTGACGAGTGACCCGCCATGGCGGGACGAGCGGGAAGACGAAACTAGAAACTGGAAATTGGAAACTGGAAAATAGAGACTGGAAAAATGGAAGCTGGAAAGCGGAAACTGGAATCCTGTTCTTTCCCCACCTACGACATACGACCTACCACCTACCCTGTCGTGCAATTTGTGCTATGGCAAACATCGCCTGAGCTTGCTAAGATAGACGGTGCTTTTCAATAAAATCATGGATACGCCAGCCCTTCACGTCTCCGCCAGACCCCACTTTCAGCTCAAAGTGCGTCCGGCCGAATTGCGGGACGCATCCGACATTGCCCGCATCTATCTACAGGCGACGCAAGACAACCTTGCTACCTTTGAGAACTTTCTCCTTACGCCCGAGGAGCGAACGCGCTGGGTGAATGAACATTCGGGGAAGTATCCTCTCCTGGTGGCGGAGTTGAATGGTTGGATTCTGGGCTGGGCAGCGCTCAGTCCATACCTCGTCCGTCCCCGCATGGAAGGGATCGCTGAACTCCTTATCTACATTGACCGCGACTACCGGCGGCATGGCGTGGGGCGGGAAATAATGCGCGCGGTCCTGGCACTCGCCGAGGCCGTCGGCCACTTCAAGCTGGTGGGCCGATTCCTGGCGCACAATGATGCCGGGCGGACCCTCTGCCGCATGACGGGCTGGCGCGAGGTGGGAGTGCACTTGAAACACACCAAGCTGGAGGGGCGCTGGCACGATGTGGTGGTGGTTGAGTATTTAATCGCCGAAAACTTGAAGTAAAGGCCCGAATTTCCTCATTCACCTTTGCGTTCTTTGCGGACCCACCATTCCCGAAGTTCCCGGCAGCGTCCCTCCGTATTGAATGTCAAAAGGAAAATTCCGTCCAGGCTGACTTGTGCCCGCGATTGGATGCGGACAAACGAAGCCCACCAGTGAACGATGGCTGAGTCTTCAGCAACGGCCAGAACTTCATAGTCAAACCTGATATGCTCCTGAGCGGTTGCAACAACCTGGGACCAATATTGTTGGATCGCGTCGGGCCCGCGCATGGGCTGCGTAAACGGCGTTTCCTGGTAAGTCGCGTCCTCAGCGAACAACCTTCTCACAGCCTCGGGATCGCGGGTTTCCCACGCCCTGCCATACGCTTCCAGCCATTTGCGCAATGATTCGCTCTTCATTGGGTGCTCGCGGTCGCCGCCTTTGCTTTGCGTTTCCAGATCAGAAAAATCGGCACGCCCGTCAGAACCAGGATCAACCCGATTCCCGATTCCTTAGGGCTGCGCACCAGCGCGTTAGCCACGATGGTGAGCGCCGCGGCGCTGAAGGCGATCGGAACCAGGGGGTAACCCCAGACGCGGTAAGGCCGCTCTATGTCGGGGCGCTTGCGACGCAAGATGACCACTGCGAATGTGGCCGCCGCGTAAAAGAGCCAGCCGGTGAAGATCACGTAGGTGTAGAGCTGCTTGTAGGTGCCCGTGGAGGCCAACAGGATCGACCACCCACCCTGGATCAGCAAGGCGACCGCCGGCGTTGCATAGCGCGGATGGACTCGTCCCACGGAAGGGAACAACACGCCATCGCGCGCCATGGCAAAGTAAGCGCGCGGCCCGCCCAGCACGGTGCCATTGATAGCGCCAAAAATGGAACACAGGATCAGGGCGGCAACGAATGTGGCGCCTCGGGGACCAGCCAGGACTTCCATGGTCTTTGCTGCGACGCGCTGGTGTTCCGCGAGGGCCGGAAGCGGCAGCACGTGCAGGTAGGCGAGATTCGCACCTATGTAAACCGCGATTACCACTAGCGTGCCCACCAGGTAGCTGCGCGGAAGCACGCGCGAAGGGTTCTTGACCTCGCCGGCCGCGAAGGAGAGCATGTGCCAGCCTTCGTACGCCCAAAGCACGCCAATCATGGCAACGCCGAATGAACTCGCAGTGGTGTATGGCATAGGCAACAAGTGGGTAGCCTGCACGGGGACGATATGCCGCGAGAAAAGAGCAGCGCCCATGATAATGGCCAGACCCGCCAACTTGGCCAAGCTAAAGAGGGTTTGGACTGCGGCTGCTTTTCGGACCCCCAGGACATTGACGAAGGTCAGCAAGGTGACGACTCCGACCGCTACGAACTTCTGTTCGAGAGGCGATAGCGGCACAAATGTGGTGCTGTAGATTCCGAAGGCAACGGCCAGCGTAGCGACGGAGCCGGAATTGATCACTAGGAGCAAGGCCCACCCATAGAGAAAAGCAAACCATTTGCCGTAAGCGTCACGCAAATAAACGTATATGCCTCCTGCGGCAGGATTGGCCGTCCCCAGCTCCGCCAGGGAGAGCGCGCCGGCCAATGACAGCGCGCCTCCGACGAGCCAGACCAGCATAAGGGCTTCGACTGACCCGACCTGCTGGGCGACGTCGTGAGGCACGAGAAAGATTCCGGAGCCGATTATCGTGCCGATCACGATGGCCGTCGAGCCCATGTACCCGAGGGCGCGGTGAAGTTCGTGCGCAGTTTTGGGTGGGGCGGATTGTGTGGACATAGATGGAACCAGAAAACTAGAAATCAGAAATTAGAAACTGGGAGCACACTTTTCTCTGACCTGCCGCCAGCTAGCCGCCTACTGACTCCATGCTCCTGACTTCTGACTTCTAGTTTCTGCCTTCTGCTTTCTTGGTGCATTCCTCAGTGCTTGCGTACTCGGCAGGGTAGTGAACGCCGTTAAACTGGCGGAGCTCCATGCGGCCCTTCTCGCCGGCGCTGGGGTTGAACTCGTACCAAGTGACGGAACAGTTGCAGACGTCATGTCCGGGGTCTCGGTCGATCGCGAGCAGTTCCTTTTCGGTCAAGCGTTCCAGTAATCGGCGAAAAGTGAGCACCACAACCGAGTGGCACACGACGAGCACCGATTGTCCGCGGCACTCGCGCACCAGCGTTCCAAGGAAGCTGTGCACACGCAAGGCAACGTCGGGATAACTCTCGCCACCGGGAGGACGGTAGTAATACTTTCCCTGCCGATTCCGACGCTTGACTTCCTCCGCATACTTCTGGGCGATCCCCTTTCTTGTGAGGCCATCCAGAACGCCGAATTCCTTTTCCCGAACACGCTCTTCCAAGGTCATCTCCAGGGGATACGGAAAGTGCTTCACCATCAATTCCGCCGTCTGAACGGTGCGTTCATAAGGGGAAACGAAAAGCCGGTCGAAGCGGAACTTCCCGGCCAGATACTTGCCCGTCGCCTCGGCTTGTCGTTGGCCATTCGGCGTCAGCAGGACGTCCATGTCCCGAACGTTATCGTGATACTCGAGCTGTCCCGCTGCTTGGGCGGCTGGTTTTCCGACGTTGCGCTGGGATTCCGCATGCCGGACGATCACGAGATGATTCATCCACTTTTGTTCTTGTACACTAATGCCGGCCATGAAACTCCGTTGGCGATATGAATTCGGATTACCTTTACGCGAAGAGTGACGGACATTATACTGAGGCGTTGGTCGGAAACCCACCTAACTTTTTGGGTTGGAGTGAGTCCAATGCTGTCGTCCTGCATCGCCCCGGGGCCCTCGCAATGACGACCTTGCAGTCCCATTCAACAAGCTGCGGAAGGAGTTACGATGCGTAAGGTGATTAGAACATCCGAAGGTCCCCACCCGCGCGGGCCATATTCACAGGCAATCGTCGCCGACGGTTTTGTATTTGTGGCCGGGCAGGCGCCGGTAAATCCAAGCACGAATGAGTTGGAATTAGGCGACGTTCGCTCGGAAACCCGTCGCACGCTTCAAAACATCCGGGCCATCCTCGAAGCAGTAGGCAGCTCGCTTCGTGACGTAGTGCGGGTGGGCGTTTTCCTGGCTGACATGAAGGATTTTGAAGGCATGAATGCAGTCTATAGGGAGTTTTTCACCGAGGATCCACCCGCGCGCACCACGGTGGGAGCGCAGTTGCCCAAGATCAAGGTGGAGATTGATTGTATCGCTCGGGTCCGCAAGCTGCGGAAGTGTTAGCAGAAGGACAGGTTCCAGGTGTCAGGTTCCAGGTGCTAGGACCCAGGCGTCAGGTTTCAGGTGTTCGGTTCGAGATGGCAGGAGACAGCGAGCCGCGGGTTAGCGACAACTGACCACCGGCAACTGACGACTGACCCGCCGCGGCGGGACAGCTTCGCTGAGCATGACATGCCGGTGTTTTATTGGTGTTCTGTCAGGCCAAGCCTACTCTCAAACGAGGTTCGATGCGCTACGATGAACTTTCAACGCCCGCGTTGACGATCGATCTAGACACGCTGGAGCGGAATCTGGACCGCATGGCAAGCTCCTGTCGCAAGCAGGAAGTTGGCCTGCGGCCTCACGTCAAGACACACAAGACGCCGGAAGTCGCCCGCATGCAGCTTGACCGCGGTGCGTTGGGATTGACCGTCGCGAAGGTGGGAGAAGCCGAAGTGATGGCGGAAGCAGGCTTGGACGATATCCTGATTGCGTATCCCATCTTGGGCGCCGAAAAGCTTCGGCGCCTGGTTACGCTGGCGCGCTGGCGGCGGATCACTGTCGCGCTGGATTCGGAGGCCGCGGCGCAGGAACTTTCAAGGGCCGCGTCTGAGCAAGATTCTACCATTGGAGTTCTGGTGGAGTTTGATGTGGGTTTTCACCGTTGCGGCCTGGCGCCGGGAGCGCCCTGCTTGGAACTGGCAAGCAAGATTGCAGGAATGCCGGGACTCAGCTTCCGCGGCCTCATGACTTATTTCGGAAATATCCGGGGAAGCCCGGAAGAGCGGCGGGCAGGGATCCAGGTCGTCGCCGGGAAGGTTGAACGGGCGCTGGCGGCTTTTCGCGACGCAGGCCTCGAGGTCGAAATCGTTTCGGGCGGTTCAACGCCCTCCGCCGAGTTTGCGGACCTGGTCGCGGGACTGACCGAAATCCGTCCTGGCACATATGTTTACAACGATCTGAACACCTTCTATCAGGGTGCCTGCCGCCTCGCGGACTGCGCGGCGCGGGTGGTGACGACGGTAGTCTCGACGGCCGTGCCGGGCCGCGCAATTATCGACGCAGGGTCAAAGACGCTTTCCTCCGACCTCTTAGGCGCGGGACCGGAGTCCGGCTACGGCTATGTGGTGGAGGCTCCTGACGTACCCATAATAAAGTTGAACGAGGAGCACGGCCACCTGGACATCACTCGTTCAGCCCACGAGTTTTATGTTGGGGAAGTCCTCACGGTCATCCCCAATCACGTCTGCACTTGCGTGAATATGCACGACGAAGCGTTTATCTTGCGGAATGGCATGGTGGCAGGTTCCTGGCGCGTAGCGGCACGAGGCAAAATCAGGTAGCGTGCCGAGATCATAGGTGCGGGTTTCTAACGGGAGGTTGCCCCGCATGTCGTTGTCAGCTTGGCGAACAGCTCCAGTATTCATGCGCCCTCCGATGAATTGCGCTGGCTACTTGGAGATGCAAGGCATACGATTTTCATTCATCGCGGGCGATTAGATATGCTGACAATCCCCACAGGGTGCGGAGACCCGTGCTAGAATTACACTCCAGCGCAAGAGGCAAAACAAAAGGAGAATAACGATGAAGATCCACTCACTGCTGGCAGGCGTGATGCTGCTCTTTACGTTGAATGCTGCGGGGCAGCAGCAAAGGCCCAAGATTGTGGCGGAGGGCGGCACGCCGGATGATCGGGCCTCGGCGCGAGTGCTCTACTGGAACACCCAAACCAATGCCGCTGCCGGGCAGTTCGTCATCGACTATGGCCGGCCCGTCTGGAAAAAGGAGTACGAAGACCCCGCCAAGTTCGACGCCATGACCAGGGGGAAAATATGGCGGATGGGCAGCAACTTCTGGTCCATTTTGGATACACAGCTTCCCTTGTCAATTGGCGGGAAGAAGGTTCCGGTGGGGT
>JBEKUR010000306.1:0-6130 GCA_049514855.1 Terriglobia bacterium
CGTACTTCTTCCGGATCAGACGCAGCACCCGGCAGCGCAAACTTCTCGGCTTGGCCCGGTTCGAAACCCGCCCCGCGTTCCCATGCACCAACCCCGCCGCCCCTTCGGCTCGATATCGCTTCCACAGGCGCTTGGCTTGCCGGTAGCTCACCCGTAGCAGCGCTGCCGCGTCCACGACTCGTAAGTCCCCACTCTTCACCCGCGCCAGCACCTCGACCTTTCCCAACTCCCGCTTGCTCATCTCTGTTCGCCCCAATCTGACCTCCTTTCGGAGGTCACATTAGGGGACATTTCTATCGAGGACAAAAGGGGACATTATGATGGAGGCACAACATTCAATGGAGATTCCATGGAGATTCCAATGGGAGATTCCGGCCAAATTTTTCACTTGACATTGGTTCTGCGTTGAGATAAATGAAATATATAAGTGGAATATCGGAAGAGTACAACACGATTTTTAGGCGCTGAGGGCGAAACATCGACAGAAAATTGTCGATGTTGCCGAGTTCCCATTGCGCCATCCGGTTGCCCCGCAGGGGCCACTTTTTCCGAGCGGAGTCTCGGGAAAAGCGTAGTACCTTTGTTGTAGGATTCTGCCATCTTGTGGCAGGATATTTTGCGCCAATGGCGTTTGAGCCTGTGTTTATGCGGCTTAGAACGATATGTTGAAAGCGTCCAACTTTCCTGTTTGGTTCCGGCTATGCCGGATTAGGCTGAGGTGGGTACTTCTTTCGGCAATTGATGGTTGCCCGTGGCAGTTATTATTGCGCTGGACGATACGGTGTACAGGCTTCATTACAGGAGGGGAGAGTAGCTCGGTCGAGCTATGCCCTCCCTCCGCCATCCCCCCTGCTTTTGCACCTCAGGGCAACATCGGAATAGCACTCCGAAGGACTTCACATTTTCGTCGGTTCAGCTTTCGAGGGGATGCCACCAGAGAGTTCCAAGTTTTTAAAATTTTTCACTTGACATTCGTTCTGCGTTGGGATACATGAAGCATACCAGCGGAATATCGGAAGAGTACAAGACGATATTTAGCCTGAGGTGCGCACTGGTTTCGGTAAGTGATGATTGCTCTTCACATTGATTATTGCGGTGCATTATACAGTGTATGGGCTCAAATATTGGATCTGCCAATTCCCTGCACCCAGCTAACCGCTGCCAGCGGGCAGAGGCTCGCGCCGAGTCTTGCACCTTCAAGCGTCGGTCATAGTTGCTCGGTTGTTTTCTCTATGCAGCAAGGGTAGTGGCACGACCACAACCCACTTTCTTGTTCCGCCGAAAGGCCGAGAAAGCTGAAATCAAGTTCGGAGGAGAACCATGGACCGAAAATCAGTGGTGCTAGGTGTGTTTTTGGTGTTAGCTGGTGTCTTTGTTCTCGGGCTCTCCGCCCCAACCGCTTTGGGTCAAACCGTGACGGGAACTATCGTCGGGACCGTTTCCGACACGTCCGGCGGGGTCATTCCGGGAGTCCAAGTTGCGGTCACAAATGACGCCACCAAGGTCAGCTATAACGTGGTGACGAACGCCGACGGGCAGTATGTTGTGCCCTTCATTCCACCTGGAGAATACACCATTACGGCTGGGCATGAGGGTTTCAAGAAGCAGGTGCTTTCCGGGTTAACCGTTCAGGTTGAGCAGCGCGTTCGCGCTGACATCGTACTCCAAGTCGGCGCGGTCACCCAGACGGTCGAAGTGGCTAGTGTTGCGCCCTTACTGAGCACGGAGAATTCCTCGGTCGGACAGGTGGTCGACAACCGCGACGTGGTCGATCTGCCGCTCAACGGTCGCCAATTCATGGAACTTGCGTTCCTCACTCCGGCCACGCATGCGTCGGCGCCTGGGCATTACAACGAAATCCTCCAAGGCTTCGCTGTAACCTCGGTCGGCGGCCGTCCGACGAACAACAACTTCACCCTGGACGGCGTGGATAACGTCTCTCCCAACTGCGGATATTTCTCTGTCTCTCCTTCCCTGGACGCGGTTCAGGAGTTCAAGATTCAGACTAGCAACTACTCCGCGGAGTTCGGGCGGACGGGCGGCACTGTTGTTAACGTGGCGACCAAATCGGGTACGAATGACCTCCATGGCAGCCTCTTTGATTTCGTGCGCAACAACGCGCTGGGAGACTCCCGTAATTTCTTCAAACCTACAGTAGACGTACTCCGCCGCAACGATTTCGGAGGGAGCGTCGGTGGTCCGGTGGTTTTCCCGCACATTTACAATGGCAAGGACCGGACCTTTTTCTTTTTCGACGCGGAGTTTCTCAAGCTGCGGACCCCGCAGACGTCTGTAGGCCGGGTTCCGACCGGAGGCATCCTGACCGGAGACTTCTCTCAAGCGGGCTATACCATCTATGACCCGGCGACCACTCGGCTCGACGCGAACGGCGTATGTTGTATTCGCGACCCCTTCCCCGGGAACGTCATTCCGGCCGACCGTATCAGTCAGACCGCGCTAAAGGCGTTGACGTTCTACCCCCAGCCCAACAATCCCAGTGACCCGTTTAGAAACTACATCAACAGTGAGCCGTTCAAACGGGACACGCGGCAGATCGTCGCTCGCGTGGATCACCAGTTCTCTTCAAGAGACAATTTCTTCGTGCGCTACGCGCAGAGCGATCGGACGGACTTCTATCCCGGCACAATCCCCAACATGGGTGAGACCGACTACCAGTTTTATGGCAGAAATGTCGCCGCGAATTGGGTCCACACCTTCTCGCCTCAAGTGGTCAACGAGTTTCGAGCGGGTTACAACCGCCTGAACTTCGGATACGTGAGCCCCCGACAGGGAACCGACTTCTCCTCCCAGTTGGGCATAAGCGGAATACAAACCGGCAGGTTCGCAGGGTTTCCCCAGTTCGGCATCTCAGGGTACACGGGTTTGGGCGACGTCACGCCCTACGGTAACGTTGACAACGTCTACCAGTTGGTGGACATGCTGTCTTGGGCTAAGGGCCGCCATGGTATAAAGTTCGGGATCGACGTCCGGCGCGTCCAGAACGATTACTACATCCCTCCCATACCCAATGGCGCCTATACCCTTGCCGGGACGTACACTTCCGATAAGCCAGGAGACTACCTCCCGACTGGCTTTGCCGACTTCTTGCTGGGGGTTCCCGACTACACGGTTATCGGGTATTTCGGGGACATTGGAAGAATCCGAACCACCAACTGGAACGCGTTCATTCAAGACGACTGGCGGGTCACACCCAATCTAACCATCAACCTCGGGCTGCGTTACGAACTTTATACTGCGCCCAAGGACAAGTATGGCCGGCTGGGGTTCGTAGACCCGGCGACAGGGGTGATGACTTATGACAAGAACGCACGGCTCAATAATCCCATTCCTGGCACGGGGATAACGGAAGCGGATCTCAAGTTTCCGTTCACGCGTGTCAGCCGGGATAGCTTCCTCTTCGGGGACGACAATAACTTTGCTCCCCGGGTCGGTTTTGCCTACAAGCTTCCGTTCAGCCCCAATACGGTTATCCGCGCGGGCTACGGCGTATCCTATGTGTACATGCCCTTCAGCGATTTCGGCGGGATCAGCCAGCAACTGCCTCCCTTTGCCGTTGAGCCCGAAGCATATGGGGACTTCGCGTACGCGACGATTCCAGGTTACAACTTCAATGCCGCAGGAGCGCGTGCCGTCTTGCAGGCCGGGGCACCCACCAGGATTTCGGGCTTCGACCCGCATTTTCACTGGGGGGATATCCAGCAGTGGAGTTTCGACGTGGAGCACCAATGGGGGAATCTGCTGCTCGATGTGGGATATATTGGGAACAGCGCACAACATCTCGCCCAGCGCTACCTTACCAATAACCCCATGACTCCGGGGCTGGGGTCGGTGCAGTCGCGGCGGCCTTGGCCCGACTACGCCCAGGTGATGCAAGATCAATCGGATATCGACAATTTCTATAACGCTGGGACCGTGCGGGTTGAGAAGCGGTTCTCGAGGGGCTTCAGCTTCACGACTGCCTATACCTGGGCCAAATCACTCGGCTACGGAAGCGAAATATATGGAACTCCGGGGCAGGATGCAGCGTATGGGATTCAGGATCCCCTGAACCGCAGGCTGGAGCGCGGCCTGTCGCCGGATGACGTACGCCACCGCCTCAGCGTGAGCTACATTTGGGAACTGCCGTTTGGCAAGGGAAAGGCTTTTGGCGCCGGGGCGCCGGCGGCAGTGAAATACTTGATCAGTGGGTGGCAGCTTAACTCGATCATGGGCTTCCAGAGCGGGTTTCATCTCTCGGCTACCGGGGGGGCCATTACCAACATGGGTTGGGCTACCAGACCGGACCAGATCTGCGATCCCAATTCGAATTTCACGTTCAGCGTTAATGAGGTCTTCAACACGAGCTGCTTTACGAAGCCGGCGCCCCTCGATCCCGTCAACCTCCCAGGCTTGACGAAGTTTGGGACTGCGGCGCGGGGGACGATCGTCACGCATCCTCAGCAAGTCGTTGATTTCTCTATCATCAAGAACACTCAGATTAGAGAAAGGGTGAACGTGCAATTCCGCGCGGAAGCGTTCAACCTGCTTAACCACCCGAACTTCGCCACTTACAATTCGCTTCCCTACAGGAACTTTGACAGTTCATACTTTGGGAAAGTGTATGCTGCGGATGATCCTCGCTTGATTCAGTTGGCGTTGAAGTTGATTTTCTGAGGATTGGAGAGAACAAGATGAAGGAAATTGGACACATTATCGACGGAAAAGAAGTAGCTTCGGTGGCGGGGAAGAAATTCCTCAGCATCAACCCCGCCACCGAAGAGCCCTTGGCCGAGGTGGCCGAGGGCGGACCTGAAGATGTCGATCGTGCCATCCAGAGTGCGCGACATGCTTTTGATGAAGGGCCCTGGACCCGCATGCCTGCTTGGGAGCGGGGGCGGCTGCTTGGCCGGGTGGCCGAGATTATTCGTCAAAAGAACGACGAGTTGGCTCTCCTGGACGCTCTGGACTGCGGCAAGCCCCTCAAAGACAACAAGTATGGCGACGTCCCTCTGTGTGCTCGCATCTTCGAGTACTACGCGGGAGTGCCGGACAAGTATAGCGGCAAAGTCTTTCCCTCCGAAACGTGGCTTTACAACTACGCCATCCGGGAACCCTATGGCGTGGTGGCAGGGATCGTCCCCTGGAACTACCCTTTTCTGAACGCCTGCATCAAGTTGGCGCCGGCCCTGGCCGCAGGCAATTCTGTTATCTTAAAGATGGCCGAGCAGACACCGCTGAGTACGGTGGAGCTGGGGAAGATTTGTCTCGAAGCCGGCCTTCCTCCCGGGGTCGTAAACGTAGTGAATGGAGGGCCGGAGACAGGAGCCGCTCTGGCCAGCCACCCGTTAATCAATAAAATCTCTTTTACGGGAAGCACCGAGACGGGCAGGAAAATTCTTCACGCCGCTGCCGAGCGAATCGTCCCCGTTACTCTTGAACTCGGCGGCAAGAGCCCCAGCGTGGTTTTCGCTGACGCTGACCAGGATCAGGCCGTCGCCGGCGTGCTCTTCAGTGGCTTCTTCAATGCGGGACAGATTTGTACGACCGGCTCACGTCTTTTGATCGAAGAATCGATTGCCGAGGAGTTCGTCAACAAGCTGGCGAAAAGGGCGGCGAAGCTTCGGATCGGTGATCCGACCAGCGAAGAAACCGATCTGGGGCCGCTCGTTGACCGTGTGCAGTTCGAGAAGGTAAACGACTACATCCGGATCGGTGAATCCGAGGGAGCTCGCGCAAATTTCATCGGCAACGGATCGAAGCCGCAGCGGGGATACTTCGTCTCCCCGGTGATATTCACCGCCGTGAATGCGAAGATGCGGATCGCCCAGGAAGAAATATTCGGCCCGGTGCTTTCCGTTCTGACCTTCCGCGAGGAGTCAGAGGCTGTTGCCTTGGCGAACGGGGTTGCATACGGATTGGCGGCCTCTGTCTGGACCAACAATTTGGGCCGCGCTATCAGGATGGCCAGGGCGATCCAGGCGGGGATGGTTTGGGTGAACACGGTGGAGTATTGGGAGCCCTCGGTTCCGTATGGGGGGCAAAAGCAAAGCGGGCTCGGCGAGGACTTCGGTCTCGAGGCGTATCACACCTACACCAAGGCCAAATCCGTTTTCATTAACCTCACGAGCAG
>JBEKUR010000307.1:0-6100 GCA_049514855.1 Terriglobia bacterium
GTCGAGGACGACAGCCTTCGTGACAACTTGATTCGGCGCGGATTGGCGCGCGCACGCGAGTTTACATGGCGTCGCACGGCGGAGCAGACCTGCGATGTTTACGATGAGGTGCTGGCGATGTGAGATCGGAGGCGAGGGAGATGCCGGGTCTAAACTCGAAGCGGCGCTGTTTTGCTTCCGATCAGGTCGGTCAGAGTGATATCAATGAGTTATCTCATCGTCGTCTGGTTCGGACTGGTGTTCGGGAGCTTCTTGAACGTGTGCATTGTTCGGCTCCCCAACAAGGAATCGATACTGGTTCCGCGCTCCCATTGCCCGCTCTGCAAACATCCCATTCGTTGGTTCGACAACATCCCACTGGTGAGTTACCTCCTCTTGCGGGGCCGCTGCCGCGATTGCCAGGCGAGAATCTCCCCGCGGTATGCCGTCGTCGAAGCTCTCACCGCATTCTTGCTCATTGCCACGTTCTGTCGCTTTGGCCTCAGCCCCGAATTCGTGAAATACTCCGCACTGGTGATGATGCTCATCGTGCTCATCTTCACAGACTTGAGGCAGCGGCGAATCCCGCACGCCGTCACCGTGTTCGGTATCAGCCTCGGCCTGGCGTTAAGCTTCTTTACCCAGGTTGACAACCGTCCAGTGCAATGGCTAGCGGAACGGATGGGCTTGTTCCTTCCGGGAGCAGTTTCGTCGGTCCTGGGCGCAATTGTGGGTGCAGTTACGGGAGGCGGGTTGTTCTACGCTGTCGGGGAGGCTTTTTACATTTTGGGCGGACGGCAGAAGGAGTACCTGGGGTTCGGCGACGTGATGTTGATGCTCATGGTTGGGACTTTTCTCGGTGCGCCCCTCACGTTGCTCACTATACTCCTGGGCTCACTTGGAGGCTCGATCATCGCATTGTCATTCACCCTGGCTGCGCCGCGTTTCCGCAATTATCACTGGCCTTACGGGACATTCCTTGGAATCGCCGCCGTTTACTCGGCCCTGGACGGCACGCGCCTCCTGGAGGCTTATCTCCGCTGGTCGGGCCTGGCAGGTTAAGCCGATCATTCCGTAATCTTGCCGTGAATATACTCTCGAATCGCGTCACGGCCGGCATCCGAAGGGTCGATGAACTCTATCGAGGTCCGGCCGGAGGCCTCTTTGACCCGGATCTTGCCGGTGACTTTGATGGGCTTCTTAGCGTCCGGCAGGTTGAACTCCAATTCAAGAACGTCGTCAACCTGCGCCTTGCCTGAACTTTCGAGTCCCATGCCGCCTTCACCGACACTTATACTCGTAGCATTGAACCTTTCCCCGCTCAGCACGCAGGTAACAGTCGCGCGGTAAGGAAGGCGCGCGCACCGGCGTCGTTCCGCCAACATGGCGCCGCGCGCCGTGCGGAAGAGCGCGTAAATCTTTTCGCGAGAAAATGGCTTCCCAATAAAGAATGTCGCTCCCGCTTCAAATGCCCGTCGCAAGGTATCGACGTCGTCCATGCCAGTTATCACGATGATGGGAGCCTGCTGATTAAGCGGAGTCGAGCGGATTTTCCGGGTTAGCTCGAAGCCATCCAGATTCGGCATGGCGATGTCCAGCATTATCCCGTCGAACTTTTCGTTTTCCAGAATTAAAGCGGCTTCTTGACTATCCGAGATTGTGCGCACCTCCACTCCCAAGGGTTCAACCATGGCCTTGAACAATCTGCAGACTTCGGGTTCGTCATCCACAAGGAGAATTTTCATGATACGGTAAATTCTTTACGAGAGAAGGCCGGAAAGCAAGTGTGAATTTGTCTCCCTATCCTTTCAGCTCGACCGGCAGAAGAGATTTCACCGGTTGAGGCATTTCACCAAATTCGCGAATATTTTGAGCCCGTCTTGCGAATAATGCGCCGGCAACGAAACTCGCTCCGGATGAGGCATAAGACCCAAAACCAAGCCCGTCTCGTCAGTGACGCCGGCAACGGCTCCCGGCGCTCCGTTGGGGTTACTGGGGTATTCCATGGTGGGGCGCCCCTGGGCGTCAGTGTAGCGAAAAACCACTCGCGCGGCCGCGTCGGCAGCATCGCAAAACAGGGGACGGCCCTCGCCGTGGGCAGTCGGCATCTCCAGAATCTCACCCGCCAGATCCTCAGTCCAGGCGCAGTTCTCCGCTGAAACCAGCAGCCGGATTTTGCGGTCTTCAAAGTGGGCAGACTGGTTCTCCAGCAGAGCCATGCTCCGCTTTCCCGGTGTGCGGCCCGGCAGAATCCCCGATTCGGTCAAAACCTGAAAACCGTTGCATATACCCAGCAATGGCTTCCGCGCTTCCAGGAACTCCTCCAGTTGGTCTCGCAGGCAGGCCACCAGCATCGTGGCAAATATGCGTCCCGCTCCCAAGTGGTCGCCATAGGAGAAACCCCCGGGAATGACTGCCGCCTGGTAGTTCCGAAGCCGCGTGCGGCCGTCCAGTAGATCCCGCAGCAATACAAGTTCAGTCCTTCCACCTGCGAATTCAATGGCGGCCGCAGTCTCTTCATGACAGTTGGTGCCTGGGCTGTAAAGAATCGCAGTAACGCCCCGACTCATTCGATGACCTCCCGAAACGTTTTACTCCAGACCTCGCCAAGGGCCGAAGTGGGTTCCTGCCAAACCACTTTCCCGCCGTCAAGAAGAATTAACTGCGGCTCCGGTAAGACCTCTCCAATGACCCGGTAAGGCACGTCTCCTAACTGTGCGTTCAAATTGTATTCGGAGGGCACTTCAAGCAGGACCGATCCCACGAATTCACCGAAAATCGAGCCGTCCTTCCGGCCCACTGGAAATGCGTCAAGGGTAATTCGCGCGCCGTATCCAGATCCCCAGGCAGCCTCAAAAAGGCGCAAAAGGATTCCGCCCTCGGCGATGGCGGAGGCCGAGACGTAACCCGCCTTCCCGTGGAGCCCCAGAAGCGCATCCCACACCGACTGGATCCCCCGAGCATCGTAAGCGTCGAAGAGGCGCTCGCCGCGCTGCCCGCGACTATCGGCGTACACGCTGCCCCCCAGCGCCTCGCAATCCAACCGGCCCACGAGGACAATGCGATTTCCGGGCCGCTTGAAATTCTTGCTCACCACCTCCCTGACATCCGGCAAACGCCCCATGGCCGTCACGACCAGCGTGGCGGGCACATCGATCCTTCGGCCTTCGGTCTCAAATGTCCCGGAGCTTGAATCCTTGCCTGAAATGAAGGGAACCCCGAGGGCAACCGACATGTCTGCGATGGTCTCAACCATCTGGCGCAAATCCCAGGCTATTTCGGGACGCACGCGCGGCGTGTAGAAGTTGTCACAAAGGACCATCTGCCGGTAGTCTGCACCCGCCGCCACCGCCTTGGTGATGGCCTCAATGATCATCAGACGCGCCAAACCCGCCGGGTCGATTTCCCCATAAAAGGGATTGAAGGCTAAGGTTGTGATCATGCCGTAAGGTTTGCCCCGCAAGGGCGCCGAAACATAAACATTGGTCGGCATCCGATGATTCTTGCCCGCATAAGGCCCCATGGCAGTCCGTCCCTGCACCGTCGTATCAAAGCGGCAACCGGCAGCGCTCTGGTCAGCGCAGTGGTAATGTCCCAGCACCCCACGAACGGCGGCCGCCCACTCCGCTTCGGTGTGTGGCTCGGAGATGTGCAAGGGTCGGAGGTTCCGCTGTGGTCGCGCCACCAGCAACGGGTCAATGGGGCAGGCTTCCCAAAGGAAAGCCATCTCGAGGTCCACAACCTTCCGGCCGCGCCAAACAGCCTCCAGGCGGCCGGTCTGCGTAAAGTGGCCGAGGACTGAATACCCGACCTCGTACCTTTCGAGAATGGCGCGCGCCTCCGTAACCTTCTCAGGCGGGACCGCCAGGAGCATTCGTTCTTGCGATTCTGAGAGCAGGATTTCCCAGGCTGTCAGGCTCTTGTCCTTTAGCGGAACAGAGTCGAGGTCGATGCGCACGCCCGTCTCAGATCCCATTTCCCCCACCGCGCATGAGATGCCTCCGGCGCCGAGGTCAGTGATTGACCGAAGGCACTCCTGGTCCCGCAAAACCGGGATGGCCGACGTAAACCTGCGCTCCGTAATGGGGTGACCGATCTGCACGGCGGCGGATTCTTTTTGCAGCGTTTCGCCGGTCATGCCCGTGGAACTGGCGGTGGCGCCGTGGATGCCGTCCCGGCCGGTTTCGCCGCCGATCAGCAGCGCAATGTCACCTGAACGGGGAGCGTCCTTCAGCGCGTATTTCCTGGGAATCAATCCCACCGAATGCCCCAGGGCAAAGCACTTGGCGTAGCCGGGATGGATGCGGTAAACCGGGTGCATCATGGGAATGCCCATCGGGTTCGTGTAATAGGCGGTTGCCCGGATCGATTCCGAAACAATTAACTGTGGATGTAAAGCCCCGGGGGGAACTTCCGAAATCCTGGGGTCCATGGTTCCCATCACGGTGCTGCCGCCAATCGGGTAGCCCCCCTTGCCAAAGCCCAGCGAATCGCGGATGACGCCACCGTGTTTCGTCGCAATACCCCCAAAAGGAGCTATGGAGCTGGGAAAGTTATGGGTTTCACCTTTAATGGTCACTACCCAGTCCTCATAGAACTCCATGCCTCCGGCATTGTCTTTGAAGGAGGAAACAACCAAAGGGTGGTTGATTCGCGCCGTCGCCTCACTCAACCTTTTCAGGAGCCCGAGACTTTTCCAGGTCGTGTGGTAGCAGTGATCACTCCACGATTGCGCCAGGATCTCGATCTCGGCGTCCGTGTGGGGCCGGCCCTGGGCCTTCTCGTCCGCCTGGATGGCCTTCATCTGGGAAAGTGGCGCGTACCAGGAACGGGCCTTCGAAAGCGCAACCAGTTCCTCGTCCGTCAAATCCAGGAGAGAAATCGTCGCAACAGGATCGGGATTCCCGGTGGGACGAAGCGTGGCCACGACTTCGTTCGGCTCGCGGATGCGCTCGACGACGTGGTTGTAGAGGAAACGGGCGGCAATTCCCCGCGCCTCGGATTCATCCAGGCCCCAGAATTGGTAGCGCCTGCTGAGTCGTGCGAATTCCAAGCCTGCTTCACCCAGTGCCCGCGCCCCTGCCAGAATGGAGGGCGTTTCCGGGTCTGTCACGGCGGGCCGATAAGCGATTTCAACAATAGGCCCCAGCCCAGGCTCGAGTTGGGAGCGTTCAGCAGCCACTTGGTAAAGCGGATTCACCAGAAGCGGCATCAGCCGTTCGAGGTCCACCGATCCCTCGAGCCAAAAGACGCGTTCGATCACTAGATTCTTGAGTTGGGGGTAACCGCGCAAGTGAAAGAAGCCTAGCCAGCTACGGGCTTCGGGGTCATCTTTCGAGAGTGTGTAAATGCTGTAAATCGACATCGTCGCCTCGGAGGAGGTTTGGGTCAGGTTAAGCGCCCCGTGTCAATCGCCCAGCCATGTTGGCCTCGGCGTAGGCCGGGCAGCAGCACGTCACGGGGTACGTCATGAAACAAGCAGCTCATTATATCCGGGATGCCATTTGTTGTCTCTCCCCAAGAGCGGGGAGGGAGCGCGGGCATCCTGCCCGCTGTGGCACGAGCATCCCTTCGCTGCGCTCAGGGCAGGCTCTGCCCGCGCCCTCTTGCCCCTCGTCTTGGCACTCGCTCGACTCCCTTTTCCACGAGTAGAGTGAGACTTCCCGGCAGCGGGAGCGGGACGCTCCCGCCACAGCGGGCGAGACGCCCGCGCTCCAAGAACGGCCGCGGCTACTCCGGCACCGCAACCTCAATCGCTGCGCTGAGTGCCACGTTCCCCCAGGCAACTCGCATTGTGACATGCCGGATGTCGTCCTCCGGATGTGACAGCGTGATGGTTAGTTTCTCAGCCTGGGTCTCCACCTTGGCAATGGACACCAACGCTTCGAATTCCACCGGAGCTTTCTCAATTTGAAACGCGTCAAGCCGCCCTTTGCGGACCCTGCCAGGGTCAATGAAAACCAGGCTCCACTCTGAGCCCTCTTCGGAGCGATGCAGGCCCAGGTAATAGGACCCCACCGGAACCTTCTTCCCGCCAATTGACAAGGGAAGCTGTGTATCCAAAATGGACCAGAAGTTGCTGCCCATCCGCCATATTTTCCCCCTGGTCATGGCGTCGAAC
>JBEKUR010000308.1:0-6086 GCA_049514855.1 Terriglobia bacterium
TGCTGTTGCGATGCCAATTCGCGCGCACGAACATCACTTTGCCCAGCGCGCCTTTGCGAATCATTTCGATGGCCACCTGGTAGAGGAGGCTGGAGCGGCGTTGAAGTCCGACTTGCAGCGCTTGTTTTGGATGTTCTTCTGATGCCTTGCGGATTTTATCCTCTTCATCCTCCTTGAAGTACATGGTCTTCTCGACGAAGACGTGCTTGCCGGCACTCAAGGCCTCGATCACCATTTGGGCATGGAGATTCAGCGGCGTCACGACCATGACCGCGTCGAGATCTTTCCTCTCCAGCATCTTGCGGTAGTCTTCATACGTCTGAGGATTCGACCCGATGGTTTCAACGCCCTTCTTCAGATTGGGGGGATAAATGTCGCAGGTGGCCATACACCGGCCCTCCGGAATGGTCGCGAGGAACTTGAGCAAGGTACACCCCTCAGTTCCCGTGCCAATCATTCCATAGTTGACAACATTGTTGGGACTAGGATTGGCCAAAATGGCGGGCGCTCCAACACTCGGGAGTGCGGAAGCCGCTGCCACGGCGGCGGCCGTCTTCAAGAAATCGCGGCGGGTTACGTCTCGCTCGTTCTCCATTGCCAAAACTCCTATGAAAGGTGATGTTGGTCACAGAAACATCTTAGCACTCGCGGTGGGTAGATTGCATCTGGGTTATACTGAATAGGGAGGATGGCTCTGACAAGTTGAAGCGCTGGGCAAAGTTCGTTACGAACAGTCTTTTCGCGGCTGCAATCTTCATGAATGTTGCCGCCGCTTCACCTCAGAGTTCTCTCCCCTCTGACGATCTCACCGTGGAAAGCCTGAAGTTTACGGAAGCTTACAGCGCCATTCAACAAAACTTCTCGGAGGCAGTTGATCCCGATAGGGCGATTCTTGATGGGGGCATCCGGGGCATGCTATCCACTCTTGATCCCTTCTCTGCCTTCTTCGACCGCGAGCAATTCGAACTCTTGCAACAACAGACGCGTGGCGAGGCGCTGGGATTTGGCTCTATCCTGTATGTAACGCCTGGGAAAATACTGGTGCTCCAGACCGCCCAAGGCTCCCCGTCGTGGCGCGCGGGGCTGGGGCCAGGCGATGAAATAGTAGAAATCAATGGCACGCGCGTAGACCGCGTAGGCTTTCAATCGTTGGTCGAGCTCCTGCAGCGCTCCCGCTCACACCCCGTCCGCCTGGGCGTCATCCATCCAGGAAAGTTCGTTTCGCAGGATTTCGAACTGAAACCAGCAGAGGTGGCCCTGCCCAGCGTGGACAGATCGTTCTTGCTGTCGCCCGGAATCGGGTACATCCACTTGAGCGGGTTCGAGGAGAAAACCCCGCAGGAAGTTTTGGACGCCCTGGTGCAGCTTGCGACGCCGCCTCTTAAAGGCCTCGTGCTCGACCTGCGCGACAACCACGGCGGCGTGGTGGACGCAGCAATTGGCGTCGCCGGTCTTTTCCTGAGACCCGACACCTTGGTGATGACCATGCGCGGCCGGTCATCGCCGGAAAAAGCCCACCGTACAACTCCCGCTTCAAAGCAATTCGACTTGCCTATGATAGTCCTGGTCAATGGCGATACGGCCAGTGCGGCAGAGGTGCTCGCGGCGGCTTTACAAGAGCATGATCGCGCCCTCATCGCCGGCGAGCCAACCTACGGGAAGGGTGTTGTACAATCCGTAACCGCCTTGAGTGAGAATACAGGACTGGCGCTGACCACGGCTCAATACTTCACCCCCAGCGGCCGCTCCATTCAACGGCCGCTTCCGGGGACTGCCCTAGCCACGCCTGGCCGTGAGCTCGACCCGGGGTCCAACTCCGGCCACTTCTTTACGGACGATGCTAGGCCGCTCGCGCCCAGCGGGGGAATCGCGCCGGACGTTGAAATCCCCTCCCGCAGACTTGATCCCTGGCTTGCTTTCTTGAACCAGACTGGGACCTTTACCAACTTTGCCTCGGAGTACTTGACACTCCATGGGCGGGCGAATAGGTCTTTTGAACCGGACGCCGCGATGCTCGGAGATTTCAAGGAGTTCCTAAGCCAAGGGGGGGTTCGGACGCCTGAGGAGTACTGGGACAAAGACCAGGATTACCTGAGGCTAAGAATCAAGGTCGAACTGCTCAATCTGGTTTCCGGCCTTTCCACCGGTGAGGAAGTGGAAACAAAAGGTGACCCACAGGTCCAGAAGGCCGCGAGCCTTTTCTCCCAAATTCCGAGAATTCTCAAAGGAGTTGGGAAAGAACGGTGAACTGCCGTGGCGGGACAAGCTACCTCCCTCGAAACAACTTCCCCGGGTTGCCGCAATGGGAGTAAGGTCTGTCATCCTGAGCATGGATAGCTGAAGACCGCTATCCGTGATGTCAGAAACGGAGTCCATCACAATTGGGTCTTGCCCTCTCCCCCAAGGGGGCGAGGGCCAGAAATAACTCGGGACTCAACTGACCGCTACGGCTTCGATTTCCACCAGCATCTCGGGGTCGACAAACCGTGAAACTTCTACCAACGTAGTCGCCGGATGGACAGTGCCGAAGAGCTCAGCGTGCGCCCTCGCCACTTCCTCCCAGAGTTCGACCTTGGTAACGTAGATCCGGGTGCGCACCACGTATTCAAGGCCAAGGCCCAGGCGTTTGAGGGCGTTCTCGATATTCCGAATTGCCTGTACCGACTGCGCATAAATGTCTCCTGGGGCCAGGACTTTTCCGGAAGGGTCTGTCCCCGTTGTTCCGGAGACGAAGACCATGTCCCCGACCTTGATTGCGCGGGAATAACCCAGCTTCGGCTCCCAGGGTGTTCCCGAGAAGATCTTTTCCCGTTTGTTCTTCATATGCTTCTCCATCTGTCAGGGGCGGGTCTCTGACCGGCCTCCAAGAATTCCACTAGCTGAATCTATTTTTCCTTTTCGAAGTATCGACGATGGGCGCGGGCCGCAAGCGCCAGCCGACGGTGGCGTCGCTCCAGCGCCTCCCGGAAACGGCGTTTCTCTTCCGCCGTAACGGGGACTATGGGGGGCACCTTTTTCGGACGACCGTCTTGATCGACAGCCACGTAAGTGAGGAAGGCTGAACTGGTCTGACGGCGCTCGCCGGTTAGGCAATCTTCCAAAAAGACATTGACCTCAACTTCCAATGAGGTGTTAAACGTGCGCGTGACAAAAGCTCGCAGGACAATCAATTGGCCGATCTTAATCGGATGAACGAAGTCCAGGTTGTCTACCGACGCGGTGACCAAAAGACTCCGGCAGTGACGGCGGGCTGAGATCGCTCCAGCGATGTCCATCAGGTGCATAACTTTGCCGCCGAGGATGTTTCCAAGAGTATTGGCATCGTTCGGAAGAACCATCTCCACCATTTCCGTAACGGAATCGGCTACAGTTTTCGCCTTCTGGTTCCCCATGCTTCGCTCTCTCTCGAGGCGCGAACAACCTCGCTCTGGCACCCCAACAAACCTCGCCAGGCAGACTCGATTGCGCCCTTGTGCCTGCCAAAGGCCTGGAAGGCTTTGTCTAGTTCGGTTGCGTTGCCTATACTATTCGAGCATCGGTGCAGATGCAACCCGAATCCGCAAGCCGGCTAATCGCTCGAGGACCTTCTGGCTTGCAGAATCTCGGCCGATTGTAATCAAGATAAACCTTAAGGAGGCGCTTAGGAAATGGAAGGCACCAGTCGACTCAGTTTCTTGCGAGAGAGTTTGCGCCAGAATCCAGACGACGTGTTTGCCCGCTACGGCCTCGCCCTTGAACTCTCGCCATCGGAGCCGGCGGAAGCCTGGGTACATTTCGAATACTTGCTCTCGCACCATCCGGAATATTCAGCGACCTACTATCAGGCGGGAGTGTTCCTGCTTCACCAGGGCCGGCAGGAAGAAGCCCGAAAAGTACTGGCCCAGGGGATTGAAGTGACACGGCGGCAGGGAAAGCAACACGCTCTGAGCCAACTCCAAGCCGCCCTGGAAGAGATGCAGGTGGATACTTGAAAGGGCTGGAGTGTGCTTGTACTGCCCTAACAGAATTGTGGCGGGTGGCTCTTTCGACTCTGAAGGGAATCCCGATAAGAAACAACGCGAGACGGCCATCTTAGATCCCCCCGCCCGCCACGGTCCCCGAGGCGGGATCGGCGCCACGATGAAGGGCCTCGTAGGTGATCGATTTCATAAACGACGGGCTGTGATCTGAAATCAGCAATTTAAACCCGTGTTCTCGCCATTCCTCGGATCAACAGCCTTTTCAGTCCACCTGGAGAAACGTTGTTGGGCGAGGTTTCTCATTTATCCCAGACGTTCTATAATGCCTTAGGAGTGATGGCGCCCCGCGAGGCAAACATGGTTCATAGGATTCCCACGCAGGAAAAACAGGCTGTTGCCTTGACCTCCGTGGTTGCTGCGGTCCTGTTAATTACGATGAAGCTGACCGTGGGCCTCTGGACGGGCAGCTTGGGAATCATTTCGGAAGCCATGCACTCCGGCTTGGACCTGGTGGCTGCGGTGGTGACGTATTTTTCCGTCCGGGTGTCCGACAAACCTGCCGACCCGGCCCACCCGTTCGGCCACGGCAAAATCGAATCCCTCTCCGCGTTCGTTGAGACCACCCTTTTGTTCGTGACCTGCGCCTGGATCATTTGGGAAGCCATCCGCCGGCTCTTCTTTCATGATGTTCATGTAGAGCCGAGCCTTACGGCCTTCGGCGTAATGTTTATTGCGGTCACTATTGACACTTTCCGATCCCGGGCGCTATTCCGGGTGGCGCGAAAATACAATAGCCAAGCTCTGGAAGCCGATGCGCTGCACTTCTCCACGGACGTTTATAGCTCGAGCGTGGTGATTTTAGGTCTCATCCTGGTTTACGTTTCCAACCAAAGCAACATCCGCTGGCTCCGCAAGGCTGACCCGGTCGCTGCACTGGTGGTGGCTGGAATCGTTGTTTACATCACGCTGAAGCTTGGAAAAAGGACCGTGGAGGCATTGGTTGACACTTCGCCGGAAGGCAGCTCGAGCCTGATTGCTGAGGCTGTTTCACGGGTTCCGGGAGTTCTGAGGCTGGAGCGCATCCGGACCCGCCAAAGCGGGCCACGTCTTTTTGTGGACTTGAGGCTGGCACTTCATAGCAACACGTCACTCGAGCACGCAAAAGCGGTGGCGGATTTGGTGGAGTCCGCGGTCCACGAACTCTTTCCCGACTCCGACGTGGTTATTCACACTACTCCCAGCGACCCGCCCACGGGAGATCTGGTGGAGAAAATCCGCTCCATCGCCAACCGAAGAAACTTCCAGGTTCATGAAGTGACAGCCTACGAGGTGAAGGGGTGCATCAACGTAATCCTGGATCTCGAGGTGGAGCCTAGTCTACGGCTGGACACAGCCCACGACCAAGCCACCGTGCTCGAGCAGGACATCAAACAAGGCCTTCCCGAAGTGCGCGAGGTGAACATCCACCTCGAGCCTTTCACCAAGAACGTGGAGGCGGTGAACGCCGTCCAGCTTACGCCGACCGAGTTGGAACCCAAGCTGATGGAGATCGCCAGAGAGATTCCAGGCGTCTTGGACTGTCACGACATCGAAGCGCACCAAGCAGCGGAAAACGTGTTCGTCCGCTGCCATTGCACACTCCTCCCTGCCCTACCCATAGGTCGGGTGCATGACATTACAGAAGAACTCGAGTTTAGGATTCGAAAAGCCTTCCCCCAGATCCTCCGAGTTAATATCCACGCAGAACCAAAGGGACAGAGCTAGAAAGGTACGTTCGCGGGCGTCGGGCACACCCCACCCCCCACGGGACGGCGCAGGCAGTGGGCGAGGATATCCCCTCAGCCATACCTTCTTAGGGATTCGGCTTGACCGCTGGCTTGGCAGGCTTGGCGGTTGAAGGCGCAACGGGATGCGTCGCAGCAGGCGTAGCTGGCACGCCCGAAGTCAGGGCATCAGAGGGGTTCGCTGCGTCATAGAGCCTGACGATTGCATCCGTCAACTCCACTTCCTTGGCCGCGTAATAGATGGGAACCTGGTCGCTTCCAATGATCAGGGAGAAGCCGTTCTGCCGCGCGTAATCATCAATCTGCTTCACCATTTTCTGGCCGATGCGGCGAAACATTTCGT
>JBEKUR010000309.1:0-6023 GCA_049514855.1 Terriglobia bacterium
TGCTGGAAATTCTGCGGGACTGGTGGCGATTGGACAAGCCCAAGCCCTGGCTCTTCCCGGGCGATATCCCCGGCCGCCATATCACCAGGAGCGCGGTGGAGCTGGCTTGCCGGGAAGCGCATCAAGTCTCTCGCATTTCCAAACCCATCACGCCGCATTCCATGAGGCACGCCTTCGCGGTCCATCTCCTGGAATTCGGAACCGACGTGCGCCGTATCCAACTGCTGCTCGGTCATCGCAGCCTGGCGACCACCGCCCGCTACTTGCGTATCGCCACCAGCAAGGTGTGCTCAACGACCAGCCCCTTCGATTTGCTCCCGCAGCCGGTGACGGCTGAATCGAAGCCTGCTGCACCTCAGTATTTCTGAACGCCGGGCGGATGGAGCGCCCCAAGCTCGAGGTGGCGGATGTGTTCCGCCGCTATGGTTCGGCGTACCGGCAGCAACACGCAGGATCGCTTTCGCGCGAGCAGCGGCGCGTGATGAGCGCCATCGAACTCTGCCGGACCGCCGCCCTCGGCGGCCACCTGGAGCAGTGTGACTCCTGCGGCCACCAACGTCCCGCCTACCATAGCTGCCGTAATCGTCATTGTCCGAAGTGCCAGTCCTTGGCCCGCGCCCAGTGGCTCCAAGACCGCCAAGCCGAACTCCTTCCTACCGAATACTTCCACGTCGTCTTCACCGTGCCGCAAGAGATTGCCGCCCTCGCCTATCAGAATAAGGAAGTGGTTTACGGTATTCTCTTCCGCGCTGTCGCCGAGACCTTACGCACTATCGCCGCTGATCCTAAACACCTGGGCGCCGAGATCGGCTTCCTCGCCATCCTTCACAGTTGGGGACAAAACTTGCTTTTCCACCCGCATCTCCATTGCGTTGTACCGGGCGGCGGTATCAGCGCGGACGGTAACCGCTGGATCGCCTGCCGTCCGGGATTTTTCCTGCCCATACGCGTACTGTCATGCCTGTTCCGCCGCTTGCTTCTCGAACACTTGCAGACCGCCTTTGACCAGGGCAAGCTCCAGTTCTTCTCCTCGCTGGAGCGACTCCGTGACCGGAAAACTTTCGTTCAGTATCTGGCGCCGCTTCGCCAAACCAAGTGGGTGGTGTATGCCAAACGGCCCTTCGGGGGTCCCGAACAGGTCCTCAACTACTTGGGCCGCTATACCCATCGCGTGGCCATCTCCAACAACCGACTGCTCGACATCGACCACGGCCAGGTGAGTTTTCACTGGAAAGATTATCGGCATGGCGACCAGCAAAAAACCATGACGCTGGAGGCCGACGAATTCATTCGCCGTTTCCTGCTACATGTCCTACCGGACGGTTTCCAGCGCATCCGGCACTACGGCTTCCTCGGTCACCGCTATCGCCAAGCCAAGCTGGCTCTTTGCCGCCAACTCCTGGGGGTGAGCTCAACCGGCATCGTCCAGCAGCCGTCCAAACCCGATTATCGTGATCTCTACGAAAAACTGACCGGCAAATCCCTGCGCGATTGCCCGGTCTGCCACACTGGGCACATGGTGGCAATCGCCGCCCTCCCCGCATCGGATCGGGCGCCACCCTTCCGAACTCCATGAAATACCTAAGTCACAATCCGTTCCGTCCTCCCTCCGCTTGCTTCCTCCAAGCCAACGGTGAAGCTCTGTCTGCTGGAGAAAAGCGACCACGACATTCCACGCGACGGGCAGATTCTCGGCCCTTACGCCGCTTCTTGCTGGCCACCGCGACTGCGCCCTTGAAAAAGATCAGCCATAACCCGAACGTACGGCTCTCTTACCCCCGCTTTGCCTGGCACTCAACCGTTCTCCCCGCGCGGCACCCAGGATTCAATACCCATAGCGCCGTCGTTGGCCCGCGGTTTAGTCCAACCGATTTTTAGCTCAGCGTGCGCAGGCGACATTAAGGTGGACTCAAAAGTTCGCCCGCTGCGCCCGCTGAGCTAAAAATCCTCTGCAGTATGCCGACTCCCGGATTATGCCGACTACTCGGTAGGGACAGGGGGTGGGAGGGGCTCGTGTTGTGTCTGGGGTCGGCATAATCAGAGGTTTTCCAGGAACTCCAGCAGTTTGTCATCAGGGTGGTATCGTGCGGATCTGACGCCGAGCGGTGCCATCCTCGACAACGCTTTCTCCTTCAACCTCATATCCGCATGGAGATACATCTGGGTTGTCTCCACGGATTCGTGTCCTAGCCAGAGCGCGATCACGGAGCGATCCACGCCATGGTGAAGAAGGTCCATGGCTGCGGCGTGACGCAATACATGAGGAGAGACGTTTTTCTGGTTGAGCGACGGGCAGGTTGGTTCGGCACGACGGGTGTACTTGGTAATGTGTCGGCGCGCATGTAAAAACGTAGAAATTTGAACACAAGCCGGTTTTCCGGAGTGGGGTTGAAAGTCAGCCCGTGGTGGTGGCTGTTTTGCCGGTTGCAGGGCGGAGGGGGACTTTGCTGCGCAGGTAGGCAAGATAGGACTCTGGGACCGCCTGGGCGAGCAGTTCTTCGATCACGGGCATGAAGTAATGCAGGGAGCGAATAGGTCCGAGGGGCATGGCGTCGGGGTGACGAACCGCACGGCGGGACGAGGCTAACAGGAAGGCTGTTTCAACGGTCGTCAGAGGGATCTGGCGCTCCCAAAGTTGACGGACCAGACGCAGGTCGAAGCGGCTCAGACGGCGCGGTGTATCCGGCAGGCGGAGATAGAGATCGAGCAGCGTTTGGCGATAGGTTTCAAGATCGGTGGGCACGGGGACTCCTTTCGGAGTTTTTCTTGTGCGCGGCGGCTTCGAGTTCGCTTTCCCGGACGCGGTAGGAAGTGCCTTCAATCAGGGTGACGTCGGCATGATGAGTCAGGCGATCCAGCAGCGCGGCGATGCAGGTGGCGTTGGGGAAAACGGTGTTCCAGTCTTTGAAGGCCTTGTTGGTGGTGAGCAGAATAGAATTGCGTTCGTAGCGGTGGTTAATCACTTCAAAGAGCAGGTCGGCGGCGTGGGCGTCGTAAGCCAGGTATCCACATTCGTCAATGACCAGCAGAGCGGGACGGGCGTAGAAGCGGAACTTACGGCGACGTAAGCCGGGGGAATCGCCATCGAGATCGGCGAGCAGGTCGGCGGCGGTGCGGAACAGAACCGAGTGGCCGGCGAGCACGGCGGCATGGGCGATATTCTTGGCGATCATGGTCTTCCCCAGCCCGTTCGTGCCGCACACGATCAAGTTGCGGCCTTGGGTGAGGAAGTCCAGGGTGAGGGCGCGTTCGATTAAGGAGCGGTCCATTTTCTTGGGCCACTGCCAATCGAAATCCGCCAGGGGTTTGAAGCGGCCGAGGCGCGCCTGCGTGAGGCGGCGTTGGAGGCTGCGGCGAGCCAGGTCTTCGGTTTCGGAGCGGGCAATTTCTTCCAGCAGTTGCTGGGGGCTCCAACGCTGAGTCGAGGCGCGGGCCAGGAGATCATCGAGACCTTGCGCGGTGACCAGCAGGCCGAGATGGTTCAGTTGCGCGGCCAGATCATTGCTCGGGATCGGGCTCTTCTTCGGGGTCCTGGGTGAGTTCATCGTAAGCCTCCAGAGAGGGATTTGAGACGGTGAAGTTTTCCAGATCGGGGCGGCGGGAGAGATTTACGGGCAACGGAGCGCGTTGCCGGCGTTGGCGATGGCGGCGCGCCAGGATAAAGGCCACGGAGGAAAGACGCGGGGTGTGACGGTCGAGGGCCTCGCGGAGGGTGGCGGCCAGTTCCGCGGCACCATAGTCATCAAGCAGGCGGAGGAGTTGCGCGGTGAGCCGAGGGATGGATTCACCGCGCTCGAAGGCGGCCTGAAGAAACGCTGGGCTTTCCGGGACCAAGGCGGCCAGGCGGCCGGAGGGCGTTGAGCCGAGAGCCTTACGTTTTTGCTCCAGCAGGGCTTGGCGGTGAGTCGGGTCTTCGACGAGTTCATGCCGGTCATAGGAGCGGGGGTGGGAAGCGATTTCCGTTGCACCATCGAGCAGGCGCACGCGGGTGGGCGAGGCGGCCAAGGTCAAGGCGCGGCCCAAGGCCCGGGGCGGCACGGAATAGTCGTTGAGGTCGAAGCGGACCCAGAGGGTTTTATCCGCGCGCACGGTGCGGATCAAGTCGCAGGAGAAAGGATGAGCAGGAAGCGGCAGCAGGCGCGGTTTCTCTTCCTCGAAAACTTGGGCGACGGTGCGGGAGTCATCGCCGGGCCAGGGGCGCTGATGAGCGACCTGATTGCGCCAGTCGAGAGCTTGACGGTTGAAATCGGTCAGGGTGGTGAAGGGACGGGCGGCGAAGAAACTGTGACGGACATACTGGATGGCCCGCTCCACGCGGCCTTTTTCATTGCCCCGCGCCGGGCGGCAGGGCCGAGTGGCGAAATGGTAGTGGGCCGAGAGTTCGAGAAAACGGGGGTGGAAATGGATGGCATCGCCGCGGCGTTCCAAGACCACGCTGCGGAGATTGTCGGTCTCGACGCTGCGCGGCGCTCCACCCCAATCTTGGAAGGCATGGACGTGGCCAAGGAGGAAATTCTCCAGGCTCTGGTCGAGAAAGAACTCCAGCCACAAAGCGCGGCTGTAGGAGAGGGTGAGGACGAAGCCGGACAAACGACGGCGGGCGCGACCGATGGCTACTTCCCCGAAGTGGGCCCAGTCGGCCTGCGCTTGCTCGCCGGGGAAGGTGCGAAGACGCAGAAAAGCTTCCCCGTGGGGCGGGCGCAATTCGGCCACGACGCGGCGGAGCTGGGTGATGCTGCCGGGGTAGCCGCGCGGGCGGATCATCTGGAAGAGGCGGGTAGCGCGCAGGCGAGGATATTGCTGCAAGGTCTGGCGCAGGAAGTCAAGGTAAGGATCGGTGAGGCGATCGCGCAGCCGGGGATGGCTACGGAAGCGATCAGTGTCGAGCGCGGCGCGCACGGTATCGGGATGCAGGTGTAGTTCCGCCGCAATGGTGCCGATTTTCCAATGCTCGGCATGAAACAGGTGACGGATTTGAGCGACTTGTTCATCGGCAATCATGCTTCACCTCGGGAAAAGGATTAACCCAGCGCCCCCGGCGTCCGCAGATCTGACAGACAACCCATCTCGCCGCGTACTCGGCGTCCGACCCAGGGAAAAAATCTGACGCCGGAGGGGCTTCGGCCGGCTCCGGAGTCGGAGGCGCTGTCAGGTTCACACAGGGGGAAGCACGAAGGGAAGATTGATCTGTCACGCGAGCTTTTAAGCGCTGGCGATACTCGCGTTGGCGCTGGCGATGATCGAGGCGCCCCTCAAGGCCGAGACTTTGTTGATAGCGGCGGTTAGCCTCACGGCGCTGGAGACGGCGGGATTTTTCCCGGCAATGGGGACTGCAATAACGCTGGCCGCGGTCACAGCGGTGGCAGAGATAAAACACCGCGCCGCAGGGAGGAAAGTGACACGCGCGCTGGCGAAAGACGGCGGAACAAGCAACCGGCACCGGTTTCGAGAGGGAACACTGGACAACCGGCGACGATCATGGCAGGATGACTCTCGCTGACGAACTTGGAGGTCCTTTGACCGGGGCCACCAATGAAAAACCCCGGTTGCGCAAACAGCCGGGGTTCTCCTCTTTACATCTCCAGGAACTCATCCTACCAAATCCCGCTGTCCCCGAACGCGCCTACGGCGATGATAGTCAAACCCAAAACCGCCTGCGGCGATGAGGATGACTTGTTCTCAAACCTCGGCCCGTGTTCAGATTTCTACGTTTCTAAGCGGGTGCCTACAACAATTGACCGCATTTGGATCATTCCCGGAATGGTTTCACTGCAAGCTTGTACCCAAAGGGCCTGTGCACTGCAGCATCCTGGCCCATGGCCGGTAGTAGGAACCAGCCAGCTGCGTATGTTTAGTAAGTTAATGGAAATAGAATGAGGCTGACCAAGAAGCAACTCTCCGCCAGTTACGTGACACAAGCAACGGCCGCTACAGTGGGGATCCACACCGGCGACGTAGCCAACCACAGAGATTCCCGATTAGATCGCTGCTCTGTGGCTAGCCCTGAAGGCAAGGTAGAGTCC
>JBEKUR010000310.1:0-5976 GCA_049514855.1 Terriglobia bacterium
ACAGTTACGCTGACCTCACCCAGGTGAGCCTTTCTGAGCAATAACATCAGCGTGCGTGATTGGCCGATCCCGCCGCCAATCGACAGAGGAATGCGGTTGGTCAAGATCCCCTGGTGGTACGGCAGCTTCATGAAATCGAGCTGATTGGCCAGTTCCAACTGTTCTTTCAGGGTTTCAGCAGTCACTCGGACACCCATCGAAGTCAGTTCATGCCGCCGTTTTGTAACGTGGTTCCATACCAGAATGTCACCATTCAAGCCGTGCGTCGGCTTGCCGGTTTCTTTACTCGTATCCGTGACCCAATCGTCGTAATCAGCGGCGCGATTCTCGTGGGGATAACCATCTTTCAAAGGCCAGCCAATCCCGATGATGAAGATTGCCGGATACTCCTGCAGTACCTTTGTCTCCCGCTGCTTGCGCGGCAGATCAGGATACATATCGAGGATTTCTTCGGCATGCAGGAAGGTCAACTTCTCAGGCAGATTGGGATATCGTCCGTCGCCCAACTGAGGGAACATCTCTTGTGCAAAGCGTTCCGCACCTACAAGCACTCTCCAGATACCTTCGACTACTTCCTTCAAAAAGGCCAGGTTACGCTGTTCGGCGGTCATGACTCGCTCCCAGTCCCACTGGTCGACGTACGCGCTGTGGTCATGATCGAGGAAGTAGTCCTTGCGGACGGCTCGCATATCCGTACAAATGCCCTCGCCCACTTTGCAATGGAACTGTTTCAGCGCGACCCTCTTCCACTTCGTGGCCGCCTGCACGACCTGAGCATCGATGGGGTGCTTGTCGTAATCGTTTGAAATATGGAACGAGATCGGGGTGCGCGATCCATCCCGGTCCAGCATGTCATTCACGCCGCTTTCCACGTCCACGATCAGCGGCACCTCGACCATCATCAGGTTTAGTTCTTTACAGAGGTTATCTACGATGTACCGTTTTACCTGGAAGATCGCTTGCTGGGTTTCTTTCTCGGTCAACAGGGAGCGATAGTCTGACGGGAGAATCTTTTCCAATTCGTTGTAGTCGCCAATACCCGGGCCTGCGAGATCAGCTTTCTTGTTCGATATGACTGTATTCATTATCTTCATCCTCTCCTTTGCGGATACTCTTTTCAGTTGGTGCGGTCCGACTTGCCTCCGAGACTGGAGCTTCCAGCCAATGCAGAGACACAGAACTCGTCTCCCTATTTTCCGATTGAGTGATGCAGATGGCAAGTATGTTCTCAACACTCATGTGGTCAGCTACGGCCTCTCGACCACGGCACTCTGTTTTTTCAGAAACCGCCAACGTCGGAATCGAACCGAGATGGCTTTCTTGGGAATCGGCGAAGTCCCTTACGATCTTGAGCCGCCAAGCGCGGGGGGAGGGGCGAGCCGCGGAGCATTGCGTATCGTCGCGCGGGGAGTCTGCGACATCTCAGGTGCCCACCCGTATCACCTGCAAGCAGCGCGCCAGGAATTGCTCGACGCAAACGGGGCCTTAGGGCGGCCGAAAGAAAGCTTGCTCCTTCTGGGCGGCCATGCTACCGAGACCAAATTCAAATCCGAGCCTCTTTCTGACTTCATGATTATTCATTTCGCCGTTCATGGAATATCGGCACCGCATTTCCCGGAAACCCAATTACTTAGCACCAACGATTCCGGCCAAAGAAACAGGCTCCTGGACGATCTAACGGAAGCAGAGGTAAAGTTCGGGTACGTAAACGATATGCTGAATCCGGTACAGCGCCGCGTGGCAACCCGTCCGATCAGCCTCACGGCAGCGCAGGAAAGCATTTTGCCGGATGAGACCATACTCGAATATGTCCTTCAGGAGCCTGCCTCATACTGCCTCGCTCTCACGCGCACACATGCTGAAATTGTGAAGTTGCCAGCCGGGCGGGGCGTCGAGTGGCGTGCGGTTGTAAGTGCGAGCGCTCGCCTCGACTGCGGCAGCGCACAGAGCGGCGACTTGTTGCAGTTCCGGGCATTTCGCAAACCTCCCGACGAGTGCCTGGTAACGGGCGTGGCGGCCCTGGCGAAGTCTTTCAAGTTCCGCCAGCACCGCCTGCTTCGTCACCTCCTTCAGGAGAAAACCTGGGGAAGCAAGCAGGGGGGGACGGCGTGGTGTCTGAGAAATCGCTTGGGAACGGGTCAAGGTGCCGGTTTACTCCATCCCGAAGGCGCACATCTGGCTGCCGGACGGCGCGCTGGCGGCTGGAGTGCAAAATTGCGGTCGCGAACGAGCCGCTGGTGTGTACACTGCTGTGCCTCAGGATGCCAAAATGGAAATCCTGCTTTAATACGGTCACAGACCTAACCACACACTTTGACTGGCCATTGGGGTACGCCTTATCTTTCCAAGTTGGAGCGGAAGATTTTTCTTGACGCAATGTTTTAGTTCTGCTAAACCGCCAGCCTCGATAGGTAGATTCGAGCGAAATAAGGTTTCTTGCTTAACTGGGAAGACTCGGGCCGCATCGAGCCTAAAGATCGCCCACAGGAAAAAGGGTTCACAACATGAGAGCACTCTTGGTTTCTCAGCCGAACAAGTTCGAATTGGTCGATATGCCCAGACCTGTATGTGGGCCTGGCCAGGTCGTCATCCGCATTGCCTATTGCGGGATATGCGGAACGGACCTCGATATCCTTCGTGGCAGGGTTCCTGCCCTTTTTGTTCGATATCCCTTGGTTCCAGGACACGAGTGGACAGGAACGGTGGTGGAGGTCGGTCCCGGGGTGACGAACTGCGCCATCAATAGCCGAGTTATGGCAGTAGGGTACTTGAATTGCGGCGTCTGCGTCCATTGCCGGGCAGGGGAGATGAACCACTGCGCGGCCCACGAACAGATCGGCTTGACTCACAACGGCGGCTTCGCGGAATTTCTCGTGGCCCCCGCGAAGTCATGCCTCGTGATCGCTGACCAGATCGGCCTGGACGAGGCGGTGATGGTCGAACCCGCGGCCACGGTGGTTCGGGCAATTGAACGCGCATCACCCAAGCTCGGCCTTAAGGCGGCCGTCATCGGCTGTGGTCCCATAGGTCAAACTGCTATTCGCACCCTGGGCCTTTACGAACCGTCCTCGATTCTGGGGATTGATCTCTCCCGGATGCAAGAGTCCCTGGTAAGGCGCGCCGGCGCCACCTCTTTTGTGTCCACGTCGGATAATGCCGAGATTGTCAGCATGAGCGGCGCGGATGGATGGGATGTGGTTGTCGAGTGTGCGGGAGGACCCATGGCCCTGGAAACGGCTTTGGCGATCGTTCGACCAGGGGGGCATATCGCGCTAATTGGCGCATCGTCCGACGATCAGTACCTTTCTGTGCCTGCCAATATCTTCTATAAGAAAGACCTGCGCGTTGATGGAATCTTGAGCTACACGACGGCATCCTTCACCCGCGCCCTTGATCTGCTGGCGTCAGGCAGACTGAGGTTCAAGGATCTGATCACCCACCGCCTGCCCTTCGAAAAATTCATGAATGCCGTGGAATTGCTCACGGCGCGGGCAGAACCATTAGGCAAGGTGATTGTGAGCCATTCTGACTGATGGGAACAGAACACGACCGCTTCACGAACCAGGGTAGCGAAACTCGACCGGCTGGAGCCTGGTTCACCTGCCAAAGTGGGAAAGACCCAGGATACAACGTTTTAGTTGTACTATAGGGCACGCGTCGATAGCTCGATTCGAGCGAAATAAGGTATCTTGCTGGAGGATAAGAGCAATGAACATCACTGCTGAAGAAATCAAGGGGATGCTGGACGTAGCTTTGCTCCCGCCCACCACCACGCCCACAGAAGTTGAAGCGGTGGCCCTGGTAGTGCGCAATGAAGGGTATGGGCAGATGTGTGTAAACACGGCTCACATCCAGCGAGCGGTTGCCGCCCTGAAGGGCTCCCGGGCCAAGGTCGTTGCCCCTGTTGGTTTTCCTCTGGGAGCGGTGAAAACGGAAATCAAAGTATTCGAGGCTGAGCATGCCATAGCCGACGGCGCTGTGGAGATTGATATGGTCCTGAATCTAGGTGTGTTTCTCGATGGCGACTTTAAATCTGCAGAAGGTGATGTGCGCGCAGTCGTCAAGGCCGCCGGCGGAGCCCTGGTCAAAGTTATTATCGAAACCCCCTTCCTGACGGACAGACAGAAGGCCGACGCTTCACGCTTAGCGCAGGCGGCGGGCGCGGGGTTTGTCAAAACCTGCACAGGATTCAGCCCAGATCCCTCCGCTCTATACGAGGACATCCGCCTGATCCGCCAAACGGTAGGCCCCCACATGGGGGTCAAGGCTTCCGGTCGGGTAGGTAGTTACTTTCGTTTTGCCGCCATGCTGGAAGCGGGTGCTAATCGCGTGGGGCTTTCGTTGGGGCAGGCCCGCGAGATTCTTCGCGGTTGGGAGGCAGAACACCCTCGGTCCGGGTAGCTGATTCGGCATGCGCCGGAACGCTAAAAAGCGAATTCCGGTTAAGGGATGGGCCCTGTCAAGCATGGAACAGGAGCCCGAACGGGGCAGGAATCGGCCGCTTCTCAGCCCTACTGTGCTGGCGCTTTCCCCATGTCGTACACGCGCCGGATGCTGACCCACACGTTGCCCGAGGAAGCCTCGAACCGAGTAATTACGTGGAGCTGTTTGCCGTCTTCGCTCATGCGGAACGTTTGCGTGAGTTTTTCCGAGTGGGGCAGCTTGGTCTCAGCGATGAAGGCGCCGCTTTCCCACGAGGCCTTGGTCGAAATCTTGTTGCCGTCCGCATCTTTATCGTTATGCTTTTTACCGTCAGGGTAAAAAGTTTGGGCGCGGTCGGAGTCGTCGATGACTACAAACTGGTCGGAGCGCTGGTCGATCCGCAAGAACTTAGGATTCTGAGCGAGGCGATCCCACTCCTGGCTGCTGACGCCGCCACCAGGATTCCCCATTCCCCTCCGGCCGCGACCCATGCCTCCGCCCATTCCCCCCATTCCGCCCATGCCGCCCATGCCGCCACGTCCCATGCCTCCGCCCCTTGGATAGCCACCGCCGCTGCCATTGTTTGCGCCGCGCTGGCTGTTTTGCTGCGCGTCGTGAACCTTCTGCTGCGCATCGTCGCTCTGGTCCTGGTTGAAATTCCAGTGGCCGGTCAGTTGCGCCTTGTCTTGGGCGCGCGCCACTACTACCAGCAATGTCGCCAGAAAACACGCCGCAATTGGAACTGCTGCCTTTGCTGCAAAGCTGAAAACTTTCGCCATCGTCTCCCACCTTCCTGATCGGATGCGCTTGTGTGCTGCTTCTTCGATTCCGCGAGCGGGCGGCTGGTTGTCCCGCTGGCGGGTTGTCCCTGCCAAAAACTCGATGGACCATCATATCTCGAATACTACACCTTGATGCTCTTTTGGTTGCACTTTATGTTCGTCAATTCCACAATTCCTGGTACGTCCACGCCTTATATTCCATCCGTGGGCAACGAACTCTCTACTACACGGGCATCTGCATACCCACCAATCTTTACCCTTTGATGGGTCGGCTCTCAGCACGGTTATTCCGGTTGTTTTAATCGTTCTTCCTATCATCAAGACATCACGTGGATCATCGTTCTTGTAGGTTTCCTTCGCCGCCAAAGAGAAGTTTGTCACCGGGATGCCGCCCGGAGGGAACTTCATTTCGCTGTCGGCACTAACGTACCCAATCAACATCACCTTGTTCAACATAATGTGTACCGTGGGACGCACAGGGTGGAGTGAGCCTGCTCGTCTGTCAGGTTCCTCCTTCTGTCGTGGATGGATTGAACCCAGTGGGCAGGGGCTCTCAATAAGATTTACTCCGCAGCGAACCTGAACTTGCGGCTGATCCGATCACCGGCCAGCATGATAGAGTGATATCATTATGAAGAGGTGATTCGCGGGTGGCGCATATCCGCCGCGGCGGATCTTTCATGTATGGTGTGCCAGGGAAAGCCTGGCTGATCTTGTAAGCTGAAAGGAGCTTACCTTGTAATTGCCCATTCAACAAGTAGCCGAGCCAGCG
>JBEKUR010000311.1:0-5947 GCA_049514855.1 Terriglobia bacterium
TCTCCGAAATGGAGCCAACCCTCATGCAGGAGCTCATCGAGTCAAACCTCCCCATTGTCTTTTACGACGTGGGGACGCCGGCGAAAAACATTTCGAACATCCGGGTGAATTATCAAAAGGGAATTCAGAAGACCGTGGAATACCTGTACTCGCTCGGGCACCGCCACATGGCCTTTGTGGGCCACCATACCAGCCTGGAGCCGCTCCTTGACCGCAAAGTCTCCTTCGTGGAAACGATGAAGCGTCATGCCGGAGCCGTGGAGTTCACCACCGTCGCAGACCGGGACGAACCCCCAGGAGGAGAGCAGGCGACGCGGACTCTGCTGGCCACTGGCTTCAGGCCCACGGCGATCATCTGCGTGAACGATTACATGGCCCTGGGAGTGCTGAAGGCACTTCGGGAAAGTGGCTTGCGGGTTCCCGATGACGTGTCCGTGACCGGCTACGATAACATCAGTCTCTCCGGGTACGCCTTTCCGGCTCTCACCACCGTCAATATCCCTCGGGAGAAGATTGGACGCCTGTCGTTCGAAGCTCTCGTTCCACCCGAAGGTGGGCAGGTGCAGGGCCGCGGTTTCTTGATCGACCCCGAAGTGGTCATCCGCGAGTCCACCGGGCCGCCGCCGCGTAACTAACCTCGCTGCGCACGACGCGAATTATGTCCAGGCTCAGAACCTCTTTGGTCTTGTGCTAGGTCAGCAGTGTTACCTGACTGGGGCGCGCGACCATCTGAATCGCGCAGTTCAGTTAGATCCGAAATTCGCCCAAGCACACTACAAACTGGGAACGGCTCTCCGGTTTGGTGGACAAAGAGCGAAGGCCTTGGCAGAGCTGAAAGACAGTTTCCCGCTCGAGTGTTATCATCACGGTGAGCCGTGCATATCGTGCGAGACGGACACCTAGTCTCTCCAAGCAAGGAAGAGTTTGGCGAGAAGAATGGAGATCAAGACCATGCTTACCTCAAACGCGAAGTCAGTCCTGACCGTTACCGGTCTGCTCGTGTTAATAGCCATACCCTTTGCGGGCAGGACGGCGGGGGGTCAAGACCCAGCAAACGGAAAAGCGGCTTTGCTTCCAGCGGGTTCGAGGCTTACGGAATTGCCCCTGACCGCTGTCCAGATTCAGGACACCTTCTGGTCGCCGCGCCTGGAGGTCAACCGCACCCGAACGCTCGACCACGTCTACAAGGAGCTCGAAGCAACCGAGTGCATTCGGAACTTCGATGTCGCCTCCGGCAAGGCGCAGGGCAAGTTCGGCGGACCTTGGTGGGCCGATTCGGACGTATACAAATGGATCGAAGGCGCCTCGTACATCCTCGCCTTGCATCCGGATCCGCGACTCGAATCCAAAGTGGACGAGTTGATTGCGAAGATCGCGGCGGCGCAGCAGAAAGATGGTTATCTGGATACCTACGTTCAACTGAATCTCCCGGACCTGAAGTGGAAGAGCCTGGCGTTCAACCACGAACTGTTTTGCGCGGGCTCGCTCTTCGAGGCGGCCGTGGCGTACAACCAAGCCACGGGCAAGCGCTCCTTGCTCGACGTCGCCTTGCGACTCGCCGACCACCTCGATTCCACCTTCGGGCCCGGCAAGCAGGCCGGCATCCCCGGGCACGAAGAGGTCGAGTTGGCCTTGGTCAGGCTCTACCGGCTGACCCACCAGAAACGCTACCTCCAGCTCGCTCAGTACTTCATCGATTCCCGCGGCCAAAAGCCCTCGATCTTTGAACGCCAGTACGAGCAGTTGCCGGAGAGGAAAGTTGCTCTGCTGGGTCACCCGATGGGCGTCAAGGATTTTTACCGGCGATTCTTCCTCGTCAATCCGGCAAAGTTTGACACCAGCTACTCGCAGGATCAATTGCCGGTCCGCCAGCAGCGGGTGGCCGTCGGTCATGCGGTGCGGGCCATGTACCTCTACTCCGGCATGGCAGACCTGGTTTACGAGACCGGCGATGAGGGTTTGTGGGAAGCGCTCGAAAGCCTGCACGACAGCGTAACCAATCACCGCATGTACGTGACCGGGGGCATCGGGCCTTCAGAGCGCAACGAAGGCTTTACCGCTGACTATGACCTGCCTAACGAAGATGCTTACCAGGAGACCTGTGCCTCGGCCGGAATGGTCTTGTGGAACTACCGCATGCTCAAGCTCACCGGCGACGCGCGCTACGCAGATGTTATGGAACTGTCCCTGTATAACGCGCTGGCGGCGGGCGTTTCCTTGACGGGAGACACCTTCTGCTATGTGACCCCACTGGCCAGCCGGGGCGACTTCAAGCGCGATCCCTGGTTCGGCGTGCCCTGCTGTCCGACCACGATCGCACGGTTTGTGCCGGCTCTCGGTCGTTACATCTACAGCGAGTCGCCGGATGGCCTGTGGGTGAATCTCTTCATCGCCGGCCAAGTGAATGCGAACGTCGCGGGCAAGAAGGTCACTCTGCGGCAGTCAGGCAACTATCCGTGGGATGGGAAGATCAAGTTTACCGTGGGCGTGGAAGCGCCACAGGATTTCGCCATCCGCGTGCGCATTCCGGGATGGGCTCCCAGGGCGGATTTCCAGGTCAATGGAGAGAAACTCTCTCCCCACGTCGTCAACGGTTACGCTGAAATCCGGCGGTCCTGGTCGAATGGGGACGCGATTGACCTGACTCTGCCCATGGATATCCAGCGGCTCGAAGCGAATCCCCAGGTTCTGTTCGACCATGGCAAGACCGCGCTTCGGCGTGGGCCGCTTATCTATTGCCTGGAGCAGGCGGATCAAGAGGCGCCGGTGGAGCAGATCATCCTGCCGCTGGGAGCGCAGCTTGAAAGCCAATACGCGCCTGGGCTTCTGGACGGCATAACGGTCATCAAGGGTCAGGGACTCTTGCGCCCCCTTGGCGATTGGAAAGATGTGCTCTACCAGCCGGTTCATCCCGCAACTACCAAGCCGGTTCCCATCACTGCCGTTCCTTACTGCATCTGGGGTAATCGCGGGCTGGGGAAGATGGCCGTCTGGTTGAACACAACGCCGTAATCCGTATACTCGTCGGGTTATCCCGATATAGAGAAGCTGTGAAATCATCCCCTGAGATCCTTCTCACCGCAGAGGCGCGGAGCCGCGGATATTTGAAAACAAAAGGCCTTTTCTCCGCGTCTCAGCGCCTCGGCGGTAAAGCCAGTAATTTTTCACAGCTCCAAAGCGTCGGGACAGGTCCCCGCGAAAAGCTTGCCCTGAGCTTGCCGAAGGGCGGGAAACCAGGGGAGTGAGCGGACCGCTGCGCAGGTACAAGCGCCTGACGCTCGAACGCGCCTCCGTCCAACCCCTGCCGCTCACCTGGACGATCGTTCATCCCATCGACGAGGCCAGCCCGCTCTGGGGCCAGACGGCCAATCAACTCGCGCGGCAGCAGGCTGAGTTTCTGATTCTGATTAAAGCTTTCGATGACACGTTCTTCCAGACGGTCCACGTTCGCCACTCCTACCGCGATGAACAGGTAGTTTGGGGAGCCCGCATCGTCTCCGCTTTCGAGGCGGACGCGCGGGGCGAAATGGTCCTCGATTTCAAGCGCCTGAGCGATATCACTCCCTCCCAGAACCCTGACACCCCGTGAACAGTCCAGCGCCTGAGCGCGGCAGCGCTGCAAGCAGTTTCCGAGTGCGCCGTCATTTGGGAGCGGGGGGCGGGCGGACGCGGGCACCACATCTACGGTTTCGACTACACGACCAACTAAACCGGGATCGATGAATCCTCCGCCGCCACTGAGGGTCTTGGCCGGCCATTTTCCAGTGGTGGGGGAACTCTTCAGGCAAAATCATACATGCCGCCAGAACTCCGCGATCGGGTGGCGCATACGTCGCCTCGCATGTGTGCGGCTTTCGTCTGCAATAATTCCGCGAGTATCCGCTGTGCAGGAACGCGCCTCCACTCGCTGCCCTTCCACGATGCGGCTCAGGAATCTGTCACAGACCACAACTAGGAGTGGCCCGCGCCATCTATTTTGCGGTTGCCCCGCGCACTACCTGGAGATCCTTGATGAGTCTCCAGAAAACGTGGTAGACCGCATCCAGTCTTTCGACGGGACCCCCGTGCGATGGGGGTTCTGTGGGCCTGATCTGGGCAGCGTATACCCTATCAGTGCCCAGAGGCATCGCCTCTATGCGGTAAAGGAGTTTCTGGGATGAATCGCCGACGGTCAATACGACCTTGATTTGCGTTTCCGGATCCCGCGCATCAGTGCCACCCACGGGTGGGCCCGCAGGCACGCCGCCCGGGCCCGTAGGCACGCCGTTTGAAATTCGAGTGGTGTTGAGGGGAACGAAATCCACAGTTGCAATTGCATCAGGATTGTCATCTCGGCAGCTCTCCACCAGCTTCCACGGCATCTTCGTTAACAGGTGCTTGGGCTTGCTTTCGGTTTTCAGGAAGCCGTCCACAATATAACGGTCGGAGTCACTCAGTCCGCTCTTCTCGATGCAATAGGTCCGGACTTCTGCCAGCGCACGCCGGTCGGGAATCTCTCCGCTGGGCTCTTTTGCCAGCCCGATAAGCGGCAGCGTAAAGATCAGCATGCAGGCAGTTAGCGTCAACTTGGCGATCATGGCCACCACCTCCAAGTTATGCTTTGTGGTCCCGGCAAACCCATCAAATGATACCGCTATGAATGAGAGGTTACAAGTCGATCCAATCATCACCAACAGTAGTCGCCTACTGGTTGCCAACGAATCTCTAGTCACAATCCTCGCTTCTGGCCGAAGCATCCAGCAACATCCACATTGATGTTAAACGGCCTACCCGTAGAAGTGGTCGCGCGGCGCCGGTGGCCATTCGGAGGTCTCGCCTCGCCAATTCCCGCTGAATGGTCGCGCAGTCGGAAAGCGTGCTTCGCGCTTAGGGCGGGCGTCATTGCGGCCCGGGGGCTGGTTCGGTGGCCCCACGCTGCGGTGTTGGCAAGCGCGCCTCGATCGCCATGCAGCTTCCCGTTGGGAGAAGTTTCCCACCAACGTGCTTCAGGAAGCTTCGAGCTGATTGCCGCAATGCCCATTCGGTACGCCTTATCGGTGTTTGTCCCTGCTCAGCCCTGGTGTCAATCAGCCTAATCGTCAGCCTCCATACGCTGAAAACGGTGGACGTCCGTCCGGGAATGGAGTAAACCTTAGCTTCGCCGAACGCATGTCACACTGGAGGGTAAGATGAATCGCAGACGATTCCTTCGTAACAGCAGTCTTGCGGCGCTGGGCGCGCTGACGATGAAGGCGGGAAGCCATCCATCGCTCGCCGTGCCGGCGCCTAGTCCCGAATCGAAGCGCGCCCGCCTCGACGTGATTTGGGGCGACCGGGTGGGGAAGATCAACCGCAACATCTATGGCCACTTCACCGAACACTTGGGGAGCTGCATTTACGACGCCATGTGGGTGGGCGAAGGCTCGGCCATCCCGAACCAGAACGGCCTGCGTAAAGACACCATTGAAGCACTCAAGCGTATCAGGGCACCGATCATTCGTTGGCCGGGCGGCTGCTTTGCCGACCAGTATCACTGGCGTGACGGCGTCGGGCCACGCGAGAAGCGGCCACGCATCTGGAACATCTGGTGGGGACGCGACGAGGGTAACGCCTTCGGCACCGACGAATTCATCCAGTACTGCCGGTTAAGCGGCGCGGCGCCGTACCTCTGCGTCAACGTGGGCTCCGGCTCTCCCCAGGAGGCCCTGGATTGGCTGGAGTACTGCAACGGCAAGGAGAGTACAACCGTCACATCCCTGCGCGCCGCCAACGGACATCCCGAGCCTTACAACGTCCGCTATTGGTCGGTTGGCAATGAGAGCTGGGGCTGCGGCGGAAACTTCGACGCCGAGAGTTACGCCCGTGAGTATGCTCGCTATGTGACCTACCTAAATCGCTACGCCGACCGGGGCACAGTAGAATTCGTCGCCTGCGGAGACTTCCGGGATGACTGGAACCAGAAGTTCTT
>JBEKUR010000312.1:0-5919 GCA_049514855.1 Terriglobia bacterium
CTTCGTCATGCCTGCCTGGTCGCCAGGCCGTTACGCTATTTACGACTTCGCCAAGAACGTGCAGGAATTCGAGGCCACCGGCGCGCAAGGCCAGGCGCTGGCTTGGACGGACCTCGACAAGCAAACCTGGCACGTGGACGTCCGCCAGGCTGGCGGACTCGTCAAGGCGCGCTACCGCGTTTTCGCCAACGACCTGAACGGTTCCTTCTCGCAGTTTGACAACACGCACGCCAACTTGAATGGCCCTTCGATCTTCATGTATATCGCCGGGCACAAGTCCAACCCGCTCACACTCACCGTGGACGCACCGAAGGACTGGCAGTTGATAAGCGGCTTTTCCGAGTCCACAAGCGAGCGGACCTTCCAGGCGCCTAATTACGACCGCTTGGTTGACACTCCAATCGAAGCTTCCACCCAAACGAAGCTGGCGCAATTCCAGGAGCAGGGGAAGACGATCCGCGTCGCGGTGCACGCTTATGACGAGGATGACACCGACACCTCGAAGCTCCTCGAGGGCCTCAAGAAGATTGTGCACGCGGAAATGGCACTGATGCCCGCCCCGGATTTCGAGCGCTACACTTTTATTTTCCACTTCGCCCCCGACATTTCGATGGGTGACGGGATGGAGCATCTGAACTCCACGCAGATCATCCTGCGGGGAAGCCTTAGCAGCAGCCTTGAAGAGGCGCTCGAGACCGCGGCGCACGAGTTCTTTCATCTCTGGAACGTCAAACGCCTGAGGCCAGCCGAACTCGGACCCTTTGATTACACCCGCGAAGTCTACACGCCATCCCTCTGGTTTGCCGAGGGGGTGACCACCTATGTTGGTTATCTCAGCCTGTTGCGTTCAGGCCTGTGGACGCGGGAGAAGTTCCTCGGCCGCCTGTGCGATGAGATCAGTGTCCTGGAAGAAGAACCGGGACGGACGCTGATGTCCGCCGAAAGCTCCAGCTTCCACGCCTGGTTCTACGACCGCTCGCCGCAAATGCAGGAGACCAACTTCGCCAATTCCACCATCTCCTATTACAACAAGGGCGCGCTTCTCGGCATGCTTCTGGACCTGGAGGTGCTGTCCCGGACACAGGGCGCAAAATCCCTCCTGGATGTGTTGTCGTCGCTTTACCACAAGTTCTACGAGACGCCGCCCGCAACTTATTACGGCCTGGGCCACGCTTACAACGAGCAAGACATCCTCGAAGCAGTGAATGAAGTTGCGGGGAGCGACTTCACATCCTTCTTCGAAACCTGCGTTCGAGGGACTGCGCCGCTTCCCTACGGCAGGGCGCTCGGTGTGGCCGGATTTACTTTGCGGATCAGTGTTCCCGAAGGCTCGCCGCCGGGAATCGGCATAACTGCCCTACCGGACAACCGCGGCGTCAGGGTCTTCGCCGTCCGTCCAGGTGGCGCCGCTGACCGCGCCGGGCTTGGTCGCGATGACCTCCTGATTGCAGTCGATGACCAATCTCTGGCTACGGCGGATTTGAATGAACGCCTGAAAGCCTATCCGCCGGGGGCAAGCGTCCCCTTCACGGTCGAGCGCCACGGACGACAGGAAATCATCAATCTGACTCTCGAGCCGCCGATTCCGAACTCGTACTCGATCCAGGAACTGCCCGCCGCCACGCCCACGCAGACCGCGATCCGCCATCGGTGGCTCAAGGGAAAATGAATTTTGGATTTTGGATTGAGTTCAAGACTCCCAGTTGCAAATAGAGCGCTTCGCCACACTCAAGGGGAAATGAATTTTGGATTTTAGATTTTGGATTTGGATTAAGTGCCACGGAGAGCGAGAAATGAAACTAGAAACTAGTGTCCTGAGTCAGAGGTTAGCTGACAAAGTCTTCCCGTTTCGGGTGGCCGTTCCACAGCCCCGGCAGGGGCGTAAGATCGTAGCCCAGGGCGCCAGCCCTGGGGGAAGAAGCCCTCACCCCGTCCCGCAGAGCGTGACACCCCTCTGTCGCCGCGGCGGGCGGGAGAGGGGAGGGGGGAGAGGGAGGGTTCGCATACCCACGGCTGACGCCGTGGGCTACCCTCTTTCGCCCCGACAAGTCGGGGCTGACTTCATTAACGAACTTCTGACTCATGACACTAGAAAGCAGAAGCAAGAAAACAACACTGCCAGCTTCCAGTTTCTAATTTCTATTTTCTGCTTTCTGCTTTGCTTGATTTTGGTCTCGACAATGACCCTCAAGGCCGCCGCTCCCGATCCGGACTCTGCCGAAGCGTTGGTAGATGCCGGCCACTGGAAACGGGCGCGGGCAATTGTGGAGCCGCGCCTCGCCGCCAACCCGCGCGATGCCCAGGCGGCTTGCCTCCTCTCGCGAGTAAAGGTGGCTTTTGGCGATTTGGATGGTGCGCTGAAACCCGCCCAGCAGGCGGTGGCGCTCGAGGACGGAAACTCGAACTATCACTTCCAACTTGCGCAAGTTTACGGGGAGATGGCGGCAAGAGCCAGCATGTTTGCCGCGGCAAGTCTCGCCGGAAAGTTCAAGGGCGAGTTGGACGCTGCCCTCGCCCGCGACCCCAAAAACCTGGAGGCGCTGGATGCTTTGACGCAGTACAGCTTTCAGGCGCCCGGAATCATGGGGGGCGACAAGGGAAAGGCCCGCGCCATTGCTGAAAAACTAGTGCAACTCAGCCCCGTGCGCGGATACCTGGCGCAGGCTGAGCTGGCCCGTGAAGCAAAAGACTTTGCCAAAGTCGAAGAGTGTTTTCTCAAAGCCGTCAAAGCTGATCCGAAGAACTACGAGGCGCAGACCGCGCTCGCAGGCTTTTACACACAGCCCTCTTACAGGAAGACCGAAGGGGCGGAAAAGCATGCGCGGGAAGCCGTGCAGCTCGATCCCGCGCGGGCGAAGGGCTATTCCATCCTGGCGAAGGTTCTTGCCCTCGAGCAGCGCTGGGGTGAACTCGAAGCCGTTCTCTTCACCTCCGAAAAAAACGTCCCCGACGACCCCTCCCCCTACTTTGAGGCTGCGAACGCTTTGCTGGAATCAGGAGTTGACCTCAAACGAGGCGAGACCTATTTGCGGAAATACCTTGCGCAGGAGGCTGAAGGAGAGGAGCCGGACGCAGCTCATGCTCACCGGCTGCTGGGGCTGATTCTGGAAAAGCAGGGCCACAGTGCGGAAGCCGTTTCCGAGCTCGAGACTGCGCTTCAGATGAATCCGCGCTTCAAAGCGGCGAGAGAAGATCTGAAGAGAGTAAGGAGCAGCTTGCGATAAGATTAGCCACTTCTTGCGCGCCGCTTCAAATAGACGATCAATCCCACCAAGGCGAGCACTGCAACCAGGCCCAGCGTGACGCGGTGGAAATCCTTGATGACGTGAACCAGGGCGTCCCAACTGTTTCCAAAAAGAAAACCTACGCACCCAATCGCCGTGGCCCAAATCACCGCCCCCGTGAAATTGAAGAGGAGGAAGCGCAGGTAGGGCATCTTGAAAAGCCCGGCTAGCGGTCCCGCGAATACCCGCAGCCCGGTGATGAAGCGACCGGTGAACACGGCCCAGTGACCGTGCCTCAAAAAGAGCGCCCGGGCGTTCTCAAACCGCCGCGCCAGGAACTTGAAGCGCTTGACGTAGCGATCGAAGAAGGCGTTCCCTCCATAACGACCCAGCGTGTAGCCGAGGCTGTCGCCGAGCGTCGCTCCGGCAATCGCTACCCCGATCGCCCAAACGAGTTGAATCTTGCCTTGGTAAGCGAGGAACCCCGCAAACAGCAGGACGGTTTCACCCGGCAAGGGCACGCCGCCGTTTTCCAGCATCACGCCGAAGAACACCACCCAGTACCCATACCGGGCGAAGAAGTCCGTTAAGGTCTGAAAGATCGATGCAATCACTAGTTATGAAATTATGCACGAATGTCCGGTCTATGGGGATACTTTATTAATTCACCGCCGTTTCGTTCCCAGCAGTTTGTCGTGTTAAACTAATTGAGGGATGCGGGAACCCTTTCTGGAAAAAATCGAAAACCGGCCCATGGTCTGCGACGGAGCTATGGGGACGATGCTTTACTCCAAAGGCATCTCCTTGACACGTTGCTTCGATGAATTGAATCTGAGCTCGCCGCAACTCGTGAAGGAGGTCCACCTCGCCTACGTGAAGGCCGGAGCGGAAATCCTTGAAACCAACACCTTTGGGGCCTCGCGGCCGCGCCTGGAAAAACACAATCAGAGTGAGAAGGTCCGCGAAATCAACCTGGCCGGCGCGCGCCTGGCCCGCGAAGTGGCGGGAGAGGATCTCTATGTCGCGGGCTCCGTCGGACCGTTGGGAATCCGTCTGGAACCCCTGGGGCCGACTTCCCTCCAGGAAGCCAGGGAGGCGTTTCGCGAGCAAATCGCAGCGCTGGCGGAGGGCGGCGTCGACCTGCTCATTGTCGAAACCATGAGCGACCCGAACGAAGCCCACCAGGCCTTGCTGGCGGCACGTGACGTGTGTTCACTGCCTGTGGTTGTGCAAATGACGGTGCAGGATGACGGCAGCACGCCCATCGGAGCATTGCCCGAGGATTTTGCCCGCAAACTGGACGAGTGGGGCGCGGACATCATTGGGCTCAATTGCAGCGTAGGTCCGGCGGCCATCCTGGAGGCGCTCGAGATCATAGCAGCAGTGACGGGTAGAAAGCTCTCCGCGCAGCCCAATGCGGGAATGCCTCGCACGGTCGAAGGCCGGAACATTTACCTCAGCTCACCGGAATACCTGGCCAGTTACGCTCGCCGTTTCATCCAGAGCGGAGCACGGCTTGTGGGTGGTTGCTGTGGGACGACACCGGAGCATATCAAGGCGATCAAAGCGGCAGTCCGCTCCCTGAGCCCGCAGCGCGCGCGCGTTGCGATTGAGGTCTTGGAGCGGCCGGGGCGCACCCTGGAACCCATTCCGCTCCAGAGGCGCTCGCGGCTGTCTGTAAAGCTGGCGCGCGGTGAGTTTCCAATTCTAGCGGAGGTTGTTCCTCCCAAGGGCTGCGACGCCACCAAGGAGGTGGAAGGCGCGCAATTTCTCCTGGCGAGGGGAGTGGACGCCATCAACATTCCCGACGGAACGGGGGTAACGGGCCGCATGAGCCCGCTCACGCTCGCCGCCCTCTTGCAGCAGCAAGTGGGCATCGACGTCCTCCTCCACTACAGCGCCCGCGACCGTAATGTGCTGAGCATTCAAGCCGACGCACTGGGAGCGCATGCGCTGGGGCTCCGGAATATCCTGGCCATCACCAGGGACACTGCCCAGTTCTCCACGCTTCTGGAACCCGCCGTCTTCGAAGTCGATTCCATTGGGCTGGTCAACATCCTGAATAACCTGAACCAAGGGCTGGATGTGGGGGGCAACCCCTTGAGTAAGCAAACGGGATTCCTAATCGGCGTGGGGTTGAATCCTTACGCCCTGAATATTGATGAAGAACTTCACCGCTTCGAACTGAAATTGAAAGCGGGCGCAAATTTCGCGGTCACACAACCGGTTTTCGACGTGAAGCAATTGGAGACCTTCCTGAAGCGGATGGAGTCCACCGCGGGCCGTATTCCGGTGGTCGCAGGGATCTGCCCACTCACCAGTTACCGCAACGCCGAATTCATGAACAATGAAGTGCCGGGAATTTCTGTCCCGCAGGCCGTCATGGACCGGATGAGGGAGGTGGATACGGGAGAGCGCGCCCGGGCGGAAGGTGTTAGAATCGCTCAGGAGACGCTGCTCTCAATCCGCGACTTGGTCCAGGGCGTGCAGATCGCCGCTCCCTTCGGCCGCTACGCCATGGCGGTGGAGGTGGCGGAAGTCCTGGGGGAACGCACTGCAACCAGAAGCGCCGTCAGCAGTCAGCACTCAGCTCTCAGCGAGCGCAAAGACAACTGACGGCTGATGGCTGAATGCTGAAGGCTCTAAAATGACTCCAACACCAAAACCTGCTAAATCCGACTCCTTTGAAAAGAAC
>JBEKUR010000313.1:0-5917 GCA_049514855.1 Terriglobia bacterium
GGCTGCGATGTTGTCATGACCCGCAGCGACGACACTTTCATCCCACTTGAGGAAAGGACCGCAATTGCCAACGAGAAGGCTGCCGACTTATTCATCTCCATCCATGCCAACGCCAGCCGCGACCGCAACGCGCGGGGAATCGAGACCTACTATTTGAATTTCACCTCCAGTCCCGATGCTCTGGAGGTGGCGGCAAGAGAAAACGCGACGTCCCAGGAGTCGGTGCACGAACTCCAGGACCTCATAAAGAAGATCGCGATGACGGAAAAAATCGAAGAGTCCGAGGAGTTTGCCCGGCAGTTGCAGAAGGAAATCTACCGGCGCGCTTCTCAATTGAGCGGCAAACAACGCGACCGGGGAGTGAAGAAGGCGCCTTTCGTGGTGTTGATCGGCGCCAACATGCCCTCCGTCCTGGCAGAAATCTCCTTCCTCACGAACCCCCGCGATGAAAAGTCGCTGCGACGCCCTGACTACCGGCAGAAGATCGCGGAAGCGATCTACGAGGGAATCCTGGATTATGTGAACAATCTTGCCGGGGTCAAGGTCGTCCAGCGTGCAGCCTCCGACAGATCTGCATCGAAAACCGGGGCGGAATTCTGATACCCTTGAGGATGATGAAGCCTTTTGTCTCAGCCTTCGCGCTCTCGGTGATAACCCTCAGTGCAGCCCGTCCGCTGTCTTGTGCCCAGAATGTTTCCGTTATCCCTCTTGTCCCCGCTGCCAATTGGCGGCTCGCAGCCAGTCAAGGGCTGGGGGTTGATGAAATCCAAGAATACGGCGGAGAGCCGATGGTCGAACGCGAGTACGGGGTAAAATCGTTCGAACTGCGCACGTACCAGCTTGATAGGGTGCTCGCGGAGGTCGTCCTGGAACCCGCTGCCGATGCAAGCGCCGCCTACGGCCTGTTCACCTACTATCAGAACGAGTCAATGCATCCCGAAAAAGCTATCCGGCTTGCCATGACGGGCCCGGAGGTCAGCTTAATGGCGCGCGGACGTAGCTTCATCCGCTTCCTTCGCCCCAAAGGCTCACAGCTTTCCGAGAACGAATTCCGCGCTTTGTTGATTTTTGTCGGGGGAACTCGGCCGGCGAGCTATTCCTTGGCCAACTTGCCTCCCCCTCTCCCTTTCTCGGGTCTGATTCCTGGCAGTGGGAAATACATCATCGGCCCCGAAGTAGCCCGGCGCGTTTTGCCCAATTTCCGCACGGACCTGGTAGGATTCGACCAGGGCGCAGAAATTCAGGTCGGTGAATACCTTGTCGGCAGCTCCCGATCTACCATGATGGAGGTGAGCTACCCCACTCCGCAGATTGCCCGCGTCCGCTTCGGGGCGATGAGTGATTTGCTCGGCTTGAATCAGGACCGTGGAGCGAATACTCTGTACGCACGAAGAGAAGGGTCGTTTATTTTTTTGGCTCTTAAGGCCAACAACAAAGCCGCCGCGAAGAAGTTGTTGGACCAGTTCAAAGTGACGCAGCAGTTGAGCTGGGACGAGAAATACCCTGGGGACAAAACGATAGGCCTGCAGTTGTTCGAGCTCATTATGGGAAACGTCCTCCTGACCTTGCTTCTTGCCGGAGCAGGGCTCGCTGGTGGTGTGTTAATCGTTCTTTCCCGACGAGTTACAGCCAGATACCTCCCCGCCTGGCAGTGGGGACACCCGGAAGCGGACCGGCTGATTCGGTTAAACCTTCAGTAGAGCTAACATCAATAGTTTCAGGAGCATAAGGCAAAAAATCAGGGTTAAATTCCTTACTTCAGGTTCTTCTCTGAATTCTCTCCTTTGCCAGCAAATTGCACGTGTAAGTTATTTAGAATTAATGACTTATATCACAAAAAAATTCCTGAAATTTATCTTGACATCGCTTGGAAGTTTTTTCTAGACTCGTTTCGAGTTTAGATGGCGGGGCGCGTCCGCCATTCTATTCTCCTCTGAGAATGCTCACCCGCAGGCTCGGCGGGAATTTTCGCTGAGGCGGGTGAGCATTTTTCTCTCTGTCGTGCCGGCGTAGCTCAGTCGGTAGAGCATCGGTTTCGTAAACCGAGGGTCAGCGGTTCAAGTCCGCTCGCCGGCTCCATAATTACAAATGCCCTGTCTCACTTTCTCTGAATTCAATGATCCATTCCTGGTCAATGCCACCATACAGCCTCTACCATAGCCGTATTCACCGGGGGTGAGTGTCCTTGCGAAACGGGAAATACGGAATGAACCCGAAATCGAAAGTTGGAGTTGCAGCCGTGTTGCGTCCTTCCATCCGCCTCCTGAAACCTGGCACCTGGCACCTGACACCTGTCCCTCACACCCCGCGCAATTCGTCTTCACTGAGCCCAAAGTAGTGCCCCACTTCGTGTAGCAGCGTCGCGCGGATCTGCTGGCGCACCTCCGCCTCGTTGCTGCAAACCGCCTCGATGTTTCGCTGGTAAAGAAAAATCCGGTCCGGCGGGCTGGAGAAAAAGACGCTCTTCTCCGTGCGCGGGATGCCGTGAAACAGCCCCAGCAGCAATCCTTCACTCTCCGCTTGCTCCGGCGGCAGCTCTTCCACGATAATCGCTACATTGGTGAGCTTCTCACGAAACGCCCTGGGCAGGCCATGCAGGGCTTGCGCAACGAGTGCCTCGAACTTCCTTCGCTCCATCTCATTTCAGATTGTAACTGACTTTTCACGAAACGAGGCATCACCCGACGAGGTCAAGCTCGAGCAGGGTCACGGCGAAAGGCGCGAAGGCATAATCAAAGTCCTTGCCGCCGGCCGATACTGGGCTTGTGACTGGAGTAATCCTGCTAGGGTCGTCTCGGCTATTCATGACTTCGGGAGTGCCGGCTGCTTCGCGATCTCTCAGGATATAAACCGTGCCGCCTTTCATCGAGGCAGGGAAATCGACGAGATGAAATTTCAGTTGCCTTGCCTCTGCGGTCGAGTTGACGCCGTAGATGCGTAGCGTCTTCCCATCTTCACTCAGGGTGACGCTCAGATCCGGTTCCTGGAGATGCCACGGAAGCGAGGTGGTGCGCTCGACCCGAAGCGGGTAGGAGCCTGCGGCCCGGGTATAGAGTTTCTGTGAGTAATAGGTGGGTGCAAGATAGAGCCAGCCCGGGCCAGGGAGTATAACGCCCGAGCCAAAGCTGTCCACGAGGTTAGACCGGATGGCGATCTCAGCGAGGTCCGCGTAGCGGTGCAGCAGGTTCTGGTACCGCGAACAGCTCAGGGCGTTCCCCAGAGTCTGGAGCATTCCCCGAGTGAGCCCCATCTGTCCTGCCGTCGTGTTCCATTCCGTTACGGCAATCCGGACGTTCTTTCCCGCTCCGTACCGCGCGATCTCATCCTGGAGGAACTTGAAGTCCTCGTCCTTACCAACCAAGTCTCCGCATTCGTAGTGGTGGGGACAGAGATAATCTAGATAGCCGCCACCCTCGCGCAGCGTGTCAGCCGAAGGAAAAGAAGAAAGTACTTTGAGGGTGGGATCGACTTTACGCATGGCCTCCGCAAAGGCGCGCACGGAGGCATCGTACTGGGGCCCACCGATTTCATTCCCAATCTGCCAGTACTTCACCCCGTAGGGCGCCGGATGGCCGTTTTGCGCCCGCACCTTCCCCCAATGGGTTTCGGGGCCGCCATTGAAATACTCGACCTCGGCCGCCGCATCCGCAGGGGTCTTGCCCGTCCAGCGGACGCAGACCAAAGGCTCTGCGCCCACATATTGACAAAGCTGAACGAATTCCTCGACCCCAACAAAATTCGGCTCGAGGCCGCCCCACGGCATCGTCGCGTAGGGGGCACGCGTGTCCCAGGGACCGATGCACTTATCCCACTCAAAAACTTCCAGCGAGCTCCCGCCAAACCGGACCACCCCCGGCGTCATCGCCTTAAGTGCAGCCACGACATCGGGACGCCAGATTCCGAGCACCGCATCTTCGTCGATCAAGTAGATTCGGTCGAGCCACAAGGTTCCCGGGCCTTCAAACTCAATGTTCAGAGTGGCGTTCTGGACGTCGCGTGTTGCCCGGAGCATGGCTTCCGCACCCTGCCAGTTCTCGCCCGCGCGACCCAGCGAAGCAGGACCGGCAACCCTGGCGCCATCGCCATATAGGGATGCCCACACCGGAACGTTTCCTCGACCTCTCACGTGCAGTCGAAGACGGTAACCCATCCCCTTCCTAAGATAAAAGCCATCCTGGGAAATCCCCGCCCGCGCCCGCGCCACGGGAAGTTCGATCTTCTGCGAGCGTTTGCCGTTGAAGGGATTCCCGGTATCCAGTAAGTACTTCGCCACATGCACAGCTCCGTCGGGGTACCAAGGCCGGTTGGGCTTGTCGATTTCCCTCTTGTAGCTGGGCCACCAAGCCGCTTCCTCTTCGAAGCTCGTGGAATCGACCTGCTGAGCGAGCATGGAAGGGAGCAGGCGGCATAAGGGTTCGATGAATTGGCCGCACTGCTTGAGGTCAATCGGCAGCTTGCTGAGCTTCTGGTAAAAAATGCGAACGTCCTTCTCGACGGGCCGGGGAAGGGGCTCGAGTCGAAGACCGTCGAACCAGACTCTGCCCGCGCTCTTTTCGAGCCCTACCAGAACAATGTCTACGTCTTCCGGAGTAGGGGCCTCGAAGACAACCTCCTCTTCCCGCCAGGGCGACGTGCCGGACCTCGGACTGCTTCTGCCCAGTACCCCCTCGCGCGAATCAATCAGGATCTGCCCACCCGCGCCCCCGTGCCCTGCCGGACCCAGATTCTCAGTCTTGATCCAGATTCGGGCGCGCCAAAGGCTGCCGGCCGGAAGAACGAACCACTGATTCAGCGAATAGCTTGCCGGTTCGCGGGCAGCGATAAGCAGGGATTGCCTTCCCTGTTTCGCCTCCGTCGAATCCGCGCGAACTTGCACTCCCTTGCCTTCCTCGGCGGGCGTCGTCACCTCCCAGCCGGCAAGGAGTTCGGAGGCCTCAAAGCCCGGATTCTGAAGCTGCGGCGCGCTCAGCGCCATTAGTAAGAGCAAACCTGGAAGCATCGTGTGTACGCTCCTGTCAAAATACCTCAAGGAATGATCTTACTCCGAATCGGAATCCCGAAGTTGGACGGCGATTTTGGCCTGCTGATCGAGGTCTGAGGGCGATGATTTACCCCCCGCGAGCGGTTGCAAACCCAACTTCGGCGAAGTTGGAATTCCATATTGCAAGAGATTGTCCAGCACGGAGAGGGCTTGCTGCGGACAGCACTCCTGGGAACTGTTCCGCTACTTGAACTGTCCCGGATAATCCTGTTGCGTTGACTTAGCTGCAAGCGGGGCCTAAGATTGCAGTCGAAGAAGGTTTCCTCGCATGGTTGGCCGCATAATCGGTCACTATCGCATCGTTGAGAAGCTCGGTGGCGGCGGCATGGGCGTGGTGTACAAGGCCGAGGACACTAAGCTCGGCCGGATGGTAGCGCTCAAGTTTCTACCCGAAGAACTTGCGAAGGACCACCAAGCCCTGGAGCGGTTCAAGCGCGAAGGCCGCGCGGCGTCGGCGCTCAATCATCCCAACATCTGCACTATTCACGCTATTGAGGAGCACGAGGGCCAGCTCTTCATTGACATGGAGTATCTGGAGGGTCAGACGCTCAAGCAGCGGCTAGCGGTAGCGGCGGGTTTACCCCGCCAGCCCGAACGTGGCGGGATAAAGCCGCCTCTACGAACGGATGAACTGCTCGACCTCGCCGTCCAGATCGCCGACGCTCTCGACGCCGCGCACTCCAAGGGCATCATCCATCGCGACATCAAGCCAGCGAACATTTTCGTCACGACCCGTGGCCAGGCGAAGTTCCTGGACTTCGGCTTGGCGAAGCTCGCGCCGAGGCCCAGGCGGGTGGCGGAAATGGTGGGAGCTTCTGCGCTGCCCACCGCCTCCATCGAACCCGAGCATCTCACCAGCCCCGGCGAGGTGATGGG
>JBEKUR010000314.1:0-5917 GCA_049514855.1 Terriglobia bacterium
CCGATCAAACGCTGGATCTCCATGGTGCGGCCGACCTGCCGGCCCCGAGTCACCTCCCGCGGGGTGCGGCTTTCGGTGGCGCGGGGAATCATGGCGTATTCACTGGTGATCCACCCTCGGCCCGTGCCTTTCTGGAAAGGAGGAACACCATCTTCGACCGAGGCCGTGCAGATCACCTGAGTCTCGCCCAGGCGAATCAGCGCCGAACCCTCCGCGGAATTAATGAATTGCGGAACGATTTCAACGGGCCTGAGGTGGGTAGCAGGACGTCGGTCCGGACGAACCAGCTTGCCGCCGGAATAGAGAAGGCCCGTCAAGGGTCTTGGCATAGTGGACATGCAATCTCCTGAGCGATGAGGGCGTGCAAAACCATCGCTTTCTCGCGGGATGAACCCGCAGTGACGTTTCAAGGGCCGGTTTTGATGAGGGTTGGATCGGGAACGATGGCTTCGGTCAAGTCAGCGTGCCCCTCCAGGGTTTCAACTTCCTGGCCCTGAATAAGGATTTTAACCCGTTTTACCGAAGGAATGTTGGCGGTGATTGAATCCACCATGGAATAAACGGAAAGGGACTCGGTTTCAATTCCCGGACTTACACTGCTGAGGAGATCGTTCGAGAGGTCCACAAAAGCAGTTCCTTCCGAGGTCAGGAAAACGGCGCGAACGTTGGTTGAGGCAGCCAGGGGGTGACCAAGGCCCTGACGTGATCCCTCCGCCAGCGCCAACAGAACCTGCCGAACTCGATCATCCGCTGAGGGGGCCCATTTGACCGGCCGACTCTCGGCAATCAGCTTGCGGTCATTGAGAGAAGGGAAGTAAAGGACGGCGATCTCATTGGGCCCGGTGCCCGACTGTAAAACTGCCTCGCTCAAGCGCGCCTTGGCAGATTCTTCACTGTGCAAAGGCAGTTCAAAGAAGATACGCCTGGCCAGAGAGCGCAGATAGAAGAGCCCCCCAGCAAAGACCACCAAGAGGGCGACCCAAAGAAGTTTGGCGCGCAGGCTCATGTCTCAGGCACCTCCACCCTGCAAAGCGGTGAGAACTCGCGCCACGGCGGCAGAGATCTGTAGTTGAAATGCGGGGTCGGTCAGAGGGCCGGCGTCGTTATCGGGTGTTAAGCTGCCGATCTCGATCGCCACGGCGGGCGCGTTCACACTACGCAGTGTGCGTACCGGGGCCGCCGCGGGGGTATCCGCTGTTAGCCCGGCAATTTGAGCGAACTGTTGCTCGAGGGCCTGAGCGAGTTGGCGGCTTTGGTCCAGGTGGGCTTCCTGGACTTGATTCCAGGGTACGAAGCTCGACCTTGCCTCGCCGCCCGGCGAAGGGAGCGGCGGACTGGGAGGTTGGTAGGTGTAAACCGCAATCCGTGGCGAGCTGCCGCCCAAATCGCCGGCATGAAAAGTGAGGAAATAAGCGGCCCCCGCCACATTTGCCGCCACGGCACGTTGCTCGAAAGTGGCATTGACATCACCGGTGCGCGTCAACACAATCCGGTATTTTCCCGTCGAAAGCAATGCCAGGCGGACACGTGCCACCAGTTGCGCGACCAGATCTTTTTCGGTGACACCTTCACGACTGCGCCCCCCCGCGTCGTCGCCGCCATGCCCGGCATCCAGGGCCACGACCGGCAAAGGCGGGCCAGGCTGGGTGGCCGGCCCCTCTTCCGTGACGCCGGGTGAAGGCGCTGGTGTCGCCGGCGCACTGGCGGTTGTGGGAGCCGGCTGGGAAGGCGGGGGCGTCTGGGGAAGGGGAGGCTTCAACACGTCGGCCAGGAGAACCTTGCCTCCTTCCGCCAGTGCGGGGTAGAAGTTTAGCCCCCCCGCCGAAGGCGTGATGACGACTTTGGGCAGCCCATCCTGGTCGTCGAAGTAGACGTCGGTTACATAGGGATTCTGGAAGTGGAAGGATTGTTCAAGCGGTTCGATGGGGTGGTCTCCCAGAAACATCACCCACTTGCCGTTAACTGATGCCGTCCGAACGGTTACCTTGTCCGTGAACTGGAAGGTGAGCCTCGCGCCATTGCTCACCTGCTCGAACCGTAGGGTAAAGGATCCCGGCTTGACATCTCCAAGAAAAATGCGGTTTGTCCCCACTTGGTACTCCACGACTTGGCTAGTAAGCCTGGGCACCACGGTGGTGAGGAAGTCGGTGGGCACCATCCATTTTCCATTCGAAACACGGATGGGAGCCGAGAGGCGCGTCGTCTCCTTGGCGATGCGAATCTTCGGGTCGTCCACACGAAGTTCGATCTGGGTGTTCCCAAACCGCACCTTAAGGGTGTTACGCTTTTCCTGTAAGCCGTTAAGCTTTCCGACCAGGTTGAGGACCTGAAGGAGAGGCAGATACTTGGTGTTCTCGATTACTTCCAAAGGAATTACGTGCCGCGAATTAGGGAAGTAAAAAACGAAATTATCACTTCGCAGGGTTCGCGGGGGCCAGAAAAACAGTGCCAGCCCGAATAAGAGGGTCATGGAAAGCAGAACCTTACGCCAGGAAAATCCAAGGGATTTCGTCAGGGGCAGCAAGGGCTTTTCGCTTTCTGGGTACGTGTGGTCCCCCCAGCCGATGTCAAGGTGTCATTCTATAGCAATCACCCTCAAGGGTTCAATCAAGCTGCGTCAGTGGTGCCCGCAAGCCGTCTTTTCGAAATGCATGAATTCACCTCCAAGCAGAGGACATGGTTCCCACCACAGAGATCACGGAGAACACGGAGAAAGCACGAGACCTGAAGGATAAAGGGTAGCCTTTCGCATCTGCTGACCGAGTGAGCAATTTTGAACAGATTTCATATCCCGGATATGGTAACCTCTAAAGTTGCGGATGATCGGTTGCTCCCGTCCCGTGTGTCGCACTCAGAGAGACTCGTGGAGCGCCCACGTTGTTCACGCAAAGGCAGGTGGTTTCGTGAAAAATCTGCGCCTTACAATTGTCGAGTTGCCCGCCACGGTCGATGGCCGCCTGGACGGCCGGATCGCGAAAGACGTCTACTCTCTGTTCCGGTATCCCGCTCGCGGCGTGCCCTTGCTCGAAGCGGTCTGCCGCCGCGCGGGTTATGATGACATCGTCACGCTCGACCCACAGTACAACCGCCCACCGGGGCACCTGGACGTGGACGATTGGAAGCGCCTTGCCAGCACGGACGTTTTGGGACTCTCGGCCATCACGCGCACCGCGAATCAGTCGTTTGAATTGGCGCGGCGGGTTCGCGCCATCAATCCCCGCGTCAAAATACTCTTTGGGGGCCCGCATCCCACCGCGCTGCCTGAAGAGTCTCTGGAGTTTGGTGATGTCGTGGTCACGCACGAGGGGGACTACACGCTGCCGCGAGTACTCGAGCGGCTGCAAGACAACCTCGGGGACCCGCAGCTCACCGATTTGCCGGGAGTGAATTATCTTGGCCGGGATGGCGAAATCATCCGCAATCCAGACCGTCCCTACCTGACCAGCGAAGAACTCTCGGCGCTTCCCTTTCCCGTCTATTCCGACCGTGTCAACCGGGGAATCACCCACAACGTTGTAAACACTTCGCGCGGCTGCCCCTATGAGTGCGAGTTCTGTTCGGTGATTGAGAACTTTGGGCGGGGATTTCGCTTCCTGAACGACGATGCGGCGGTGGCCCTGATCCGCCACACCATCCAGTTGAACGGCAAGCCGATCTTCTTCGGCGACGACATCTTCGCCGCCAATCGCGCCCGGACTACACGGGTGCTCGAGCGGCTGCTTTCCGAGGGAGTCAAGATGCCGCGCTGGTTCGCCCAGGTGCGAGTCGAAACCGCGCAAGACCGTGAACTGCTGCGATTGATGAAGCGCGCCAACTGTGCCATGGTTTTCATCGGCCTCGAGTCCGTAAACGAAGAAACCCTCAGACTCTTCAACAAGCACTCCACCCTGGAGAAGAACCGCAGCGCAGTCGCCGCCTTCAAGGAAGCGGGGATCCGTGTGCATGGCATGTTCGTGCTGGGTTCCGACGCCGACACGCCTGAAACCCTGTGCGAGACCCTGAAGTTTGCCCGAGAGTCACGGCTCACCACGACCCAGTTTTTTGCGCTCACCGCCGTGCCCGGACCTCCCCTGACCCGGCGCCTGGCGGAGGAGAAACGGATCTTCGCTTGGGGTGACTGGCAGCTCTTCGACGCTCAGCACGCTGTGGTTTGTTCCACGCGCATCAGCCCTTCGGAACTTCAAGCTGGGATCTTCCGCATATCCCGGCAGTTCTATTCGGTCAGTGAAGCGCTCAGGCACCTGGTCCACGGGCGCTGGTTCGATTTCGCCATCCGGCTCCAGGGCGGTTATCTTACGCGGCGGATTGAGCGTGACAGCGCACCCTATGCCCACGCGCTCGATAAGTTTGACAAAGTTCGTGCCGATCTCGGCGCTGAGCTCGATAAACTTGCCGAGAAGGCGCGGGCAAAACTGCGTGAATACGGCGTGGGGCTCGAGGACGGTCAGGCTCGTGCCAAGGCCTATTTCCGCGACTTGGTTCAGCAGTTTGACTCCGCCTGCGACCGCCTGAACCTTGAACTGGTCCCTTATGGGCATGCCTTGCGGGAGATGGCGAGTAAGAAGTTCGAGAAACACCTTCAGGCCCTTGCCACAGACCCGCTCAAGCAGGCACACGCGCAATAGAATCTCTTCAGTTGGTTGCACACCAAGACAATATGAAGCGAGGGAACGACCTCGGCCTTATCCCTTCTTCAGTTCCGCCAGAACCCTGCAGCCTGCTTCCTTTAACCTGAATTCCAAGTTGGGGTCGTCCGCTTGCAACGAAGTAGTGGGACTGTCATGGCGCGACGACGATCCGGTCAGCAAGCCCTGCCTGTCATCCTGAGCGTGTATAGCCGAAAACCGCTATCCGTGATGTCAGAAACGGAGCGCATCGCAAAGTGGGTCTGCCCTCTCCCAAGGGGAGAGGGTGGACCGCGACGGCGCTTTCACCAGCCGTCGCGGGCCGGGTGAGGGGTTAGTTGCGGGGCGAGGACAGATCAGCCAGGCTTGGCCCAAGCTGCTCAATGGAAACGAGTAATGCGTCGAGTTTCTGGAGAGCCGGCCGCTTTTTTCGCGGGCGAACCCGTCGCGGCGGGTCCGCAGTTGTCTTTTGCGCTCAGCATCCAGCGACAAACTGCAGGGATGCTTCGCTCCGCTCAGCATGACAGCAGCACCTAGCGCAGAGTCTCGTTCTTCAGAGACTCTGCGGCTTTTCCTTGATCGATTCCATTGCACGCGAGATGGTGACCGGGAAACGGGGGAATATGATCGCAGGCCCCGCCGCAGCGGGATCGCTAAAGAAGATACAGGCGGTAAGCACAAAGCGGAAGGCAGGAAGTGCACAGCAGAAAGCAGATCCTCTTCATTCTGGCCCCTGACTTCTGCCTTTCCAATCCCAGGCGGCGAGCAGAGAGCGCAAATCACGAAACACAGAGGAGAAAGTACGGACCAGATGCTCTTCATTCTGACTCCTGACTTCTGACTGCTGCTCTTTCCCTTTGCCCCATGACTTCTGCCTTTCCAATCCCAGGCGGCGCAAGCGGGACATGAAAGGGGATGATACGGCCCATTGCACATGCACGAGCCGCAGAGTCTCTGAAAAACGAGAGTCTGCGCCTGCTCACAATCGCCTCACGAGAACTCGGATTTCCTTAGCCCGTGGTGAGAAGGCCGGGTTAGCGCTTTGGTAAACCTCTAACCTTCACTTTCATCTTGACTCCCAGCCCACCTGATGGTAGATTGTGAACGTGGACGTGAGAATGGGAGCCTTCTCAGCCAAATCTTAAAGTTTTATTAAACGCGGTCCGCGGCCTAATAGCCGTCTCGAATTCGGTTGTGTCCAGGCCGGGTCAGACGGATTCGAAGGGCAAATCTGACGACTATGGAGGATTCCAGTGAAACACTCAATTGAGTTACGAATGGCCGTAGTAGCG
>JBEKUR010000315.1:0-5826 GCA_049514855.1 Terriglobia bacterium
TCTCTGCGAGAGCCGGATGCGGGAAATCCGCACGTCCGGTTCGACGAGGGGAGAGGAGCGTTGTCCGCCACCTCTCCTACTCTACCGCCCCACGAACACGAATGAGAGCCCGAGGGTGGCGGCGATCCCGCGCCTGCGGGATCGCCGCCTCGTAGAGTGTTCCGCCGCCGAGGCCAAAAACGGGCGCATACATACACGACGATGTATGCGCCACCCGCGAAGGCCGGGCGCATACATTCAAGACCACGTATGCGCCACCCGCGAAGGCCGGGCGCATACATTCAAGACCACGTATGCGCCACCCCCCGCGTGCCGAGGCCCGTCAGGGCCGATCCCGCCTTGCGGGATAGCCCACGGCGTCAGAAGGTGTAAAAGAATCCCCGTAGGGGCACGCCATGGCGTGCCCCTACCTGAATTCTCAACGGGTTAGATAAGCCGAAATCGCGCGATGTCAAATCCTTCACACCTTCCCAGCCGTGGGGCAGCGGCAGTTGTTAACAGTTCAGCTCGCGGCAGCGGGCGACAGAGTCGCTTACAGCCGCCGATTATTTATGTCGCCCCTGCCGGGGCTCGTCTCTTGCACTGCCTCTTCCTCCCATGGCTGCCGCCATGGGCCATCCCGCTTCAGCGGGACCGCCGCTACGCGGCTTGCCTCCGCTCGCTTTACTTCCGCATCGTGTGCGTTGGCCAGCCGAGTGAGAACCCGAGGATTTGAAGATGAAAGCCGCTGACCTGCATAACAAGTCTGCGCTACGCTTGCTGACAAGCAGGTGCGGTGCCCTCAGCGAACTTCGGCTCGTCCGACTTGCGAATGAAGTAGAACAGGTAGAATACCGCTGCCCGGACTGCTCTCAGCAAACGGAGGGTGCTCTCATACAGGTCATTGTCGGTCAATCCGCCAGTCGGTATGTCGTAGGTCCGGCCGTCCTCACTGGCGCTGGAGCCGTTCTCTTTCACTGAATTCCGGGTCCTTCGTACTGTCACGCATCTGTGCTCAAGCTTGCGCCGAAGATCCCTCAGAGGGTAAAGCGGCTGGCCCTTGGAAAATTCGCGGGCTAAGTCAAATAGAGCGGCTAACTGCGGGCCATCATACTTGGCCAGTTCTGGTTTGAGAACCCCGTGCGCAACGAAAAGCTCCTCCCGGAAGTAAACCGTGTCCTCCGCTTCGCCCAACCTGCAAAATCTGTTCAGGAAGAATGCGATTTTGTCCAGGATAGCGTAGGCGGCCCGAAACGAGAGGATCAACAGCTGGAGGTATATTTGCCCGTCGCCCTGTTGGACTGACGGGAGGTAGGTTCCACGATCTACGAACGACAAGTCTGGTTGCTTAAACCGGTAGCAGAAGAGGAGAAAGCGCGAAGCGATGTACTCCTGCTTAATGAGCGCCAAGGAGTCGGACCGCCGCTCTAAGAACTCGCCCTTGACGGGCGTGGGGAAGCGCACCGACAAGGGATCTTGATACGCTTCGTGAGCATGGACCGGGCATGGATGTAAATAGAGGCGGTTCTCCACGCAGAATTTAATGTAACTCGCTTCGATGTCTGAATGTGCGACGTGCTCCGTATGCTTATGAGCGGGCGCCTTGGGCTCCTTCAAAATGCGCTCTAGCTCCGCCAACTCCTTCCGGGCCTTAGCTTGGTGTCCGGGTTCAAGGCCGGCATCCAGGCTCCTCTTGATTAGGTCCCAGGCTTCTACCAGAGCCGACCGCTTGGTGGGGCGTTCCACGAGCCTCGAGTACCAGCCTAAGCCTTTTGCTTTGTGCCAAAGCGCCATCGCAAAGTCCGGCACTGCCTTAAGTGCCTCATCGTAAGCCTCAATCTCCTCGACGTGCCTGCCGACGGTCCTAAGCAGAATGCCGTAATTGGTGTAGAGAGGAGCCTTAGACTCCGGCGAAGCCGAGGCGTGCGCCGTAGCCGCTCTGTACCAGCGCTTGGCCTCGCCAAAGTCGCTATCGAGAGCTCTGTTGACGCCTGCGGGGATCTTCTTGAGTCCGTAGCATACGCCGTGGCTCCTTCCAAGATTGTACAAATGCTTAGGTCTCTCCGTCTCCGGCAGTCTTTCCGGCTTAACGGTCCTGAGGAGCAAAGTAGCCTGCCTCGCGGACGCTCCGTCACCCAGGTCTTCCGCGACGTCGGCCAGCAGGATTCCTTTTAGGATTCTCACCAGCGCCGGATTCTCGCATTCAAAGGCATCAATCTCAGGAACTCTGGCCAACGCCTCTCTGGCGCGGCCTGTCCTGACCAGATCTCGAATGTCTTCCAGGATTGATACGGCTGCCTCCGGGAGCACCAGAGAAACCGGACCTGCCCCGTCTCGGGTGTTCATGGTTTCCTCACTAGGCCCCGTTAGGGTAGGGGCATTTGCCCCAGCTAAAACATCTCTTCCTGCTCTGTCTTCGTCTTGCGCCCGGCTTTAGCGAAGGTTTCGACGCGGTGGGTGGGGTATTCGAGTTTCTTCCCCGCCAGCAATTCGCCGATGGTGAGGATTTGCAGGCGGGGATAGCGGCCCGGAAAATCTTTTGACTCGTAAAAGCCCGTGGCCGCAGCTTCTGTGAGCATGGGCTTGGTGGGCTCGCGCAGCGTGATGAGCGCGCCGATGGCGGCTTTCTCGCGGTCGAGCACCCCTTTCAGATCGCGCACGTGGTTCACGTGGATGTAACCGCTCTTGACCTGTACGATCACCTGCTTGGCCTGACCGCTCTTGTCGTCGAAAAAGTTGATGTAGCCGTCGATGCCGGTGTCCGCGCCCTTCTTGTGGTCCTTCGCGGGCCGCGCATTCACCAGGTCCACCGCCCACCACTCGAACTGATGCGGGCTGATCTCTTTCAGCGCCTCGGCGCTCTTCAGGTCCGTGGGTGCGCCGATGATTTCGTAGGGGCTGAGCTGTTCCGCGAAGCTGTCCCGCAGCCTGCGCTGCACGAGGTTGATGGCGAGATAGGTGATGTCGATTCCGATCCACTGACGTTTGAGTCCTTCGGCGGCTGCGATGGCCGTCCCGCAACCGCAGAAAGGATCGACGACTAAATCACCCTCGTTGCTGCTCAGGTTGACTATTCTTTCCAGGAGAGCATTCGGCTTTTGCGTGGGATACCCAAGGTCTTCCGCGCCCATGGCGGGACTGATATCGCTCCAGAGATCTTGAACGGGTATCCCGGGCATTTCATCGGCATACTGAACCAGCCTGGGCATGCCGGTGCTTCTGTGAATGAGATGCCCGTTCCTTGCGAACTCGACCAGGTTTTGCTTTGAGTATGCCCAAAACCGTCCCCCGTAAGGGGAAACCGCCTTGTACTCGAGGCCCTTTCGAGGCCTCACGTACTCATCCGTGAGGTCGGCCTCCCAGCGCCTGCCCTTCGCCATCAGACGTTTTACTCGCCACTTGTACTTTACGTCTCCGCCGGGCTTTGCTGCCGTGAGGTCTGTCTCCTTGTACCTGCGACCATCCTGTGACACGTGTCGGTATTCCGACTCGAGGTATTCCTTCGTGTAGGGCGTATAGATCGGGTGCCAAGTGTAATTCTCAGATTTGCTGTAGATAAAAAGAACATCGTGAATCCGGCCACACCGTTTCATTCCTTGCTTTGTGTCACTGTGCGCACTCGAACGCTTCCACGCAACCTCATTCAGGAATCTGCCGTGCCCGAAGATTGCATCCAAAACGAGTTTTAAGTAGTGGCTTGCCGTTGGGTCGCAATGCAGATATATGCTGCCGGTGGGCTTAAGGACGCGGTGCAATTCGACCAGCCGAACCGCCATCATCACGAGATAAGCCATCATGTCATTGCGACCGAGGAAGGCAAGCAACGCCTGCATCAGGTCTGCGAGCTTGTGCGCGCCGCTGGTGACGATTTCCTTGTACACCGCCTCTGCCTCCATGCTCCACTGCCAGGTGTCCTCAAAGGCGGTGATCTGCGCGGCGGATTCTTCGCCGCTCTTTTCCTTGAAGAGCACGTTGTAAGTGGCGTTGGAGTTGAAGGGCGGGTCGAGGTAGATGAGGTCAACGCAGGCGTCCGGCACCTCGCGGCGGAGGATGTCAAGATTGTCGCCAAAGTAGAGTCGGTTCTTCCAGTCCATGGCCAGTGAGCATACCACAAATCGACATGAACGACGCGGGGGCTGAGGACGCTATACCAGGGTTGCCTTGGGGTCTCCGAAGCGTAACATTCGACGCGGCTCCGCCGCCTGCTTTGCGGAAAGGCTTTGAAGCTGTGAAAAAATCGGATTGGCCATTTGTAGCGGCGCTCTATGAGCGCCGAAGCCATTGATTCTACGATGCGGCGGTCATAGACCGCCGCTACAGCGCGATTTTTTCACACCTTCTTTGCCTTTCCGTGGCACTCCTGCCCTCAAGCCCTCGGCTCAGGCTGGAAGGCTCAGCCTTCCAGCCTGTGCCGAGGGGTGAAATGAGGCGGACTTGGCCGGAAAGCCTGAGGCTTTCCGCACGGCAGGCGGCAGAGCCGCAGCCCACGTGGATGGGATCCCGGCGCCGGTTTTGGCCCGCCCCCACGACTCTGACTTTGACGGAGCCGCGGACGCCATACAGTTTGTACTTGACAAACTCCCTCCAATCGGCTACAGTGCTAGCGTATGGAAAGGCATGGAACATTTTCAGAGAAAAGGGCCCATGGGTCGGTTGGCCTCACCCTGGTGACCATAAGTCCGTGCCTGCCTGGGAAACGGGCTTTATGCAAGCTTTCACTGTGGACTGTTTACTGTCCCGCCGCGGCGGGTCGGCTGCCCTTCAGGGGCCGAACTGCTAAAAAAGAATTCTTTTTTTTGCGCGAGCAATGCGCGAATGTCTATGAAAACAAAGGACCGCTGTGAAAAAAGTGGGCGGGAAGCGTGAATGTTTATGAAAACAAAGGTAGTTATGAGTCAAAAGCGGGAATATCTATTAAAACAAGGCAGTTAATGTTGAGCTGACGCCTGCGGCTTCGGCAGTATAAGACAAAAAGTCGTCTTGGCCGCCAAGCTAATCCATACCTCATCTCGCACGCGATGCCGCAGCCCCTCGAGTGGAGGACGTGGTGAACAGGAGACAGTTTGTAAGTGGCTCGCTGGCAACCAGCCTGGGTGGACTTGCGAGTGGGAGTCTGGAAGAGCCTTAAAGGCAGTGGGCGGGTTTGGCCTAGCCTTCTTGCTGCCGGCGGTGCTCGGCCACTATAGTGACCTGGATATCGTGGGCTAAGCGGACCACCCGTTCCACCAAACCGCGGCCAAAAATCAGCGGCCATCTCTTCTGCTGGGGCCGGGCAAGGAAGATCTGGGTAATTTTGTGGAGGCGGGCAAAGTCGACCAAAGTTTGGGCCACATCTTCGCCCTGTAACACGCTGGGCTCGATATGCAAGTTCCGGGCGAATTTCATGTGCTTTTCTACGGCCTCGCGCTGGCCTGCCGGAATACTATGCAAGCTGCCGTCGCGGAAGACACACACCGCGAAACAGTCCGCCTTCAGGTAATCGGCCACGCGCCTGCCGCGCCGGATTAGCGCCGCTGAAGATGGGTCTTCTGTGACCAGAATGAGGATTCGGTCGGACGTCCGTGGCCTCTGAGATGAAAGCGAGTCATGGTCTTCGCCTCCAATCCCAACCGCCTCCGTTTCGTCCTGGACCGACTGCCGAACGTCAACCTCATGCGCGGTCTGGCGTATCGCCAACTCACGCAGGGCGACGAGAGTCGACTCCTTAAAGAAATTCTCCATCGCCTGGTGCGCCTTTTCGGGTGCATAGACGACGCCGCGCATCAGCCGGTTGAGCAGGGCCTGAGGAGGCAAGTCGACCATGACCACCTCGTCGGCTTGCTTGACTACCCAATCCGGGATGGTTTC
>JBEKUR010000316.1:0-5814 GCA_049514855.1 Terriglobia bacterium
TTTGCTCTTCGCTGTCTACCTGGGTTATGCCGCAGGCACGGGGCGAATCTCGCTGCGTCTTGGCGACTATCGTGGGGTGTACACATCGGCGTGGATCGGAGCGATGGTATCGCTGGTGGCGACGACTTTTGTTTCGCTCGTGGGCTTCTACATCGTCAAGAACGCTGTGGACCGTGACCGCCAAACGGGGGTGGGGGAGATCCTCGCAGGAACGCCGCTCACCAAAGTTTCCTATCTCCTGGGAAAATTCCTCAGCAACTTCGCGGTGCTCGTCTCCATGGTTATTGTGCTGGCTCTTGCCGCTGTGGCCATGCAGCTTCTAGCCGCCGAGGACCGCACCTTCCACGCCCGAGCTCTGCTCTTGCCCTTCCTGTTCCTGGCACTGCCCGCGATGGCGATGACGGCCGCGTTGGCCCTCTTGTTCGAGACGTTCAGATTTCTTCGCGGGGGTTTCGGCAACGTCCTATGGTTTTTTCTCTGGAGTTTCGGCTTAGTTCTGCCGGTGGTGACGGAGCTCCCGCAGCTCGATCCCTCTGGCCTTTGGGTCGTGCATGAAAGTATGGTCCCGGCGGCGCGAGCTGGCATCCCGGGTTACGTGGATAGTTTTTCACTCAGCGTAGCTGATAAGTCCGTCCGAGTGGCTGCTGGCTTTCATTGGAACGGCATCGAATGGACTACTGGAATTGTCGGCCTGCGTCTGGCGTTGACAGCCGCAGCGTTCGCTCTCGTCTTGTGCGGCGCGTTGTTTTTCGACCGGTTCGACCCGGCGAGTTCGCGGAGGCAGTCGGGCGCAAGGCCTCGGTCGGAGGGAGTTGCCGCTCCCGCAGGGGTGGCGCCGGAATCCGCCACGGCGCGACCGCACATCGCCACGTCCACCCATCTCACTCCGCTCGCCTCGGGCGCGCTGCATTCTGGCGCCTGGCGTCTTTTGGTCGCCGAATTGCGACTCGCCCTGAAGGGTTATCGCTGGTGGTGGTACGCGGTGGCCGGAGGATTGCTCATCGCCCAGTTCGCCGCACCGTTGGATATCTCGCGCGGGCCACTGCTGGCCGTCGCCTGGATCTGGCCTATCCTCGTGTGGTCCGCGCTCGGCACGCGCGAAGCGCGTTTCGGCACCGAACAACTGCTCTTCTCTTGTGCGCGGATTCTGCCGCGGCAATTCCCAGCGGCATGGATTGCAGGCATCTTGGTGGCTGCGCTCACAGGACTAGGGGCCGCCGTCCGGCTGGCGCTTGCGGGGCAGAGCGCCGGTCTATTGGCCTGGGCCGCCGGCGTACTGTTCATTCCGTCGCTGGCGTTGGCGCTGGGCGTCTGGAGCGGCACAAGCAAATTCTTTGAAGGACTGTACACCGCGCTGTGGTACGCCGGCCCGCTCAATCGGGGCCCGGGGCTCGACTTCACCGGTAGCGCCAACGGTCCGCAGGCCGGCCGCTATGCTCTCCTGTATTTGGGCGTCGTTGCGACCCTTGTGGCAGCCGCGTTCTTCCGGCGGGCCCGCCAGCTCCGCGGAACATAAGCGCAAGCGGGCTACCTCGCTAACCTGCGCTCCGCTGACACTTCGCTGCCAACGGGGTCCGAGGGGCGACTTGCCTTATAATGGAACTGCGCGAAAGTGGCGGAATTTGGCAGACGCGCCAGACTTAGGATCTGGTCCCGCAAGGGGTGGGGGTTCGAGTCCCCCCTTTCGCACCAGCGTTCTCGACGCAACAAAGCAAGGCCCACAGCACGATGCAAGGAAGATTTCCGTGTCCGCGCCAATGAATGGTAAACAACGCGTCCATGCAGCGCTGCGACGGGAACCCGTCGATCGTGTTCCTGTCTTTATGTGGTTTCATCCTCAGACCGCCCAGCGGCTTGCTCGACTCCTCGAGATACCGGCTTCACGTCTGGCGGAGGCCATGGGGGATGACGTTCGGCAAACCTGGGTCAATAACAACTACGCGATGGAAGGTATCGTGCATGAGCGTGAAGGCGAATCGCACCTGGATTTCTGGAGAGTGAAATGGACCAAGCAGCTCGGTTTCAATCAAATCACGGGATTCCCTCTGGCCCAGGCGAGTCGTGAGGAAATTCTCCGATATCGTTTCCCTACCGAACACTTGCCCGAACTCCTGCGGCTGATGCTTCCCGTGATGGAGTTTCGGCAGGACTACTTTATCGGCTGCGACGTCTCTCCCTGCGCCTTCGAAATGTACTGGCGGCTGCGCGGAATGGAAAACGCGATGCTTGACATAGCGACAGATCCTGACCTCGCGGATGAGATGTTTCGACGCTGTGCGGACTTCGCCCTCGAGCTGTCTCAGGCCGCCTGTGCTCAATTCGCCTTGGATTGGCTCTGGACGGGAGACGATGTCGCTTCTCAGCTTGCGATGATGATGAGCCCTCAGACTTGGCGCTTGCTGATCAAACCCCACCTTGCTCGGGTTGCTGCGGTGGGGAAGCGGCAGGGTCTGTGGGTCGCCTACCACTGTTGTGGCGCGCTGAAGCCTGTCATTCCTGACCTCATCGAAATAGGCATCGACGTGCTCAACCCTGTGCAGTGCACCTGCCCCGGAATGGATCCGCTGGATCTCAAGGCGGAATTTGGAAAGCAGATTTCCTTTATGGGAGGAATTGACACGCAGGGTGTCTTGCCTTCCGGGACGGTAGAGGAGGTGCGAAGAGCCACCGCGCGTCTGATCGAGGGTATGACCAGCGATGGTGGCGGGTACATCCTGGCGGCTTCGCATACCATCCCGCCTGAGACGCCCGATGACAATATCTTCGCCATGTACACGGAAGCAGGGATCAGCCGGGGAGAGATCTTTGACCGTGCGGCACAAATCCGAGCGCGCATGGCCGCCGAGCGGAATCCAGATGAGCACGGAGAGGGAAGAAGATCAGTTGCAGGAGTGAAAAATGCTTCGAATATCTCTTGCCATATCGAGTGAATTCACTGTATGTTCGCAACTTGGTAGTGGGTCAATTTGATGTAGAGGCGGCTTTACGCCGCCATGTGGCGATCCCGCAGACGCGGGATCGCCGCTACAGCATCAAATTGACCCACTACCCGCAAGTTTGGAATGTAGCGGAAAGCGCAGCACTAGGCCGGATAACCCAAGGGGGGTTTTTCATCATCTGAGGGAAGTGTTACCGGTAGGCAGACCTGTGGCGTCCGGTGGGATTCAGCTTCATGGTCTGAGCGGAACGGAATGTGCTCGGGTCGCCTTGCCGCGGGCACAAGAGGGGGAAAGAGTCGAGACCTGATGCTCAAGCGGATTGTTACAATTGCAGTGACGGCTGTGCTGGCCGGCGCGTTCCTGACCTCCTGTGGATCGTCGACACCGACAACGACGGTCGCAACGGGTTCGCTCACAAGCTTGGTCGGTGATACCCCCGGCCTTTGTGATGCTGTGTCATTCCCGTTTAACGTAACCGATCTTTCTCTCATCGGTTATTCTCTCACCGGGACTGGCGCTGGAACCACCCCCATCAATCCAAGCTCTGCTTCTGCGCCCGAAATCAAAATAAACCTAGGCTGTTTGCGAGACTTTACGACGGTGCTCAACATCAGCCCCGCGAATGTCGGAACTTACGACATTGCCTACCTCACACTCACTGCGCCCCAATTGGTTTTCTACGATCCAACTATCCTTCCGCCCAATCCTCCCACCAGTACCGCACAATTTACGCTGAGCCCCTTGAAGAACATACAGGTTCCGATCAGTCCGTCCCTAGTCATCAACAAGGGCCAAGCGAGCGTCATCCAGATCGATTTTGACATGCTCCGCATGATTGGGAGCATTACCACGGATCCGACGACTGGAAAGCTCATAGTTACCGGGACACCCGAAATCACCGTTACGCCGCTCACGGCATCCGGGAGCCAGGGCCAGGGCTTTGGCGTACTGGACGATCTGGTAGGTTTTGTGCGCTCGGTGACGATTCTGCCTCCAGGCAGCACTTCGCTGTATAACGGGAGTTTTACCCTGCAACTACTCTCTGCCTCCATTACTGGACCGCCCCTGGTGACTGTCAACCTCAACAGCTCTTCCCAGCTTTATGGCTTTTCGGAGCTCAACCAACTTGTGACCGATAGCGTTATGGAAGTGGATGCCTACATTGACGTCGACGGGAATTTCGTGGCGACTACCGTGGAGGACGAGTACACGGAAGACCCCTCGAGCAATATACTGGCATTGATCGGGCCAGTCACCTCGGTGACCAGAAATGCAAGTGGCAACGTGACCAGCTTTAACCTCTGGATGCGTGATGTCGAGCCGAACAACAGCTTCGTGGCGACTCCCGATACCCTATGCACAGTCAATCTGACGGCCTCGACCACCTATCAGTATTCCTCGAGAAGCGCCAACTTTGCGAACCTACCTTTCGGCCCCAGCAATATCGCGGTAGGCCAGGAGGTGGTTGTCCACGGGCCAGTTAGGCAATCGGGTCCGCCGAGCCTGCCAACCACCGTGGTTGCTGGCAAGGTTTACGATAAGCTGCAATCCATTCAGGGTAGTTTCTCTTCCCTCGTTCAGGTCGCGAAGGACGATAAGACGGGGGCTTTCGCATTCACCCCCTGCCCCACCCTTTTTCAGGGGACGCCTACCATGGTCCTGACCAGCAACCAGACTGCCTTCGTCAATGTGAGTGGCTTGTCCTCCCTGAGCGGCCACGGCACCCAGCCCAGCCTCTTAGTCAAGGGTCTGCCTTTCTTCGAAGTGCAAGCGCAAACGATCAACGGCGTGCCTGTCCCGGCGGGCACGTTGGTAATAGTCGCCAAACAAGTCCACCAACTTTAGAGTTTGTTGAAAAGCCTCTTCGAGGGCGTCGGAGGAGGGGGATTTTGACCCCGGCGCAAACAGTGTAACAAGGAAAACGGGAGGATTATTTCCTTTTCAATTTCGGGATGCTCATAGAGGCGGAGTACGTCCGGCTTTCTCTCTCTTCTTTCTCTCCCCTGGCAAGTGGGTGAATTTCAGGTCTTTCCCTCCGAGCATTTTTGTCAGCAGGATGATCTGTCCGGCGTGGTGGGAAAAATGCTCGGCAACGTGGAAAACAGCCCGCAAGCCGGTAACACGGAATCCTTGAATGGAATACGTCCGCGCGAGAGCCTCTGCGTTCAGCTTCCGCATCACACGGTCAGCTTCGCTGATTGCCTTCCGCAGCCGGGCGACTAGAGTACGGGGGGGAATGGGGCCTGGTGGCGAAAACTCTTTGTCGCGCTCGCGCCGGTCCGGCACGCCACCCAGTCCCGAAACGATCCATTGCCTGACGTTTCCCTCCAGGTGCAGCGCCAAGTTACCCACGCTGTTCGAGGCGGGATTGGCTCGCCACCAGATTTGTTCAGGGGAAAGCGCGCGCACACAGGCCTCAATGCGCGGCCCATGAACTTGAAGGAGCAAGCGGCTGGCCTGAGCCAGAAATGGCCGGGCAAGGTCTGTAGGGGTGGGTTTCATGAAGATTTCCTTTTCTTTCGGAGGCGGATACTCTCCATCAGGCTGGCCTTCCACGCCCTGACTTCCCAGTAGGTCAGCCAGAGGTAGAAAGTCGCGTAACTTCGCCATCCCGGCCAGCGCTTGGCCAGTTTCTCCACTCGATCTGCAGAGGGCTGTTTGCGAAGTCCGTAGAGGTCACGAATCACCTTCTGCAAGCCCACGTCGGCGGCGGGAAGGCAATCAGGGTGCCCCAGCGCCCGCAGGCCCACGTACTGGGCCGTCCAGGGGCCCACGCCCTTCTGTCCCATGAGCTTGGCGTGGGCCAGCGCGGGGTCGAGGTCGCGGAGGCCTTCCAAGTCCAGACTGCCGTCCAGCGTAGCGCGCGAAATGCCGA
>JBEKUR010000317.1:0-5812 GCA_049514855.1 Terriglobia bacterium
TGGCGAGCAGATCTCGCTCCTGGACTGGGTCATCATGCGAGTCGCACAGCACAACCGAAAAACCGTTTGCGCGGGCCTTGGTTTCAACTCCCTGAAACACCTCGATGAAAAAAAAGTTAAAATCCGGGACGACCATACCGATGGTGAACGTACGGCTGACCTTGAGGCTGCGCGCCACTTCGTTGGGATGATAATCCAGAGTTGCGATCGCGTCCTCGACACGCCGGGTCAACTCCGGGCTTACGCCCCCTCTTCCATTTACAATCGTGGAAACGGTGGTCGCTGAAACGCGGGCGAGCCTGGCCACGTCACGCATGGTGTACGATGCAGATTTCTTCATCAACAACCCCCAACCGTTTGAGCCCTTCCGAGCTACAGGAACGTTACAGCAGAAACTATATGCATTTCCGAGGAGGTCTGCAATGGTAAGTTGAGTTTTGTGCCGTTACGGACCACATTTATACTTTGTATGCGTCTGAAAACACGTATGTTATAGAAATTCTTGAAAAAACTACCGGAGCGTTAAAGTTTTTTCTTGACAAGGCTCTTTTCGCGTGGTACACATGCCCCCGTAGCAAGTTATGAGTCTTGAAGTTCTGAACGGGGAGGCGTTTGTAGCTGGAGCGAAAGTTGCCGCTGTTAATGACGACACCGGCTGCACGCGCTCGATGAACACCGGCCCCAAGGCGGCTATACTGCAGCGGGAAAGCCGTTACTGATGGGACGGTGAATTCTTGGAGCGGTACTGACGAGCGCCAATTTCTGTGGGTCCAGAAGCGGCGCACGTCGTGCCGCGATGCATGTTCCTACTTGGCAGTCTGGTCTTTGGGTGATTGGGTCTTGGGTCTAGGCTTGTTTGACTATGTGTGGCAAGACAATGGAGTCTTGGGCATCATTACTTACGGAGGTGAAATCGTGAAGTTGAGTCTTAACAGCGTGATTCGTTTAACATTTGTGTTTTGCCTTGTGTTGTTTTTGGCCAACTCGGCTCCTGCACAGAATACAAATTCCGGTGACATTCGTGGCACGGTGACCGATCCGGCGGGAGCGGTGGTGCCAGGCGCGGCCGTCACGGTGACCAACACCGACACAGGCGTCAGCAGAGATTTCGTCACAAACGGCGAGGGTCTCTACGATACGAACTCGATTCTGCCTGGAACCTACACTATTACCTTTAGCAAGGTGGGTTTCGAGAAACTGGTGAAGACGTCGATCGTTTTGCAGGTCGCTATCATCACGGTTGACGCTCAGTTGGCGGTGGGGGCAACCACTCAGGAGGTCACAGTCACATCCACCCTGCCGGCGTTGAAGACTGAGGATGCCCAGCAGTCAACCACTTTGGGAACCAACCAGTTGACCACCCTGCCGATGGTTGGTCCCGCGAGCGGCTGGCAAAATTTCCTGGTGCTGCTTCCCGGCGGTTCCGGCACCCCTGGATATGGAGGTGGTTCCGGTAATGCAGGCAATCCTGGAGTCGATCAGCAGCTCGACGGAACCGCGCCGTACTTCGCGAGCTATCTCATTGACGGTGGATCGATTCGGTTGCCGGCCAGCGCCAACATTGACGAGCAGGTTACCGAGTCCGTAGCCGAACTACAAGTGATAGCTATGAACTCTTCGGCACAATACGGCGGCGGTGGCGATGTTTTCAACCTCATCAGTAAAACCGGTACGAACCAGTTCCACGGCGCCGCCTACGACTACATACAGAATGACATTCTCAATGCGAGAGACTTCTTCAACTCTACGGGCAAAAAGGGGAGGCAGCGGTACAACTACGTGGGCGGGGCGCTAGGTGGGCCGATCGTGAAGAACAGGGTGTTCTTCTATTTCAACTTCGAAAACTTGATTAACCCAAGCTCTTCGACCGCCACCATCACTGTGCCGACCAATGCCATGAAGGCTGGTTGCTTCGATCCTACGATCTTCGGAAGCCACCTTACGCTTGATGCGGCGCATGGTGGCACGCCATTAACTACCAATGTCGCCCAATGTGGGGCCTATAACCCTGCTGACCTGGCTATTCCGACGGCCGATATGGATCCGGTGGCTCTAAAAACTCAAAGCTATTATGTGACGGCCACCGATCAAAGTCTACTCACCAACAACTACAGATATCTGGCAGCCAGCACCAGCCCTGACAGGAAATATTTTGTGCGGATGGACTTCAACCTGAGCGAAAAGAACCGCGTGAACCTCACGCTTCTGGATCACATCAACCCCATCCACTTTCAATACAGCCCAGAGTGCCCTATCCAATGTCAAACCTCAGGCGGAGGAGGGAAGTCAGCGCAGGTTACGGATGTGTACACCTTCAGTCCGAGCTTGGTGAACGAATTCCGGTTTTCGACTGTCCGGCAGACGAATTTTTTTGTTACGGCATCCTTGGGCAAAGGCATGCCGGCCGCGATAGGATTGCAGTTCTCGAAGGCGGATGAGTTTCCGGCTATCAGCATCGGCGGTGTCGGTGGTAACAGTACCTTCAACTCGGGCGGCGACACGAACGCGATCTTTGTTGAAAACAGCTTCGACTACTCGGATACACTGACAATGATTCGCGGGAAGCACATCCTGCACTTCGGAGCTGAGGTTCTAAGGAACCAAAACAACTCTACTCCCTGGGGCAGCCTGAAAGGCGCAGTATTAGGCTTCACCGGCCAGTACACCGCCGGTACTGGCGCCGATGTTGGTTATGCCGACTTCTTGCTGGGGGATGTGCAGTCGTGGAGCGCCTTTAACTCCCCGCTAAATGGCACGCGGGACTGGAATCCAATGTTCTTCGTACAAGACGATATCAAGGTACGGCCAAACCTGACCGTGAACCTCGGGGTGCGTTGGGAAATCCATGGCGGGTTTTATAACCAATTTAACGTAGCGGGTGGCTTCGATCCGACCCTCACAAACCCCATCACCAAGACTCCGGGATCCATTTGGTTTGCGGGTCTGAACGGGGCGCGGACCAAATGCTTCGAGACGCAGTACCCCATTGTGATGCCTCGCCTCGGATTCGCGTGGTCGCTGACGGATAAGTGGGTAGTGCGGGGCGGTGTTGGCCAATACTCCGCCATGTGGAGCAGTGACACTGCTGGCGGTGAGATTGGCTTTGGCAGTCAGAGCCTTGGCACTGCCAATGCTGCTCCCGGCCAGCCGCCAGTGGTGCAGCTTGATGGTACTGGCGCGAATCTGCCCTATATCCTTCCAACTCGTAACCCTGCCGCTTACAACGGTGAGGGAAACGGGTTTATACCCTATTATCCCTATGATCTCCCCGCCATGAAAGGCTGGCAGTGGTCGGGAGGCGTTCAGCGGCGTCTGCCCGGCAATATGGTGTTAGAGGCAGCCTACGTCGGCAGCCACTGGAATAACTTAATGTTCCTGGCGGATGTCAACCAAGTGCCTGCGGACAGACTCGGAGGGGGGCAGGCCGCGAGGCCGTATCCGCAGTATTTAGGCATCGGCATCGGCGCGGGCGGCGCGCGAACCGGCCAGTTCACCGGCATTTCCAACTACAATGCGGCGCAGTTCAGCCTTAAAAAACCATTCGGCCATGGGGTGTCTGTTGATGCCAATTTCACCTGGTCGCGGATGAAAGATGACATGGATAGTTCGGGTTGGGGCACCCAATTCGGCCCCGTTTACTATCAGGATGCTTATAATATTTCAGCAAACTATGGACTCTCGAATTTCGATACGCCGAAGGCCTTGAAAGGGGCCATCGTCTATCAGATACCGCTTGGAAGAGGACACCGATACCTAAGCTCGCCTGGGGGGAATGCGGCGCTTGGCGGCTGGCAAGCGTCAACTATTTTCGTAGCCCAATCGGGAGTTCCGATCACTCCGGTTATGTCCTCGGCTACCAATTCCGGTGCGCTGGATGGATCTTGGTATCCCAACCTCATCGGTAATCCCAAAGTGTCGAATCCCTCGATCAGCCAGTGGTTCAATCAGCTCGCCTACGCAACGCCAGCAACCAATACCTTCGGCAATAACCCAAGAAACTCGCTCCGTGGACCTGATCTGACATTTGTTAATTTTTCACTGGCCAAGAGTTTCAATATCCCCCGGTGGGAACAAGGCAAAATTCAGATTAGAATGGATGCTACCAACTTTTTCAACCATCCGAGCTTCGCGGAACCCAACAACAACCTCAACGCGCAAGCGCTTGCATCGGGTGTTGCCGATCCAAGCGTGGGACGGATCACGGGCACTACGATTACCGGTCGGGTTATTCAGCTTTCTGCCAGATTTTCTTTCTAAACGAGGAGCATCGGGCAGGATTTCTTGAAACTGAAAGGGCAGCGTCTGACGCTGCCCTTTCTTGTTACCCGTAGCCACGGTCAATTCTTCCTGAGAATTGACCGTGGGTTTGTTACTGGGGAAAAGGCCGCGAAATCAGAAAATCACTGACCGTGGCTCCCGTTCGAGTCCATGTCACGGACAAGGATAAATCGTTTGAGCTGCCAGTTCAGTCACGGGGGTGATTTGACGGCCGTGTCACCGTCGTAGACTGTCCCGATCTTACTATTTTATAGGGAGGAGGAAAGGTTATGACTGAGCTTAATTGCAATCGTCGTGAGTTTCTTGCTTTAGCAAGCGCTGCACTCGCTGTTCCCGCGATTTCAGCAGCGGAAGCGCCCGCGTCCGCCCAATGCCTGGTGTATGACGATAAGGGCCAGCCCCTACCGGCGGCGGGGTTCGATCGCTTTCACCTGTGCGACCCTCTTATGCGTCCTTTCACGACGCCGTTCGAGGCGGCGTCGGGGGAAGTGCGGTTCACGCCGCCCACCGATCAGCCTTTCCGAATCGGGATGCCTCTGTCAGTGCCCGGTTTCGGCCAAGTGTTCGTCTACGCAGATGACGGCGGAGCGGGGTACACCGGCCGCTCCCTGGCGCGTGCGACCCCGCTGGTGCTGAATTATGCCTTTGCCCGCGACCGTATGGCCACGGTGCGGAGGCTGGTCACGGAGTGTGGGCAGCTGGGCGCTGCCATCTCGCCCGAAACGCAACACCGCATCGACTCCGCGCAAGCGTCCCTTGACCGCGCGGAGGCGGCGGGCGCCGACCGGACCGCACAGGTGCGGGCTTCGATGGAGTCCCTGCGGGATTCGCTGTACGCGGGCGAAATGCTGGTAGTTGCCCGCGCGCAGCACGCCATCGCCCGCCAGCCGGCCCGGCACGGCTTCCTGTTCGGCTGCAACGGCTTCGGCCTGGCTGCCGGCTATCCTGAGGCTCTCACGCTATTCCAAGCGTTGTTCAACTACACGACGATTCCGATCTACGAGGGATGGGTGGAGCCCAAAAAGGGGCATCCGGATTACTCGGCATTTGAGGCAGCTCTCAACACTCTCATCGGAACCACGATCCTGCCCAAAGGTCATCCGGGGATTTGGCTTGAGCCGGAGAATACCCCGGAATGGCTTAAGAACCTTCCCTATGACGAGACCAAGCGGTATTGCCTCGCGCATGTGCGCCAGGCGATTACGCGCTACCGCCACCGCGTTCATATATGGGACGTGGTCAACGAGGCGCACGTGCAGCCGGAGGTAAACCGCGGCATGGCTGGTTTCACGCGTGAGCAGGAGGTGGATCTCACTGTCGCTGCGCTGCAGACAGCCCACGAGGCCGACCCGACGTGCTTCCGCTGCGTCAACAACACCGGCACATGGGCCGATTATTACATGGGCGACCACCCAGCTGGGAGCCCGTGGCAACGCCACCCCGCCCCGTGGCAACAGAGCCCTTACGATTACCTCGCTATGCTGCGCGATGCCAAGGCTGAATACGAGGTGATCGGCCTGCAATACTACCACTC
>JBEKUR010000318.1:0-5761 GCA_049514855.1 Terriglobia bacterium
TCGAGAATGTCCGCGGGGCTGACGTCTTTGTCATCCAGCCCACCTGCAACCCTGTTAACGACAACCTGATGGAACTGCTGGTTATGCTTGATGCCCTGCGACGCGCCTCGGCGGAGCGGATTACCGCTGTAATTCCCTATTACGGCTACGCCCGACAGGATCGCAAGGACCGCCCGCGTGTGCCCATTTCCTCCAAACTGGTTGCCGACTTGTTGACTTCAGCGGGCACGAATCGTGTGTTGGCACTCGACCTGCACGCCGGGCAGATTCAGGGCTTCTTCAATATTCCCGTGGACCACCTCTACGCTACGCCGGTGACGGTGCGTTATTTCCGGCGCCTGAAGCTGAAGGATCCCGTAGTTGTTTCCCCGGACACGGGAGGAGTGGAAAGAGCGAGAGCCTTTGCGAAACGGCTCAATGCGCCTCTGGCGATCATTGACAAGCGCCGCGAAGATGCCAACGTGGTGGAAATGTTCAATGTCGTCGGCGAGGTTGAAGCCAAAACGTGTTTAATCGTCGATGACATGGTTGATACCGGCGGCACTCTGGCGAAAAGCGCCCAGGCGCTGAGCGAGAAGGGCGCCGCCAAGGTCTACGCGTGTTGTTCGCATGGCGTGTTTGCTGAAAACGCCATCGAGAGGATTTGCGCGGCGCCCCTCGAGCAGGTAGTAACGACAAACTCCATTCCGCTCTCGCCAGGGGCGGAGCAGTGCGGAAGAATCAAGGTGCTGAGCGTGGGCAAGTTGCTGGCGGAAGCTATCCGCTCGATTCACGAGGAAACTTCGGTCAGCAAACTCTTTATCTGAAGCGGTGCAGAGCCCGCGCCTGCGGATCGGCTGGCATGTGGCGGATGCCCATACGCCCGCAGGAACGGGTGCTGTCATTCCGAGCGAAGTGAGGAATCTGGCTCTGGTTCTTGGCTGGGTGACATCGGGCTGCGAGTCGGCGCAGGGCGAGATTCCTCTCCCGCGACTGCGGGATCGGAATGACAGCCTTCACACAATGTTGTTGCAATTGAGGAGCAGAAAGTCATGACCCAGGTTCTAGCTGTTGAAGTCGAGGCGCGCGAGGAATTCGGGAAGAATGCTGCACGGCGCATGCGGCGTGCGGGTCGGATCCCGGCCGTGGTTTATGGGGGCGGAGGCCCCGCGATTCCCGTGACGGTGGATCCCAAAGCGATTTTGCAGATTCTCCACTCAGAGTCCGGCCACAACGCCATCTTCACTCTCGAGATTCGAGGGAAGGCTCCGGCTCGAGTCATGATCCGGGACTGGCAAACCGAGCCTATCCGCGGCAACCTTCTGCACGTTGACCTGGTCCGTATCGCGCGCGATACGAAACTGAAGCTTCAGGTCCCAATTCATGTGATTGGCGAGCCGGTGGGCGTAAAGGTCCAGGGCGGGGTCTTCGAGTTTGTGCTACGCGAAGTGGAAGTGGAATGCCTCCCCGACGATATTCCGGAGCGCTTTGTCGCCGACGTGAGCGGGCTCGAGCTGGGCAAGAACATTCGCGTTTCAGACCTGCCGGCGGCTCCAAAGGTCAAGATCCTGACGGATCCCACACGCGTGGTCGCTCATGTGGCGGAGTTGAGAGCGGAAGAAGAGGTGAAGCCCGCTGCCGAAGAAGCAGTGGCTGCGCCAGGCGAACCCGAGGTTATCCGCAAGGGCAAGGCCGAGGAAGAAGGAGCCGAAGCGGGAGCGCCGGAAGCCAAGAAGGAAGCCAAGAAGGAAGGCAAGAAGGAAAGCTAGGCGTTTCGATTCTGGAAAATCGAAACTCGAAATGGTTCTCCGAATTTCGATTTTCGAGTGTCGGTTTTCGAAATGAGACTGATCGCGGGTTTAGGAAACCCTGGCTACGAGTACTGCCTGACACCCCACAACCTGGGTTTCATGGCAGTGGACCGCCTCGCCCACGAATGTGGTTTGGAATTGGCCCATCACGAAGCTCAGGCCTTGACGGCTTGCACGCGGATAGATGGTTTGGATGTTCTGCTGGCTAAGCCCCAGACGTATATGAATTTGAGCGGGATGGCCGTGGCCAGGCTGGCTGAGAAGTACAGGCTGGACGTAAGCGATTTGATTGTGCTGGTGGATGACGCGGATCTTCCTCTGGGCAGCTTGCGCATTCGGCCCCGAGGCAGCGCGGGCGGCCACAAAGGAATGAAGTCGGTTATCGGCGCACTCGATTCGGGCGATTTCGTTCGCGTCCGAATGGGCGTCAGACCGGATCAGCCGATCGAGGATATGGTTTCCTACGTCCTCGGCCGATTCCGTGAGGCCGACCTGGAAACCGTAGCTGAAATGCTCGACCAAGCCTGTGAAGCTGTGCACGTTATTCTTAGAGAAGGTTCGCAAAAGGCGATGAACCGCTTTAACCGGCGGGTTTCAAGCCAACCATCGTGAGGTTCCATGCGTAATTACGAGATCATTTTTATCGTCCGGCCCGACGTCACCGAAGAAGACGTTGACAAGCTCATCGCGCAAATGGAAGGCGTGATTGCGGGCACGGGCGGCAAGCTCGAAAAAGTGGAAAAGCTAGGCCGCCGCCGGCTAGCTTATCGGGTCCAGAGGCAACGTGAGGGCATTTATGTTCTCTTCCGCTTGCAGGGTTCTGGTGATACCGTCAAAGAGTTTGAGCGCCGCTTGAAGGTTATCGACACGGTGATCAAATACCTGAGCGTGCGGATTGACGAAGACTTGGAGCGCGCCGAGAAGTTCAAAGCTCTCCGGGCAAAACAGGAGTCTAAGAAGCGACGCTCCAAGCCCGCCGTGGCACCGGCTCCGCAGCCGGCTGCGGAAGCACCCCAAGGATGAAGGAGTAGATCAATATGGCAGTGCCGAGAACCAATTCTGGAGAGCCGGAGCGCTCGCAATCAAGGCGGGAGGGTGGGCCTTCGGGTCCCAAGAAGCAGTTCTTCCGCCGACGAAAGGTTTGCAAGTTCTGCGAGGAAAAGATTGACCTCATCGATTACAAGGACGCCCGCTTGGTGGGAGGCTTCATTTCCGAGCGGGGCAAGATACTCCCTCGCCGCCTGACCGGAACATGCTCAACCCACCAACGATCTTTGAGCCTGGCGATCAAACGTGCACGGAACATTGCGTTGTTGCCGTTTTCTACCGGCCTCTAGCAAGTCGCTGAAACGCACGCCCGCCAGGATGGGGCCTCAAGGCGACGGAAGCTATCCAGCAGAGGGGGCGGGGGTCGGCACGAACTGCTGAAGACATGGAGTTTAGAGATGGAAGTAATTCTGCTCGAGAATATTGAAAAGCTTGGATCAAGAGGGCAAGAGGTGAAAGTGGCTGACGGGTACGGGCGCAACTATCTTCTGCCCAAGAATCTGGCAGTCGCCGCTACGCCTCAGAACCGTAAGCGGATGGAGCAGCAACGCGTCCGGTTTCTGAAGCTGGAGGCAAAAGAAAAGGGCGATGCGGAGGACTTGGCAAAGCTGCTCCAGGGGGTCAGCGTAACCCTGACTCGGAAATCCGGAGAAAAGGGAACACTCTTCGGCTCTGTCACGGCCATCGACATTGCCGAGAAAATGGCGGCCCAAGGGTACAACATCGACAGGCGGAAGATCGCTCTCGATTCACCCCTGAAGGTTCTGGGTGAATACGAGGTGCCGATAAAACTGCACAGGGAAGTAACGGCCTTCATCAAAGTGAGGGTGGAAGGCGAAGTGGAGACAAAGGCCCAGCCTCAGGCCGAGTCCCAGCCTCAGGCCCAGCCCGAACCGCAATCTCCTGCCACGGAAGCAAAGCCGTCGGCCGAGTAACCGCCCGAGCGTGCGACGCCAGGCGGCTTGGGCTCGGCGAGCCGACCTCGTCGCCAACTTCCAGGGGCCGAAGAAGGCCGGGCAAAAATCTCCTCTGGACACTCTCCCAATTGGTATAATTTCTTCGGAATAGTTATCTGACATTCCAGGGACACTTTTCATACCATGCCAAGCCCTACGCCCAGTGATCGAGCTGTACCTCACAATCTGGAAGCCGAGCGAGCCCTGCTCGGTTCCATTCTGCTGGATAATTCGGCCCTTAACATGGCTCTGGAAGTGGTCGGAAGGGATGATTTCTTTTCGGAAGCCCACCGCATTACCTTCGAAAAAATGGTCGGCATCTCGGAGAAGAACCGCACCATCGATCTTGTCACGCTCTCCGAGGAACTCTCCAAGGACGGGCAGACCGAGAAGGCGGGCGGGGCCGCTTACCTCGCTGCCCTCACGGATGGTGTGCCGATTGGAACCTCCGTGGCCGTCTCGGAGTACTCCCGCATCGTCAAAGAGAAGTCGCTTATTCGACGCCTGATCAATGCGTCGAACAACGTTATTTCACGCTGTCTGGAGGGAACGGATGACCCCGACACGCTGATCGACTTGGCGCAAAGCCAGGTCTTCGACATCGCGGAGCAGAAAGTCCAATCCGGATTCACCAACATCCGTGACATTGTGAAGTCGAGTTTCGGGACGATCGACGATCTCCTCGAGCGCGGCCAGCGCGTCACGGGCATTGAAACCGGGTTTGTAGACCTCGATAACATGACTTCAGGACTCCAACCCGGAGAACTGGTGGTGGTGGCCTCGCGGCCTTCCCTGGGCAAGACCGCCTTGGCGCTCAACATCGCCTCCCACGCCGCCATCAAGCACCATAAAACGGTTGGCCTCTTCTCTCTCGAAATGAGCAAGGAGTCGTTAGTCATCCGTCTCTTGTGCTCCGAGGCCGAAACCGACAGCCACAGGCTTCGCAGCGGATTCTCGAGGAGCCGCGAAGATTGGAACAAGCTGACCCGCGCATTGGGCCGGCTCGGGGATGCTCCACTCTTGATCGAAGACACTCCTGCCCTGAGCATCATGCAGATTCGTGCCAAGGCGCGGCGCCTGAAGATGGAAAAGGGGTTGGACCTGATGATCGTGGATTACCTTCAGCTCGTCTCAGGCCAGGGGCGCTTTGAGAACCGCACGCAGGAGGTCAGTTACATTTCGCGCGGCTTGAAGAGTATCGCCAAGGAGTTAAAGGTTCCGGTCCTTGCGCTTTCACAATTGAGCCGTGCCCCCGAGCAGCGAAAGGGACTTTTCCAGCGACCTCAGCTATCTGATCTGCGTGAATCCGGATCGATCGAACAGGACGCCGACGTGGTGATCTTCATTTTCCGAGAGCGCAAGGCGGCTGAAGAAAGCGAAGCGGAAGGTGAGGTGGACCGGCGCGGGGTCGAGATGAAATTGATTGTCGGCAAGCAGCGCAATGGCCCCACCGGTGATATTCCGGTCGTCTTCATGAGACCCTATGCGAAGTTTGAGAACCTGGCTCGCGGTCAGAAATCATCGGAGGAATGAGGCAATCCCGCGGACCCGGGACGGCGGCGGCCAGCACGATCGTCTTTCGAACAGGATGCTGAAAAACTCGTCTAGCATGTCATTCCGATCCCGCAGTCGCGGGAGAGGAATCTCGCAAGTGCGTTGCTTCCAGAGCGAGATTCCTCGCTTCGCTCGGAATGACAGCGTTCACAAACGTTTTTCAGCATCCTGCCAAACCCCACGCGCAACAACCCTGAGAAGCCGGTGAATGTCCCAATTAACAAACTACTGCGCCCCACCTGGGTCGAGATCTCTCTTTCAAAACTGCGCCGGAATTATGAGCGAGTGCAGCGACTTGCCGGCCGGCGCAAAATGATGGCCGTCATCAAGGCGGACGCCTACGGTCACGGAGCCGTGGCCGTGGCGAATTGTCTGGCCGGCTGCGGCGCGGATTGGTTCGGAGTGGCGAGCGTC
>JBEKUR010000319.1:0-5743 GCA_049514855.1 Terriglobia bacterium
CCGTGTAATCCTGGACAAGCTGGGGTTCCACGTCAAAAGCCACCACGAAGGCGAGGTCTTTGCCGGGGCGCACCGCTATGTTCAGGAAATCGATAGCTGCTTCCTGTTCAAAGCGTAGCCGGCCGCGAATACTGTTGCTGGCGTCCACCAAGATCCCGATGCGTAAGGGGAGGTCGGTCTCGCGGCTGAAGAAGCGGACGTCTTGGGGCTTGCCGTCCTCGAAGATTCGGAAGTCGTCTTTGGTGAGGTCGGTGACGAGCCGGTTCTTCTTGTCCGTAACGGTGGTGAGAACGTTGACCAGTTCAACGCGTACCTTGATTCGATTCTGGTCGTTGGAAGACTGAGAATTATTGCTGTTTGATCCACCGGCGGTGTCTTGTGCGAAGAGTCCTGCCCCCGGGACGCAGAAGAGTAAGAGGAAGAAGAGCGGTTTTTTCATCCTTGTTCTCCACAAACCATAATAATTATAGGCACGGCAGGCGGGGCAGTCAATGAAGGCAAGGCGCGGAAGAAAAGCCGTCTGCCGATGACACGCGCAGGCTCTTGCCGGGAGCCGGGTTTCAAGACTGGGCGGAAGCAACGAGGGGAATAGCGCCCGGGTCCTGGACCGCTTTAAGGTACGACGTCACCCCCGCGCAAGCGGGGGTCTACCTGCCGTGGACAGGGGTCCGGGTCCTGGACCGCTTTAAGGGTGGGCAGAAGCTTTTCAAAGCGCCGGGGCAGCCCCTCCCGCGTGGTCACCGACCCTCGCTCGAACTTGAAACTCCTTACGGTTGTGGCCTCGAGACCCATCCTGAGCAGGGCAGCAACGTCGAGCCCCGCCTCGGCCCGGTCGAGCTGCTCGGGCCGAGCAAAGATGGCAGGCGCGCGCGGCATGAAGCGAGGGCAGCAGTCCTCAAAGGGTTCGCAGGAGATCTTGTAAGTCCCGATCTGCCGGGCCAGGCGCAGTATCTCCGACTTATCGTCGCCCGCCAGGGGGCGATAGATGGGGAGGTCAAGGCCGTGGTCAATGGCCGCCAGGTTATGCAGCGTCTGTGAGGCTACCTGCGCGACGCTGTCTCCGGTCACGAGCCCCATCGCGTGCTCAGCCCGGGCAATCTCTCGGGCTATGCGCGCCATCATGCGGCGGTAAAGCAGCACGCGAAAGCTCTCCGGCGCTGCCGCAACGATTTGGCGCTGCACGGCGTCAAAGGGAACCAAGTAAAGCCGTGAGGTGAACTGGTAGGGTGTGAGGGTCCTAACAATTTCTTCCGCCACGCCGCTTGATGAATCCCGTGAGGGAGAGGGGGTTCCGAAGAAGTGCACGAAAGCAGCGTGGCAGCCGCGCCGCATCATCTTGTAGGCAGCCACCGCGGAATCAAACCCGCCAGAAAGCAATACGACGAGCCGGCCACTCGTGACGGCAGGCAGGCCGCCGGCTCCTTCCACCCGGTCCGAATAGATAAGAGCTTTCCCAGGGACAACCTCGACCCAGCAGGTCACCTCCGGGTTCGTGAGTTTCACCTGGACGCTCGGGTCTCTCGCTCGCAAAGAGTCCAGGATGACCCGCCCGAGCTGGCGCTCCAACTCCATGGAATTCATGCCATATCCTGTCTCGGCGATCTTGGCGCGTACCGCGAAATTGCGCGGGTTCTTTTCCGCCATCATGGCGCAAGCCGCAGCACCCAATTCCGCAAGCGAACTCGGAACTTCGCGGGCCAGCGCAATGTAGGCGAGACCAAAAACCCGGCGTAAACGCTCCAGGATGGCAGGCGCGGCGGATTCGTCCCCAGGGACAAGCAGGAAGCGTTCTGCCGTGCTGCCGAGCGATTGGACCGGCAAGCCACAGACACTCTGCTTGACGGCGGAGCGTAGGCGGCTGAGGAAGTAGTTCTTGTTCCCACCTTTAAGCCAGATTTCGTGGTAGTGAAGAATGAAAACTCGGTTCATACGCTTCTGACTGCCTTTTTCTGCTTTCTAGTTTCTGCTTTCGCTTTTGGTTCTGGGCGGACCCGTAGTCGTCCTTTGCCCCAGCGCTTGAAGGCCGCGCGCATTTCAGGTTCGGGGTCAATGCCCAGGGCGTCGGCAACACGATTGATGTAGTTGAAGTAGGAAATGACCTCGACGGCGTCCAGGATGTCGCGGTCCGTGAGCCCGTATTTCCGCAAGGTTTCCACATCCCGCCGGCGCACCGCAGCGGGCGTACGAGTCACCCGCACGGCGAACCTGCACAGCGCCTTTTGGCGGGCGGAGAGTTTCGCCTTCCGGTAATCATGCTTGACGTGCTCGGCCAGCTTTTCGTCTCCTGTTTCCTCACGGAGATCCTCCCCGTGCGCTTCGATTCAATAGAAGCAGTGGTTGGCCCGGGAGACAACCGTGGCCAGCATTTCGCGTTCGGGGCGCGAAAGGCCTGAAGGACCGAACATCGTGGCCAGATACAAATGCATGGACGCGCGCAGGCTCTCGGGGTTCAGGCTTTGCACCTTCAGGATGTTGAAAACCTTTCCCGCCCGCTTGATCGCCTTGTCATACTCGAGCTTCAGTCCGCCCGTGGCGTCCTCGGGTTCGATGGTTTTGATCCAGGACATGTTGATCCTCACCAACGGTGTCATTCCGAGCGGAGCGAGGAATCTTGCTCAGATTCTTCTTCCGCATAACGTCCAGTCGGCCTCAAGCTCCCGATCGTCCTCAGCGCAGAGCGAGATTCCTCGCTCCGCTCGGAATGACACCGGTAAACGGTTCGCCGGACGAAATGAATTCGCCGGTACGTGGCGATGTAAAATCGCCGCTACTACGGATTTGATGGCGCAAACGGCACCCCGAGCTGCCAGTAAAGAAATCCGAGTGAATCTGTTGCTTCGTCGATTGCTTTAGTGACGGATACACCCCGCGAATGCCCTGCCTCCGTATCGTAGCGAAGCAGGACCGGCCGGTCTGAGCCGGTGGCCGCTTGAAGCAGCGCGGTCATCTTGCGCGCGTGGAGAGGTGCGACCCGTGTATCACCGTCACCGGTCACGAAAAGCACGGCGGGGTATTTCGTCCCAGGCTTCACGTGATGGTAAGGCGAGTAAGCGTAAAGGTATTTGAATTGCCCAGCATCATCGGCCGACCCGTATTCGGAAACCCAGTATTTTGCCTCAAGGAACTTTTGATAACGCAGCATGTCAAGGAGGGGATAAGCGCACACCACTGCCCGGAACAGGTCGGGCCGTTGGGTGAGGGCGGCGCCCACCAGCAGCCCGCCGTTGCTGCCACCTCGGATAGCCAGCCTGGAGGGTTGAGTGTAATGGTTGTTGACCAACCATTCCGCCGCTGCGATGAAGTCATCGAAGACGGTCTGCTTTTTTTCGAGCATCCCCGCGCGGTGCCACGCCTCGCCAAATTCGCCTCCCCCGCGGAGGTTGGGAAGCGCGAAAACGCCACCTTGCTCAGCCCAGAGTGCAACGCTTGCTGAGAAAGAGGGTGTTTCGTTGATGTTAAACCCGCCGTAGCCTGTCAGCAGTGCGGGGTTGTTGCCGTCCAGTTCTGTCCCCTTGCGGTACATGAGGAACATCGGGATACGGGTCTTGTCCTTGGACCTGTACCACACCTGCTTGACTTCCAGCCTCTCCCCATGAATTGCAACATGGGTTTCCGCCCAGACACTCTGCTTGCCGGTGTCAGTGTCGTAGCGGTAGATCCGCTGGGGAATAGGGAACGACATGAACCCATAGAACGCTTCCTTGCTCGTCCAACGCGCGCTGAAGTCGCTTACGGAACCCATGGTGGGAAGCTCAATGTCCCGCACGTGCACGCCGTTGGCATCGAACACCTCTACCTGCGAGCTGGCATTCCGGGTGTATTTCACAAAGAGCTTTCCGCCTGCAAGAGAGAAGGACTCGATAGCAGCGTCACTTTCAGGCACGATTTCGCGCCAGTTCTCACGCGCCGGATTCCCCAGGTCCGCCTCGAGTACCCGTCCATTGGGGGCTTTCCAGTTAGTTTGCAGAAAGACCTGACTGCCTCCAACCTCTCCGAAAAACCTGGCGGGGATGTCGTTCACGAGGGGGTGAAGAGGCCCCTGCTTCTCAAGGTCTTGGTAGTAAATCTCTGTCCGGTCGGCTGCTGCACCGTGGAGCACATGAATAGTGAGGTAGCGTCCGTCCTCCGACAAATCGCATACGATGATCTTGTCAGGTCCATAGCCGTGGCCGAAAACTTCGCGGTCTTTGGCGGGGTCGCCCCCCATCGCGTGGTAGTTGACGCGTGGGCCGCCCGCCTTCGCCCAACTGTAATAGAGACCGCTTTTGTCAGGTTTAATTGAGAAAGTGAAATAGCGACGCTTGGGCAACTGGTCCGGCAACTCAGTTCGAGTGCTGACCTCGAGGAGATGAACCGTAGTCTCGTCCTCTCCGCCGTGCCGGAGGCTATAGGCCACAAGCATCCCATCTTTGGAAACATCCTCGAGACCGACGGAGATGTTTCTGTCCGGACTGAGCGGATTAGGATCTACGAGGACCTCGTCCTTACCGTCCGCTCCAACCCTCATATACAACACACCTTGGTCCTGGGCTACCGATCGCCGTTTGAAGAAATACTTGCCGTTCCGCTCCGTGGGTACGTCGATGGTCTCAACTTTCATAAGTTCCGTGAGCCGCCGTTTCAGTGCTGCCTGGCCCGGCCGTGAGTCGAGCAGAGCCCGTGAATACTTGTTTTGTGCATCGATCCAGGCGCGCGTTTCAGAGCTTTGCTGGTCTTCGAGCCAGCGGTAAGGATCGGCGATTTCGACGCCATGTATCAGTTCTTTAACGTCGCCAGTCGTTGTTTTGGGAGGTTGGAGGTGCTTCGTCTCCTGGGTTCTTAGGACGGAGGGTGTTATAAGTGAAGCCAAAAGGAGCGGAAGCAACCAGAGCCGAGAAGCAGAACGAGGCACAGCACTGCGGGTCTGTTGATGAAGCATGGCGTTAATCAATCCTTTCCGCCTTGACCGGCGATCTTGGCGCGGCAGGAGCCAGGGTGTAAGTTATACCTTCCCTCTAGCCTTCTTTGCTCCCCTACGAAGCGCGCGCGAATAATTGAGTATCGCACGGATCTCAACATGAGATAAGCAGGGAATTTCAAGAGTCGCTCCGTAATCTCAAGTGGTGAATGGGGTGGATTTAATGCGTTAAGAGCAGATGGTCTGAGTGCTATGCAGTGCACGCTAGTGGGTCAATTTGATGCTGTAGCGGCGAGTTTATCTCGCCAAATGGCTCTACATCAAATTGACCCACTACCTAGCGCACGCCTTGGTTGTCTGTCCGGCTCATGCAGGGTAGAATAAGACGAATGAGTGATTTGGTCCAGATTGCCTCAGCTCCCGTCCAGGTGCGCAAGCCCGAATGGCTGAAGGTGCGCGTTCCCGCCGGGGAGAACTACTTTGAGCTGAGGCATTTGATGCGCGGGCTCGGGTTGCATACAGTGTGTGAAAGCGCGCGTTGCCCGAACGTCGGCGAGTGCTGGGCGCATCGAACCGCCACCTTCATGATACTTGGCGAGCTTTGCACCCGCCGCTGCGGCTTCTGCGCCGTGCCGAAAGGCCTGCCGCACGGTGAGGTTGACTGGGAGGAACCGGAAAGAGTGGCGGAAGCGGCGTTGAAGATGGGTTTGAAGTATGTTGTGGTCACTTCCGTCGACCGGGACGACTTGAAAGATGGTGGGGCCACGATATTCGCCCGGACGATTGCGGCCCTTCGCCGGCACATTGCCGGGTGCCAGGTAGAAGTTCTGATCCCCGACTTCCGCG
>JBEKUR010000320.1:0-5604 GCA_049514855.1 Terriglobia bacterium
TAGCCGGGGACTGAATCGCAGCTCCCTTCGCAGAGCTGCGACGCGAGAGATTCGTAGAAATATCATGATGCCAACCGATCCAACCAACTTCTTGGCCCTCTCACCCCTCAGTTGCCACACAGACTCCTAGGGAGAGGGCAAAAACCCAATTCCGTATGCTATAGTCGCTTGTTTGGGAACTCTCGCCATCGAGGAATTGATGCGCCGCCACGGAAACAACTACTTGGCCAGTTACGCCATGCGAGTGGAGGAGTCGCAAGGCCGGCGCTATCCCGAGCCTCCGCATCCCTTCCGCAACGATTACGAGCGAGACCGCGACCGCATCATCCACTCCCGCGCCTTCCGGCGTCTTGAGAATAAGACCCAGGTTTTTACTCGCCGTTACTCCGACCACTTTCGCACCCGGCTCACTCACACGTTGGAAGTGGCGCAGATCAGCCGCACGGTGGCGAAGGCGCTGAGATTGAACAACGATCTCGTGGAAGCTCTTGCGCTGGTGCATGATGTGGGGCACCCGCCCTTCGGCCACGCCGGGGAATCCGAGCTCAACCGGCAAATGGCGCATTTCAAAGATAGCTTTGACCACAACCTGCACGCCTTGCGAATCGTTGAACATTTTGAGCAGAAATACGCGGACTTTCCGGGCTTGAACCTTACCTTCGAAGTCCGCGAAGGAATCATCAAGCACTCGCGGGACTACGATCCCGCACTTTACCCCGAACTCGCCGCCTACGGGTTGGACAAGCAGCCACCGCTCGAAGCCCAGTTGATCGACATCACCGATGAAATCGCCTACAACTGCGCCGACCTTGACGATGGCTATGAAGCGAAACTCCTCACCCTTCCCCTGATTCGCCAGGGTCTGCGCTTGTTTGATTCACTCTATGGCACCATTGACCGGAAATACCCTACGGCTCGGGAGAAACTGAAATTCAACGAAGCCCTCAAGGAAATGCTGAACATTCTCGTGACGGACCTCATCGACTCGACGCGCCGCGGCCTTGCCGAGGCCCGCGTCAGGTCGGTGGCGGAGGTGCGCGCTCAGTCAAGACGCCTGGTGAGTTTAGGTCCCAGGCGAGCCCGCGAAAACAAGGAGCTGAAAGAATTCCTGAATGTGAACCTATACTCTCACCGTCAACTGGCGGCGGAGCGGAAAGGAATCGTGCGGCGTGTGAGACGTCTCTTTAGTTACTACCTCGAGCATCCGCGCGGTCTCCCTCCCTTCTACGTCGCCCAGAGCCAAGAGGAACCCCTGCATCGCGTTGTGTGTGACTACATTGCCGGTATGACGAACAACTACCTCCTGGAGCAGTATCGCAAGCACCTGGGGCCAGAGGCTAGGGGCTAGGGACTGGGGGCTGGGGAAGGTTAAAGGTTAAAGTCTAAAGTGTAAAGGTGTCAGCGTAACCCTGACTCGAAAATCCGGAGAAAAAGACTCGGCCCACTAGCCTTTACCCTTTAACCTTTAACCTTTAACCTTCCCCAGTCCCTAGTTCTCCGCTTCGAGGTTCACAAAGTGCTTGAGCCGTGGCAGCAGGTGGCGATGCATGGCTTCGGGTCCGTAAAACAGGGCATGGATGTATGTCAACAGGGCGGGCTGAGAAAAGCGTTCTGGCGGCTTGCGGAAGTTGAAATAGCAGAGGCGGCCCGGCACCACTTGGTTCGGATGGTGATACGAAGCTAGCGGCCACATGGTCTTGAAAAAGCGGAAGCCGGCCTTGGCCAGGAGCTTGTGCCACCAGTCACCTGAAGATGTGGTGACTTCACCGTAAAGCCTCCAATTCGCGCCGTGAGGTCCCTTCCTCTCCTGGCGGAGCACCTCGCGCAGAATCCTCACGCCCAGGCCCCGCCCGCGAAGTGCAGCGTCGACGAAGATGTAACTTCCGAATACGACCTGAAACATGGGGAGAACCAGCGTGCAGGCGCCGCCCACCAACCGCTTGTCCAAGTAAGCGGCAAAGAGGTGCACGGCGTTGACTCTGGCCGGTGATGGCTGGATGACCCAGCGCAGAACCTGCGGGCTGACCCGCTCATCCGGGTTGAAACTGCGGCTGTAAAGGCGCAAGTAGCGGTCAAGCTCGGCTCTACTCGTGTTTTTCAATAGTCGGACTTCCAATTTCCCCATGGGCGTCTCCACGTCGATTCAGTTTGAGCTATCATGGCACTTTCCTGGATCTTGTACCATAGGCGCGTTCGGGCGGCCACGGCAAGTGCAACCTGTGCGCCGCGGATAGATGGCTTGCGTCGGGTAGTGGGGTCTTTTGGCTTGAAGGACTCTCTTGCTGAAGTCGGTGCCAGCCGATAGTATTATTGATGCTGGAGCAACTGGGGCTAGAATACTCAGAAGTCGCTAACTCGATGGCAACCCTACCCATCCCGCGCAAGACGGAAACAATTGGGTGCGACCCGCCTCCTTTGCGGGCTGGTTCACCTCTGATACAATCTGGATTGATGCAAGCCACGCTCACTAAGGCCACTTTAACATTATGTTGCGGAGACTCCAGGGAAATGGACTGGATTCCGTCGGCGTCTGTCCACCTCGTTCTTACCTCCCCTCCCTATTGGACACTTAAAGAGTACCCCCGCCACAAAAGCCAGCTTGGGCTCATAGAAGATTACGACGCTTTTCACGATGAGCTCGATAAAGTGTGGAAGCATGCTTTTCGAGTTCTTGTCCCTGGAGGTCGCCTCGTCTGTGTGGTGGGAGATGTTTGCCTGTCGCGTCGTCGCCATGGCAAGCACTCAGTAATGCCCTTGCACGCTGACATTGTAGTTAGGGCTCGGAAGATCGGCTTCGACAACCTAAGCCCTATTTTTTGGTACAAAATCGCCAACGCCAGCTACGAGGTTGAGAACGGTTCCAGCTTCCTTGGCAAGCCATACGAGCCGAACGCCATTATCAAGAACGATGTGGAATTTATCCTGATGCTTAGGAAGCCTGGGGGCTACCGCCAACCGACTGACGAGCAGCGCGAAGCTTCCAAGCTGACGAAGGAAGAATACCAAGAATGGTTCCGGCAGGTGTGGAATGGCCTGATGGGGGAATCTACGAGGTATCACCCCGCGCCGTATCCTGAGGAATTAGCTCACCGTCTGGTGAGGATGTTTTCCTTTGTTGGCGATACGGTCCTTGACCCCTTTATGGGGACAGGAACCACGCTGTTGGCCGCTGCCAAATGTGGCCGGAACAGTATTGGGGTTGAGATCGACCATTCCTACGTGAAAATGGCAAGAGCAAGGCTGGAGAAGGAACTAAGTACGCTTTTCGATGAGGACCGGCCTTCCATCATCCTCTGCTGAATCGCCGTTTGTACAAACTTCCAATCCTTCCAACGAAATTCTCGTAATGGATGCTGTCTCCAGGCTGAGGGGCCAGTGATCCCGTTACGAGTTTTGCTGCCGACTCCCCGTCGTAATCCACCACAATTACCGCTAGGGCCTCTGGCCGGTCGCTGGGATCTCGGGGCTCATTTCTCAGTGGGATTCTGCGGAAGATATTGATCGTATCCACTACGATCTTATCCATGTCGAAATTTGGTCTCACCAACCCCTTGGCAAATTCGTCCGGGTTCTCATACTTCGGCGAGACGTTGACGACCACGATTGCGCCGGCAATACACTCGCGCCGGTGGTTGTGCATGTGGTTTGAATACGCGATGATGTCGCCGTACCTGTTCTTTCTGGCCTTTACGTGAGCGGTCATGATCGTTTTGTTTTCTACTGAAACCCGCACAGAAATAAGGGGAAGCTTAAGCCTCTCGAAAAGAACGAGGTCGACCGTCCTGACGGCGCTGGTCGTATTAACCTCGGAGTTTTTCTTGGGCGTTAGGGCTTCAGACCGAATTGCGGTTCGAATCGCGGGGCATGAGGTAACAAGGTCGGCGACTACGAACTCCGATAGTGCGTTGGAGTTTTGCTGCGCTCTCGGGTTAAAGCCGATGTTCTCGTTCATCCAGCGGACGTAGGATTCGGGGGCTCGCATGGTACGCGCATCTTACCACGTGGTGGGTCAACTGGGTAGAGCCGAGCCACTTGCGTCGTAGCAGCTTTTCTTTCTTTAACGACTGCGCTATCTTGTGACATCCAACGCGTGTCCAGCGGCGACCGTCCCGTCGGCGCGCGGATGCCTTGACATGGAGGTGGTTCGTCGATGCCTACATTTCCTGCTTTTTCTGTTCAACTCAAGCGGCGGAAGCCGTCCGTGCTCTTACCAACCATCCTTATCGGAACGTTGCTTTTCGGCCCCTTTGAACTCCAGGCAGTTGATTGGTCAACACTCTTCACGGCCCAGGATGTGCGGGACCATCTCGCAACAGAAAAGGGCCGCGGGGAAGCCCTCGAGTTCTGCCGCAAGATGGGAATCAGCAAAGTTTACGTGGAGACGTTCCGCGGCGGGTATCAGGCTGATGCGCAGACGCTCGAGACCGCACGTGACTTCTTCCGGCAAAGCGGGTTGCGCGTTTCAGGTTGTGTTACGACCACGGGGATCGGCAAGCCTTCCACCGGCTGGGATGTGGCGGTGTGCTATACGAACCACAAGAACCAGGAGCGACTGGAATCCATCTTCCGGTTTGCTGCCGGGATTTTCGATGAAATCATGATTGATGATTTCTTCTTTACGGATTGCCAGTGTTCCGAGTGTGCCGCCGCGAAAGGGTCAATGAGTTGGCCGCAGTACCGGGAAAAGCTGATGCTCCAGATGGCCAGAGATCGTGTGCTGGGTCCCGCAAGGCAGGTCAATCCCAAGGTGAAAGTCATCCTGAAATACCCACAATGGTACGACAGCTTCCAGGACCGTGGGTACGTCGTTGACAGGGAGACAGAACTCTTCGACCGCATCTGGGTGGGCACCGAGCTGCGGGACCCCAGCTCAGACGAGTGGGGTCACAAGCAGCAATACGAAGGCTACTTCATCTACCGGTGGTTGACGGACGTTGCCGGTGAAAAGACAGGCGGTGGCTGGTTTGATCCTTTCGGGACCGATGCAGCAATCTATCTGGACCAAGCGCTGGTCACGGTCCTTGCCGGCGCTCCGGAAGTGTTCCTCTTTCATTACGGCTCTTTGATGTCGTCTCAATACAAGGAGCAGACCGAGGCTTTGGCCGCGCGTCGAAAGCAATTCGAGGATCTGAGCAAGCTGGTGGGAAACTGGGCGGGAATTCCGGCGTATAAACCTGTCTCGAGCGAGCCTGGTGACGAGCCGTTCATCTTCGACCGGATTGGCATGTTGGCGATTCCCCTCGCTCCCACGGCACACTTTCCCGATAAGGCCCGGGCCGCGCTATTCACTCTTCATTCACTCAAGGATGTGGAGTTCGTGGCGAAGCTCGCGCGTTTCCTCAATTCGGGCGGGACGGCACTGGTAAGTGAAGGCCTGGCACATGCTCTGAACGGCGATCCCCGCCTTCCCTCGGCTGACTCGGTCAACCTCCCTAAGGACAAATACCTGTTCAAGGTGCAAGAAGGCAACGGCAATCTGGTGGTCTTCTCGAATTCGCTGCCCCGGCTTACCTATGTGGATTCGAGCAACCGGGTTGCCCAATTGGCTGCCGAGCAGCGGGATGCGCTGGCGGAGTTGCGCAAGATCGTGGAAGAATTCACGGT
>JBEKUR010000321.1:0-5539 GCA_049514855.1 Terriglobia bacterium
TTCTGGCAAGCTTCTTCGGTAGAGAACATCGACTGGAACTCGCGTAAGGTTTTCGCAAACGCTGGGCGCGGCATGCCCATATACTACTAATTGGGGCTTGCTGAAACAACCGGATAAGCATGAGTCGACTAATCAGGAGTTAGCCGAAAAGATATCGGTTATTCAGATTATCGGTCTTTGATTTCAATCGTTGACAGCAGCGTTGAACGATTGGTGCAAGAGGGTGTTCGGACACATTGGGATCTACTTGATTTCACTTTAACCGTTTTCCCTCCTTCCCGGCGGTGGTCCGATCATTCGCTATTCTGGTCAAGCATAGGGAGCGCCACTGTTGGAGAGGAAAAAGATCCTGCCGCGGCACGAAGGGCGCGAGGCTTTTGGGATTTCATGGCATAGAGGGAGCGGTCCGCTGCGTAGAGGAGCGTTGCGATGGTAGCCGCCTCGCGGGGATAGGTGGCAATTCCCACACTCACGGTCAGAGCCGGCTCTTCGGCGTCCTTCTCAAGAAGTTCGCGAATGCGGCGTGTCACCAGGGAGGCTGAGGCGACGCCAGTCTCCGGCAGGACGATGGCAAACTCGTCGCCGCCGTGGCGAGCCGCTGTGTCGGTGGTGCGGCAGCAGTCCTTGAGGATCTGGGCGAGCCTGCAGAGCGCGCGGTTACCGGCGAGATGGCCAAAGTTATCATTGATGTCTTTCAAGCCATCGAGGTCTAGGAGCAGAAGAGAGAATTCCCGCCCGGTGCGTTGAGAGCGGGAGATTTCTGACTGCAACACATCGAAGAGACGGCGATGATTGGCCAAGCCGGTCAGGGAATCATTGAAGGCCTGATGGCGGAGTTGCTCCTCCAGGTAGCGCTGTTCGGTGATGTCCACAACGATGATTTCGCAGCCATTGAATTTGCCATGCTCGTCAAAGGCATCGCGGCCGCTGAGCCTGGCTTTGAGGATGGTGCCGTCTTTCCTTTTCCACTCTTTCTCGACCGGCTGGACGGGCACGGAGGCCTGAAAAAGGCCGGCCAAGAAGCGTCCATGACCAAGACCGAGAACGATGCGAGAGGCCCGGTTGGCCGCAAGCACTTCCTCCTTGGAATCGTAGCCAAGCATGGCCACGAAAGTCAGATTGACATCGAGAAAGTTCCCATTCGCATCGCAGCGGCAAACTCCGAAAGAAGGATTGTCCACGAGGGCGCGGTAGAGCGATCGCGAGTGCCGCAAAGCTCTTTCCGCTTCTTCGAGTTCCGAGCTTAATTTTTTCTCCTTGAGGGCGCGGCGAACGGCCATAGGCAATTGAGCAATATGCTGCCGCTCCACGCACTCGAAAGGACCATGGGCGGCAAGTTCCGCAACGGCTTCACTGCCACAACCCGTGGTCAAGAAAACAAGAGCGCTCTGTTCCACAGTCTGAAGAAAGAGTTGGAGGGCCTGAGAGCCTCTGATGCTGGGAGTGGGGTACTCGACGACGATGACATCGTGGGATGGGGAGCCACGGCGCTTTGCGCAGTGTGCCAGGCCCACAACAGAATCGTAGGTGACAATGAATTGTGCTTTCTTGAGCTCATGCAGGCAGGAATCAACCGCGCTTGAATCACGATGAACGAAAAGGACGCGGAGAGGACGGCATCTGTGGAAAGAGTTCGTCTCCGAGCGCACACTTTGGAGATAAGACTGGGCCCCGCTACTGGTTTGGTCAGACATAGAAACCTCATCCAGGATCAGCGGGGCGGACAAGGAAGCGTGGGAAGCGAGTCCGGGAGCGCAGACCCTTAGCGGAAAATAAGGAAATCAGAATATCAGAAATATCAGAAAGTCAACTATTTTCCGCTGGGATTTAATCGGAGTCTGTTTCCTTATGGACACTTATGATATTTGGAATTTCCTGCGAGTCCGACAGAAGCCTTGGGTAACGCTAAGTTCTAATGAATGAGGCCATTGGAGCAAGTTCTAACGCGGAAACCGTACAAGTGGGTCCTAGTACCCAAGTTACCGGTTTGCCGACTTACCAGGACTTGAGCGCGTGGCCGAGCAGTGCACCGTGGCCACTCGTGTTTCATGGGATGGTAGGATATCGCCTATGCGACTTTGTCGTTCAGTTGCTTGTGCGAGTGCGACGATCATAGGTATATGGCTGTGCTGGCACATTTCCGCTCAAGCCGATGAAAGAACTGGGCTGTTTGATTCCGATCCGCGGCACGTTTCCAATCAGCTTTACCGCCAATTGCACGTGCGTACCGAAACTGGTGGAAAAGAGTATGGATTTGATGCACTCGATCCGCTTCTTTGGCGCGAAACGAATTACCTGCTGAGCGGAAAATCGCAGGCTCAAGCGATTACTTTGGCTGATAAGTTCCTTCGCACTCACGCGGAGCGACAAATTAGCAAACCGACAAAGCGCGCAATCCTCCAGCGAGATATTTGGGCGGTTTTCGACTGGGCGGATGAGCCAGATCAGGCGGGACTCGCACATCAAGAGGAACGCCGCGAACTCATGGCAAACCTCGCCCTCATTGTGCGACGTCTCGCGCTTTCCCCGGATGAACTGGCGCAACTGCCCGACACTTACGCGCGCGCAGTGCGGAACCACGAATTCCCTGCAGCATACGATCGAACAAATCCCAATCAGGCGTTCCTCCCGCTTGATCTGTTCGACCCGAGCGGGCCGTGGGTTTGCCTCGGAGCACCGAATCACGAGTTGGCGGCGCCACTGCACGATGCGTCTTTCACCGCGCGTTCGGTGTTCCTGGTTTTCGCGCGCTTGCCCGGAGGACGCGGCGCAACGCTGGCGTACTTTCGACAACTCGCGGAAATGAGAATTCCCCTCTTCGTACGCATGCAAGACCCGAATTGGCCGCAGCCGATGGATGTGTGGAATCCGCAGGTGCCGCAATTCCCGGCGGGAACCGAGTTCGCGCTAGTTCGGAAGATGGTTCTGCCAGATGTGGAAGGACATTTGCGACTTACACCGGTCACTGAAAGTGTGCAAATCCGCCACTACACCGAGATTCCCAGCGTCAACCCAATGGCGTCGCGCGATGTTGCGCTTGCTCGCAGTTTTCAAGAGCCATCGACGATTGAGCTGAGCCGCAAATTGCTTTTTTCAGAAGGCCACAGCGGGCTCCGCGGCGTGACGCCGAGTGACGATACGTTTCTAATCCTCCCTGCCATGTCTCAGGGTTTTGATGTTTTCGAGGATAAAGGTATGTGCGTGCGAGCTTCTTCGCCCTTCGTGGAATGCACGGGCTGCCATCTGGGACCCGGCATTCAATCCATGATGAGTTTTTCGTTTCGCGGGAATCCAGACGAAGGGCCAGTGCTCAGCCCGCGTCTGGCGGAAACCACGCCGAGCGAGGAAGCGGAAAAGGTAATAGAATGGGCGCAAACACAAGAGAAGTGGAAAGACTTGCTTCGCCTCTGGTCTGCGAAGAGCCCGAATTGAAGCCTGGACACGAAGCCCCAATCACGACGCACTCGCAAATAATCCACTGGACGATTAACGCGGAAACCGGACATGTGGGTACTGGGCCGGACTTTTCCGGTGAGCGGACTTAGAAGAGAAGGCGGCTTACTGGCGCGAGAATTCGAATCGTAACCGATTCGAAGTTATGGTGCCGATCCAATAAGGCATCAACGCGATTCCTTTTACGTCAAGGTTGGCTTCTTGTTGCGTCACTGCTCTGCCGCTGAACTTAGCCTCAAGGGAATACGTGCCGGGCTTCAATTTGTACTCAAATTCATTTGACGCTGCCGGCCAATATTTGTCCAAATCCACAGGTATGGAGAATGTAGAACCGACTGGAAGAGGCACAATTAAAGGGTCCAAGCGGCCCGCAATCAAGCCTGGCTCTCTGAGGTCAAACCGTCGAGATTTTCCTTCCGAGTCTGTAATAATCAGGATGATATCTTTTGGATATTGCTTGCTGCCATTCGCAAGCATAATTCCCAAATTCAAGATTAAGTCGTCTTCACCGGCATTTCTCAATTCAACTCTAAACTTTGGAACCTTGGATTGCGAAACATTGGTGGGGTCGAGATGAACGTCCATCTCCAACCCCCGATTTGTTCCGTCCGAGTTGTGCGGGGTCAGATTCAGAGCGAATGATGAGCCACCGAGGAATAAGAGAATCACGAGCAAGATGGCAGAAAGACTTTTATGGACCCTCTTCGGAAGCTTCATCGAAAGGACTCCTTGCGGCGATTGAATCATTTTTTGAAGTGGCAAAGTTGTCCCGATTGTACCGCTTTACATCCAACCATACGCCTGGTAAACGCGCAAACCGTCCAGGTGGGTACTGGAACGAACTTTTCCGGTTTGTCGACAAATCAGGAGTTGACTAGCTGAAACTTCCCAGAACGGAATAACTTCCGGTTAGCCCGTGATTTGATCGCAACGCCTCGCTCACCGGCCAGAAGAGTGCATTCGCCGATCTCAGGTTTGCGTTCGCCGAATGCGCCTTTAACGAGTTCGAAGAGTGGCCTAGGTTCGCTGTAGAGAAGAAGGATCTCATGTCGGCTCACGTATTAAATACAAAGCCCTACAAAGGTTGGGGAATGGAGGGCGCCGTTGCAAGATGGTATGCGGCCCTTACCAAGAAATCGCTTGAGGACTTCCGAGCACTGGCCCGGCGCACCGCTAAACAGATTCTGCCCCAGAGTAGCGTCCTCGAAGTCGCTCCTGGGCCGGGATATTGCGCCATTGAATTGGCGAAACTCGGTGACTATCAAATCACGGGGTTGGACATAAGCGAAACGTTTGTTGAGATAGCCCGCGCGAATGCTGCAAAAGCAAATGTACGGATTGACTTTCGCCGAGGTAACGCTTCCGGCATGCCGTTCGACAATGACACGTTCGATTTTCTTCTTTGTCGAGCGGCCTTCAAGAATTTCAGCGAGCCCAAGCGTGCCTTGGAAGAGATTTATCGCGTTCTCAGGCCTGGTGGGCAAGCTCTGATTATTGATCTGCGAAGGGATGCGGCCAAGGAATCGATCAACCAAGCTATAAATGACATGAACCTCAGCACCATGAACGGGATTATAACCAAGCTGACTTTTCGCTTCATGCTGCTCAAGCGCGCTTACACCAAAGGTTAGTTTGAAGAATTGATCTCACAGACAAAGTTTCGCCACGTTGAGATTCGAGAGGACCTGATAGGACTGGAGATTCTGCTCTCCAAAGATCGCGCGACCTTCTGGGGTGTGCCTGACTCGGCCGTGATGCTTCCTCGGGAAACTTAAAAAGTTAGTTGAACTGTCCCCAGTGCCGGGTGGTCGGCAAGCCGGAAGTGATGGTGCGCTCGGGTTTTGCTGGGATAACTTCCGCATAGCCCGTCATCCACCCAGGAATCGGCTGGAAGCGACATGGGAGCAACTTCCCAGATCCGGACTTCTGGCTCGTTCGGCGGATTCACATTGACGAGAACCGCGTTTACCAGATGGGATGAGAAGGCCGGTCTCCGCGGGATGCGATACGCTCCCAATGTTCGACGTGCTTGAGGCACAAAGAAAAGGAGACCGGCAATGAAGAAGATTAGCACTGTACAGGCATT
>JBEKUR010000322.1:0-5497 GCA_049514855.1 Terriglobia bacterium
ATTACTCCCATAATCACCACGAACCACTTCGCCTTGATCGGGATGATGAGATAGAGGTAAATTGGCCGATCAGGGAAAAGCATGCCATAGGCCAGCAAAAGGCCATAAATAGCCCCGGAGGCGCCGACCGTGGCCGCGCCCGTGCTGCCAGGCAAAACTGTGCTCAGCAACACATCAAAGATCCCCGCCCCGATCCCGGTTAGGAAGTAATAAAAAAGGAACTTGCGGCCACCCCACAGCCTCTCGAGGTCTGACCCGAACATCCAGAGCGCAAACATGTTGAAGAGGATGTGAAAAAAGCCCCAGTGGAGAAACAGGTAGCTGCCGAGTTCCCAGACATACAAGCGGTGCAGGACATCATAGGGTTGGAGCGCCAACCAGGCATAGGGCGCGCTCCAACCAAATATCTGCTGGGGAATGTAGGTGACCGCAAAGGCCGCCGTCGTAATGATGATCAATCGCTTGACCACCGGCGTGAGCGGCGGCCCGAACGAGTACGCGACTTGCCGATACCGGGGCATCATTAGAAGCGTACCACAAGAGCGGGCGGGAAGTGCAGATGCCAGGTGTCGAAAGGCTAAAGGTTAAGGGATAAAGGGTAAAAGCTAAAAACTTAAGGGTGGAAGGTAAAGGCTAAAGGGTGAAGGCTAAACGCTAAACGATAAAAAGGCTAAGGGGTGTCCTTTACCCTTTATCCTTTACCCTTCACCCTTTAGCCTTTACTCCAGTTTCTTCCGGCCCACGGCGAACAACGCTCCGGCCATCGCCAGGAAAATCAGCAAGCCGAAAACGCTGGAGCCTGCGAGCCCGGGCCAATACTTGGTTCCGATGGCAACTTTTTGGTCAAACTCGAATCCCACCAGCGCGGCCAGAATCAAGCCCCCGATGGACCCGCCCGCGATGAGCCCCGCAGCAAACAAGGCGCCGCTGGAGACTTCGCCTTCCCGGCGCTTGGTAATCATCTGGAGCAGCCCACTCACCACGCCTCCCATAAAGATGGGCGCCGTGGTAGCAATGGGCAAATACGAACCCACTGCGAAAGCCAGCGAGCGCACGCCGCAGAGCTCCATGACCACCACGATGAACACGCCCAGCAGCACCAGTCCCCAAGGCAGGCTGTGGCGCAGGATGCCGTTGATGACCGTGCTCATCAGCACGGCCTGGGGCGCGGGAAGGCGCTCGGAGCCGATGCCCACGCGCTCCTGGAAGTCAATCTGCTTGTCGGCGGGATCGTAGTAGTAGCGGCCATCCGGGATGGCATGGGAACCGATGACGTTGAGCACCTGATAGTTCTTCCCGTTTCTTGAAGCCTCGCCCACCACGCGCATCTCCGCCGTTATCTCGACATTCTGCAAGGCGAGCGGCTCAACCCGCGTGTAGGCCCGGTTGAGCAGAACCAAAGTGAATCCAATCACCAGAACGGAGGTGAGCGCGCCGACGATCATGGCAATTTCCGCGCTACGGGGAGTCGCGCCCACCAGGAAACCTGTCTTTAGCGATTGCGAAGTTGCTCCACCCACCGCCGCGGCGATGCACACGATGCCGCCGATGGAAATCGCCACCGCAGGGTAAAAGCCGGAAGTCCAGCCCGCGGCGACAAAGAGCAGGGAGGTCAGCATCAGGGTTGCAATAGTCATGCCGGAAATTGGATTGGCGGAGGCTCCGATCAGTCCCACGATGCGTGCCGACACGGTCACGAAGAGGAAACCAAAAACCACCACCAGGATGGACGCCACCAAGTTTCCGCTGACCCCGGGATTAATCCGGAAAGCGAGCACGGCCCACACGATCAGGATCATCGCCAGCGAGCCACCAAAGATCACGGTGCCCGGCAGTTCTCTTTCCGTCCGGAGGGCGGCGACGGGCTGCGCCCCGCCCTGGCCTTTTCGCAACTGTTGGAGGGTCGAGCGCAAGGCGCGCACGATGGTAGGCAGCGTGCGGCCCAAAGTGAAAAGCCCTGCCGTAGCCACGGCGCCGGCGCCGATGGGGCGGATGTAGGCGCGCCAGAGGGCGAAGGAATCCATGTCGCGGATCAGGACTGTGCCGGGGAAAATGGGGTGCTCGAGCCCTGCTCCAAAGAACTTGATCATGGGAATGGTGACCAGCCAGGAGAGCACCCCGCCGGCAAAAATCATCCCCGCCGTGCGCGGGCCGATGATGTAACCCACGCCGAGGTATTCCGGCGTGATGTCCGCCGCCAGGGTCGCCCCGGGATACCACCCCGGCTGGTAGATCGGTCGTGGCCGCCAGAACAACAGAGCTTCATTCAGAAACTTGTAAGCAAGCCCCAGACCGAAACCGGCAAAGACCTTTCCAGCGAAGCTGCCGCCCTTTTCGCCCGCGATGAGCACGTCCGCGCAGGCGGTGCCTTCGGGATACGTCAGCGTGCCGTGCTCCACCACATTCAACTGGTGTCGCAAGGGAATCACAAAAAGGACGCCCAGCACGCTTCCCACGAGTGCTAGCAGCAGAACGCGGGGGATATCCGGAACACCGAGCGAATAGCCGAGGAAAATCAGCGCCGGTAAGGTGAAAACCACACCGGCAGCGATGGATTCACCCGCCGAACCCGCCGTCTGCACGATGTTGTTTTCGAGGATAGTCGATCGCCCCAGCCACTTGAAGATGCTGATGGAAAGCACCGCGACGGGAATGGAGGCGCTCACCGTCAGCCCGGCGCGCAGCGCCAGGTAGACAGTGACCGCCCCGAAGACGATGCCCAGCAAGGCGCCCAGGATGACCGCGCGCAGTGTGAATTCGGGGATTACCTTGTCAGGTGGCACGTAGGGACGAAATACAGCTTGTTGGCTTTCTTGTGGCGATTGAGTGGCCATGAGTCTCCTCGAAGACGTAGCGCCGACCTTTAGGTCGGCAAGTGCCGGGCTGAAGCCCGGCGCTACGAGTCAAGCTTCACGAAAAATAAACACTCCTGAATGGACGATTGATAGCTGAAAGCTGTCGTCACGGGCCGAGTTTGGCGCGAGCTTTCTCATTCACATGCTTACCGTCCACGCTCTTACCCGCCAGCTTCACCATCGCAGCCTTCATCACCTTGCCCAGGTCTTTGGCGCTTGAGGCGACTGTCTCCTGGATGGCAGCAGCCACTGCGGCGTCAATTTCTTCCTCGCTTGCGCCCGCCGGCAAGTAACTCTCAATGATCTTGATCTCGGCTTCTTCCTTGTCCGCCAGGTCGTCGCGCCCGCCCTTGCGGAACTGCTCCACGGAATCACGCCGCTGCTTTATGAGCGTGCGGAGAACCGCCAGGGCCTCCGGATCTCCCACGGGCTTGCCGAGTTCAACCTTCTTATTCATTAGGGCTGCTTTCGCCATGCGGAGGACGGAGAGCCTTAGCTCTTCCCTCGCTTTCATGGCGGCAACCAAGTCCTTTTCAATCTGCTCCACGATTGGCATGCTGATTCATCCCCTCCGGTTTCTTGCCGACTATACCACAACCCCCAGAGCAATAGTGCCCTCTTTAGGGCCTGTCACGAAATAACTCTTATATTTCCTGACTTAGTGTAGCGGCCGGCTTCAGCCGGGCACGTGGAAGGGCACGTGGAAGTGGAAGCGGCCAGCGTTACGAAGTTGTCGAAAAACGTGCGGCACCGGGGCGGCAGGGCGGGGCGGAACCGGTCCTGAGGTTCTTGCTCGGGGACGGTGCTCCTCTTCCGGTTTTTCTGTGCTGGGGCTAATCCTGGATTGACACAGCGACAGCCTCATTGCACAATGGACATAGGTGAAGGTGTGTTTGGAGGGTTGTTGAAATTGACCCGCTATTTTAGACGCTGCAACCCTCCCATCACCTGCGCTGTGCGCCCGTAGCTCAGCTGGATAGAGCACTTGCCTACGAAGCAAGGGGTCGGGTGTTCGAATCACCCCGGGCGTACCATTCTTTTCAAGAAGTTACAGGGGATTATCCGAACTGAGTAAGTACCACTTCGTACTACTTCAAGCCTCAAGTAGCTTTTTGGTGAGTTTCCGAATGGCCTTTCGTCTAGCAGGGGCAACTGCCTGCGTGTAGACATTCATGGTCGTCTTGATGTCCGCGTGCCGCAGGAGTTCCTTTTGTACAGCAAGGTCGGTTCCGATGCTATGGATGGGCGAATACACCTGGGTGTGCAAGTGCTCTGTTGCTACACACGTGCCTATCGGTTCGGAAACCCTGTTGCGCGCTGAAAACGAAGCATCAACTCTCGTGGATGTGTTCGAGGCCGGAGCAAGCTTCAGGGTGGTGGGCGCATTGATCTCCCGGACTGACGAAGAAGCCCCGAGAATTGCATCACTTGTGGCCAGTTCCGCGGTTTTCAGGGTTCCACCGGAACAGCCCTTGAGGTGATTCGCAAGCTCGAGAAGCAGCTCGAAACATTACCAGCAACTGCCTTCCTGGAGAAGCCGCAGATCCAGGCCTGTGGCTGAGAGTGATCGCCTATAACCTGGGGGACCTGTGGCGGCGTCTGCCAGTGGGCGAGTCTTCAGCTCTTCGAACGATCAGAAGGATGGCGTCATCCAGTAATAGCCGTTTCGCCGTCAGCAGACACCTGCCCACCATGCACCTCTAGGATCCGATCTGCCAGCTCCCAAACGAGCGGCGCATGACAAATGAAGACAACCTGGTGGAAGCGCCCCAGGTCCATGGCCCGGCGTAGCATGCGCACATACTCCTTGCCATTGACAGCACCCGGAGCTGCCACCGTTTCGTCCCGGAACAGAGTTTCGTATCGAATGCCCTCGCCTTGCCGCATGTTGTAGATGCCGATGCCCAGGTTGACGGCTTCGTTGACCAGAACGAACTGCCCACCCAAAAGTTCATCCACGAGGCACGTACGGTCCAGATTCTTATTGCGGGCCTCCACGTCAAAATCGTCTGCCATCCCCTTGCCGTCTGCCCGATCCTTCATAAGCGTGGGGCACAGCCAAAGGAACCACGGGACGCCCCGGACGCGAGCGCTGCATGCGGCCCTTCACCCCATACCTGGACAGGTCCGAGGTAGAGAAAAAACGGGCTTAACAGTTTAGACTTGACAAGCTCCAGCCAATCGGCTACAGTGCTAGCGTATGGCTGGAGACGTGGTACGTGGTAGGCAGTAGGTGGCAGGTGGGGAATCAAAAAGAGGTGCTGGGGGCTAGGTGCTAGGGACTGGGGGCAGGGGACTGCGGGACGAAGCTCTGGCCGCCGCCGACTCGTGCCAGCATCACTCGCTCAATTTGTCCTGCGGCTCAAGAAAGCCTACCAACCTTGAAGAGAATTTCTTTTTTTGACCCAACGACGCCGGAGTGTTGATGAAAACAAAGAAGGTAGGGGGTAGGGGGTATAGGCGTTAAGATAAGCCGTGTTCAAATGGCCCCGGAAGGGGCCAACGGTGAATAGCCGCAGGTTTTAACCTGCGGATAACGGGACCGCACAGATTTACGCAACCCCAACGGGGTTGACCGGTCAATGGGCGGCCCCTCCGGGGCCGAAATGCTTTCTGGGCTTCTCTTTCCGTAGGTTTCATCC
>JBEKUR010000323.1:0-5480 GCA_049514855.1 Terriglobia bacterium
TGGCGCGCGTGAGGGCCACAAAGAACAGCCGGCGTTCCTCTTGCATGTGAATATTCTGCGGCGGCAGAGGCCCCTTGCGAAGTTCGTCAGGGAACTCGATGACGGCCCTGCGCTCCGTGGCCGGAAAGCGGCGTGAGGCCACGCTGAGCAGGAAGACGACGGGAAACTCCAGCCCCTTGGCAGCGTGCACGCTCATCATCTGGACGGCGTCGGCACGTTCTCCCAGCTCTGGCGCTTCAATCTTTCCTCCCGCCTCGAGGTAATGCCGGAAGTAACAAATGAATTCGCGCAGATTCTTCCTGGGCTTCTTTTCCTCGCCTGCATCCTCCCACTCCGGCCCGGCCAGCGGCGGGAATTGCGAGATTTTTTCCTCCCACTCCCGGAGGAATTCCGCGAAAGCATTCACATACCCCAGGTCACGCTCGCCAAGAAACGATGGCAGTTGCAGCCGTTCGCGGAGGAGCTTGAACAGCGTCGTCACCGTCCCGTTTTGCGCCGCCCAGTGCAAGTCGTGGAGGAGCCGTTTCAAGGCCTCCCAGTTGGTGGTTCGGAGGAGCGTGGGGTTCGCACCCTTTTCCCAGAAGGTGAGGACGTCATAAAGCGAGCAGCGCTGCTTCTCTGCTTCCACCCGGACTTGCAGGGCGACTTCTTCCCGAAAGTTCCAGCGCGGGGCCAGGAGTACTCGCGTCAGGCTGATGTTGTCGTGGGGGGAAAGGACCAAGTTAAGGTAGGCGAGGAGGTCCCGAATAATCACTGTGGAAAGAACCGAAAGGCCACGAATAGCGAACGGTATCCCCCGGCGCTGAAATTCCTCCACGAGTCGGTCGCGATAGTTATGCGCCCGGTACAGGACGGCAATGTCGCGATAGGAAGAGCCCTTAGCCACGAGCCGCTGTATTTCTCCCGCAACCCAATTCGCCTCGCTCACATAGTCCGGGCTGCCCAGCAGGTAAACTGGGCAGCCTTCTTCGCGCTCAGGCCTCAGCTCCGGCTTGGAAGGATATCGGTCCTCGTTCTTCTTGATGACCACATCCGCAACCCGCAGCACGCGCTCGGTGGAGCGGTAATTGCGATTCAAAAAGATGGTCCGGTGTCCTGGGAATACTTGCCCAAACATGTCGAAGGCGCCGTGTGAGGCCCCGCGGAAGCGGTAGATGGCCTGGTCGTCGTCGCCGACGGCGGTAATGTTGAAGGGTGGCGCCACCAGCCGCTTGAGCAGCTCCACCTGAGCGTAGTTGGTGTCCTGAAACTCATCCACCAGGACAAAACGGAACTGCGCGCGGTAACGCTGGAGGATTTCCGCATGGCGGTCGAACAGGTGCACTGCCTCTGGAATCAGGCTGCCAAGACTGGAACTACCCGCCCGCTCGATCAGCCGGCGGCTGTTGCGGAAGACCCGCGACAACTCCTTTTTCTTTTGAATCTCCTCGTCTTCGAGGGTGCGCTCCTCGGGCTTCAGCCTGGCGGCATTCTCCAGAAAAGTTCTTTCAGCCTCGTGGGCATATTTCTCGAAGTCCTCCGGCTCGATAAGCTCGTCCTGGCAACGAGAAAAGAACTCACTCAGAGCGTGCAGGAAGGCCCCGGGTTCAGCCAGCTTTTGGTAGAACTCGAGCTGGAGCTGCTCCATGCGTTGCCTGAGGAAAACCCACACATCCTCCTTGTCCAGCAACATGCGCTCCCCGCCCTGCTCATGGTCTGCCTCTTGGCCGCAGACGACTCCGTAGGCGAAGGCGTGAAAAGTGGAGACGTGTGGGAAGGTGGCGAGGTCAGGCAGGGCCTGGCCTACACGGTACTTCATCTCTCCGGCAGCCTTCTCCGTGAAGGTTAAGGCTAGAATGTTTTGCGGTTCGAGTCCGGGGGCGTGCTCGAGCAAATGGACAATACGTTGCGTGATGACTCGTGTCTTGCCGCTTCCCGGGCCCGCTATGACGAGCAGCGGTCCATCGTCTTGTTCAACCGCCTGGAGCTGTTCCGGGTTGAGCTTCAACATGAAAGCAACCAAGTCGACAGTCGATGGTCGAAGGTCGAAAGTGGACTGACAGGAAAAGCGGGTGGCAAGTTGCCCCGATTCCAACCCAAGAAATCCGTGCCTTCGTGCGGGCGCCGCCACTCCAACATGCTGCTGAAAGAAGCCATTCTAGCATCCGCGCGCGCGATGTCCCCATGTTTTCTCGCGCGTGGGCCTCTCTTTCAGGCCGCTTGTGAGACAGGAGTCAGGATTCAGGGTTCAGGGAAGAACCACCAGCGCACCTCCCCGTATCCTGAATCCTGACTCCTGAATCCCGTATTATGGTTGACCTTCAAAGCGGGACTCGGTTATCTTGAGATTTCTGTGCAACCAGTTAATCGACCACCAACGCGAAGCACCTCCTTTCCCAAGCTGTCCGCCGGGCAGGGCGGTGAGCCACCGCGTGGTGTTGGCTTGTTCATTTTGCCTGCGGGGGGTCGAACACAAAGAGACTTTCTGGCCACCCTCACACCTCTTTCGGTGCTAAAGCATTATTGGCTAACGGCTTTCGTAACCAAGCCGACGCATTGGCCGTCCATTAATAGGGTAACGCTCATCAATGATTGGCTTGGCGCGCGGCCGAAACCCGGTGGAAGGAAGGATTTTGGGATAAAGCTATCAAGCAGCCTCCAAGCTCAAGTGGCTAAGCGGTTTGCGGAAGGAGCAGGAGCTTACCCGAACTCGGAAGGGGTCAGTCGTAGAAGGTCTTCAGACTATCCAGACGACCATTGCTGGCCCTCAGGTTTGGCCGAAATAACTCCGCCTATTTCAACAGGTATGGCAGCCGTCATTTTGCGGCGGTTTGATTATTGAATAAGGACAGAACCATGAGTACGCCCAGCACGATGGAAAGAAATGAAGTGCAGATTGAACCGGGTACATTGCAAGGAGTCCCAGGGAAGAAGCCGAAGCGCCGTTGGTGGGTTTGGCTCCTGGCGCTCGCGGTCTTGGGCTACGGCGCGTACCGTGTGCGGAAGGGAATGCTGGCGAAGCAAGCGACGACCATCGCTGCACAGGGGGCGAATCTCAGGTTACAAAGCGTGCCCGTGGTCGCGGCGAAAACTGGAAAGGGCGACATCGGCGTATATATTACAGGGCTCGGAGCAGTAACTCCGATTTATACCGTGACCGTGAAGAGTCGCGTCGATGGGCAGTTGATGCGGGTCCTTTACAAAGAGGGCGATATCGTTCACCAGGGTGACCTGCTGGTGGAAATTGACCCCCGGCCCTACCAAGTTCAGTTGACGCAGGCCGAAGGACAACAGATCAGGGACCAGGCATTGCTCGACAATGCGCGTATCGATCTTGCCCGCTATCAAACGTTGTTAGCGCAGAACGCGATTCCCGAACAGCAACTTGCGACACAGAAAGCCCTGGTCCAACAGGACGAGGGAACCGTGAAAACCGACCAGGGGCAGATTGACAGCGCAAAACTCAATCTTGTTTATTGCCACATCACGGCGCCCATTACCGGCCGTGTTGGCCTGCGACTGGTGGATCCGGGGAACATCGTTCATGCCTCCGACACAAACGGGCTGCTGGTGATCACACAGATTCAGCCCATCAGTGTGATCTTTACCATCGCCGAAGATCAGCTTCCGGTCGTACTCCAAAAAATGCGCGCCGGAGAGCGGTTGAGAGTGGACGCCTACGATCGAGAAATGAAGGCGAAGATTGCGCAAGGTTGGGTGACGACGCTCGACAATCAAATCGACCAAACCACTGGCACGGTCAGGATGAGGGCCACTTTTGACAACAAAGCCAATGCGCTGTTCCCCAATCAATTCGTCAACGCCCGATTGCTGGTCGAGGAGAAGCACGGGGTGACACTGGTGCCCACTGCCGCCGTGCAGCGGAACTCGCAAACAACTTATGTGTTCCTAGTGAAACCAGATTCAACGGTGACCGTCCGTCCGATAACTATAGGCACGACGGAAGGCTATGACTCCGAAGTCCCCTCCGGTCTTTCCCCTGGCGATGTCGTCGTCATGACCGGCGTCGACAAACTCCAAGAAGGAAGTAAGGTCAGGGTGCAGATGTACGGCGAAAAGGCCCAGAAGGGAAGCTAAATGAACCCCTCACGGACATTTATTCTCCGGCCCGTAGCTACCTCCCTGCTGATGGTGGCCATCCTGTTGGCGGGCGCAGTTGCATATAAGGGGTTACCGGTATCGGCACTACCAGAGGTGGATTATCCCACCATTCAAGTCATTACATTTTATCCCGGCGCAAGCCCGGAGGTGATGGCGTCTTCGGTGACCGCTCCGCTCGAGCGGCAGTTCGGACAGGTCCCCGGACTCCAACAGATGACCTCCACCAGTTCCGACGGTTGCTCGGTCATCACCTTGCAGTTTACTCTCAGCCTTAACATCGACGTGGCCGAGCAGGAAGTGCAGCAGTCGATCAATGCTTCCGGTACCTACCTTCCCCCGGACCTTCCGACCCCACCGATCTATAGCAAGAGCAACCCGGCCGATGCACCGATCCTGACGCTGGCGCTGACCTCAAAAGACCTGCCGCTTTCCAAGGTCGAGGACCTCGCCGACACCAGGTTGGCACCCAAGATTTCGCAATTGCCCGGCGTCGGTCTGGTCAGTATCAGCGGCGGGCAGAAACCTGCCGTTCGTATTCAGGCAAATCCCACGATGCTGGCATCTTACGGCCTCAACCTGGAGGATCTCCGCAGCGCCATCGTCGCCGCCAACGTCAACCAGGCGAAAGGCAACTTTGATGGCCCCCATCAGTCCTACCAGATCGGCGCCAACGACCAGTTGCTATCGAGCAGCGACTATGCACCGCTCATCATCGCGTTCCGGAACGGCTCCCCCGTCAAATTGACTGATGTCGCCACGGTCGCCGACGACACTGAAAACGTTCACCAAGCGGCTTGGATGAACGACGCTCCTGCCGTCATCGTCAACATTAAGCGGCAGCCGGGCGCGAACATCATCAGTGTCGCCGATCGCATCAAGACACTGCTGCCGCAGCTCACCTCGTCCCTGCCATCATCGGTTCACGTCGGCATCTTGACCGACAGGACCAATACCATTCGCGCGTCGGTGAGGGACGTGCAATTCTCGTTGATGCTGACGGTAGTGTTAGTTGTGATGGTTATCTTCCTGTTCCTGCGCAATCTTTCCGCCACCGTCATCCCCAGTGTCGCCGTTCCTCTCTCCTTGGTCGGCACCTTCGGGGTGATGTATGTGCTCGGCTACAGCCTGAACAACTTAACGCTGATGGCCTTGACCATTTCCACCGGTTTCGTCGTCGACGACGCGATCGTAATGATCGAGAACATTACGCGATACATCGAAGAAGGGGAGCCGGCGCTGCAAGCGGCGCTCAAAGGGTCCAAGCAAATTGGCTTTACGATCGTCTCACTCACCATCTCCCTGATTGCCGGTCTCATCCCGCTGCTGTTCATGGGGGATATTATCGGCCGGCTCTTCCGAGAATTTGCCGTCACCCTGGC
>JBEKUR010000324.1:0-5464 GCA_049514855.1 Terriglobia bacterium
TTCTGGCAAGCTTCTTCGGTAGAGAACATCGACTGGAACTCGCGTAAGGTTTTCGCAAACGCTGGGCGCGGCATGCCCATATACTACTAATTGGGGCTTGCTGAAACAACCGGATAAGCATGAGACTGCTAATGCAGAAAAGAATTCCTTCCTTCGCGGTTCCCCGGTAGCTCAATGGTAGAGCATTCGGCTGTTAACTACACAGCCGAACATCATAAGCCTTTGTTTTGGCGTCGGTTAGCTACCAAGCTGTCTCCTCTAGTTGTTCCCCAACAGTGCCCCACGCCCTTGCCACATACGTGGGCACACTAACCATTTCCTACAACTCCGTTCTGGATCCTGACATCAGTGACGCACATCTCTGACTCGCTGACTACCCGTCTCCGTCACCCCTGGGATCGGGTCGCAAATCCGCACCTCTGCAAGAGCGCCATGGGACAATCCCTCGAATGGACTTGATGCCTTACGACAAGACCGCGAAGTGAGAACGATTCTCGGTTGAAAATCTGGAGGCGGGATGTATCATCCTCGATCGTCACGCAGTGCCGTGAATGTGAGTTTGCATGCCACTAAAATGTGCTGCGGGGCCGATTCAAACGGAGGCGATCGTGAAAAGAGAGACTGCACTGCTGGCGGTTTGCGTGATGTCTCTCGTTATACCAATCCAGGCGCAGGCGCCTCAGCGCCCGCGGGTCCTTGCACGACCCATGCTAGAAACTTCAGAGGAGAATTCGCAAGCCATGAAAAATGACGAACAAGAGCACGCGAAACTCAATCCCAAGGCACCCCCAGAACTGTCTCGATTTGCCTTTCTTATCGGCAAATGGAGTTGCAAGGTAGAACTAAAGGAAGGCGACGGAACTTGGGAGAATTTAGAAGCGACATGGGAAGGGCGCTTCATTCTTGACGGCTTTGTGATTGCGGACGAATACCGGATGACTACGCTCACCGGCGAGCTCCTGGTGCTGGGCATAAACCTTCGCACCTATGATGCAAAGAAGAAGACCTGGAATATAAAGTGGCTAAACGGTCTGGGTGGCACCTGGGTGGACCTAGGAACAGAAGAGCTGGGCGGCGTGAAGATCGATGAAAAAGGAATTACGTACAGCATGAAGGAGCCCATTGCCTCCCATGTGTTTACGCGCGCTACCTACACGAACATCTCCGAGAATCATTTTACTTGGCTAGGCGAAAGATCAGACGACGGCAAGGCATGGGAAAAATTCATAGTGATTGAGGCCTATCGCAGCAAGAACTAACTGGCGGGCTTCGGTTGCGTTGGTGGTAGATCACAGGCTTGGGGTTCGTGCCCCAAGCCGACTCGTTCCTGGCTTCCGTCGCAGAACGGCTTCTTAATGGAGTGCCTCCAACAGCAAAGGGAGTCCCACGACAAGGCCGCCTAAGAGAACGGCCTTGTTCGCGTTAAGGCGTTGAGTGGGAAACCACATCGATATAGCGTTCATTTACCCTCCCTGAAACATGCCGAAAGTTCTTCCGGGACTCTCGCCAAAGATTTATAGTGGGCCATGCAAACTGCAAATCCCGGCAGGAAATGACGCGAGGAACCCAGTTGCCACGCGGATTCAAAGCCGTTGGCGTCTTCTTGTTTTTCGGATTCGTCATGGCCTCCCTCGCAGGGACGACCTTGCTTTGGCGAGGCACACCGCTGGACCGCATGTGGGCGCTCAATCTGCGCGCCTACAATCAGCTCGCCCCTCGTGGGAGAGTCGTCGGGGTTCTTTTTCTCCTGCTGGGCAGCGCTCTATTCGCAGCCGGAACAGGCTGGTTCAGATGCCGTCTTTGGGGGTGGCGACTAGCAGTGGCCATCATCGCGACCCAGGTCTTGGGAGATGTAGTGAGTGCCTTCATGGGTGATCTCGTGAGAGGCGCCGCCGGGTTCATCGTTGCCGGCGCTTTGCTCGTCTACCTACTTCGTCAAGACGTCAGAACTGCTTTTGGGAGTGGGAATGCGCCAAGCGTTCGTTAATGAAATCGAGCAATTCGAAAGTGGTGCATTTCTGAAATGACGCCAACTTCCGGCATAGAATTCTTGGTTTGGCTGCTCATCGCCGCCGCGATCATCGCGATGCTGGCGAAGCGCCTGCGCATTCCCTACACCGTATCCCTCGTATTGGGCGGGTTGCTCCTAGGATTCATTCATATCCCAATCTTGTCGCCACTGCAGCCGGGTAACCGGCCCGATTGGCTGACGCCCGATGTGATCTTGATACTGTTTCTTCCTGCGTTGGTCTTCGAAGGCAGCGTGAAGCTCGACTTGCGGGAACTGCTTCGGAATTCCGTACCATTGTTGCTGCTCGCCAACCCAGGTGTGCTACTCGCCGCCCTTGTGACCGGATACGTCGTGCATTGGTTGATCGGCCTGCCTGTTCTTGTTGCGTTTCTCTTCGGCTCCATCATCTCCGCCACAGACCCGATTTCTGTGCTGGCCATTTTCAGAGACCTGAACGTCAACAAGCGGCTGTCCCTCATCATGCAGGGAGAGAGTCTTCTGAATGACGGAACGGCGGTCGTTCTCTATGGAATCTTCTTCGGCGCTGTCGTTGCCGAAAAGTTGAGCGTGCCGAAGGGCGCCGGGCAGTATTTCCTAGCCGTCGCCGGCGGAGCCATCCTGGGTTCAGTGTTGGGATATCTGGCGAGTCATATTACGGGGGCGCTCGATGATCCCCAGATTGAAATTACTCTGACAACCATTCTTGCGTACGGCAGCTATCTGCTCGCGTTTCATCTGCACTTGTCAGGCGTGATCGCGACCGCAGCCGCGGGGCTGATGCTCGGCAATTTTGGCGCGAAAAGAGGGATGAGCGCCCGCACGCGGACCGCAATGCAGTCGTTCTGGGAGTACATTTCGTTCGTAATGAACTCTCTCGTGTTTCTCTTGATCGGCCTGGAAATCCATGTTCGTGAACTCCTACAGAATTGGACCTCTGTCGTGTTGGCCATCGTTGCCGTACTTCTCGGACGCGTGCTGTCGGTCTACCTGCTCGTTCCTCTAAGCAATTCCTTCTCAGAAAAGATTCCGTTTCGTTGGCAGCACATAGCCGTTTGGGGTGGACTCCGTGGAGCTTTGGCGCTGGCCCTCGCTCTGAGCTTGCCCAGCACGTCTCCCTATCGCGAGCAAATCTTGAACCTGACATTCGGCGTCGTTATCTTTTCCATTCTGATACAGGGTCTTACTCTCAAGCCGGTCTTGAAACTCCTTAAACTCGCAAACGGCGACAATGCAACCCCAGCTTGAATGCGAAAGTCTCGTCCTGGCATCGTGAGTGCCTGATCGTTGCGTCGTCGGTGAGATATGCTAGTCCCTGGAGAAAGGCGGTCCATGAAGGAACCCGAAGAGCAGCCGAGAGCGATCTGGTGGAATGCACCAATACGTCAATGGAATCTACTTCTGCAAGATCGTGAGGAACAAGTCTTCCTGGTACTGACGCTGCTGATCGGCGCATTGGTGGGCGCCATCGTTGTCGCGTTCATTCTGCTTACCGAGCGATTTGGCGCACGACTCTACCCGGCGGGTGGCGCCGCCTGGCGGCGGCTACTGGTTCCTGTGACGGGCTCATTAGCGATGGGTTATTTGTTGTTTCGGTACTTTCCGGAAGCTCGCGGCAGTGGTGTTCCTCAAACAAAAGCTGCCCTGTTCGCCCGGGAAGGTCGCATTTCGTTGAGCACGGTTTTTGGGAAATTCTTCTGCACCTCCGCTACATTGGCAAGCGGAATACCGCTGGGACGCGAGGGCCCAGCTGTTCAAGTGGGCGCGGGACTAGCGTCCGTGTTGGGTCGAAAGCTGGGATTGCGCCCCGAGAAAGTGAAGGCGCTCCTGCCGGTGGGAGCAGCGGCAGCAATCGCTGCCGCGTTCAATACACCTCTAGCGGCAGTCCTGTTTGCACTCGAGGAAGTCGTTGGGGATCTTCATGCGCCGGTGCTGGGGTCGGTGGTTCTGGCCTCAGCCACTTCCTGGGCGATGCTGCGCCTCTTACTTGGGAATGATCCGCTTTTTCGGGTGCCGCAATACCAATTGGTGAGTCCGCTGGAATTTGTTGTGTACGCCGTTCTCGGAGTGGCCGGAGGGCTGGTGTCCGTGGTTTTCACGAAGCTGCTTCTCGGCATGCGGGAGCGCTTTCTGCGATTCCCCCGAAAAACCGTATGGGTCCAACCCCTGGCAGGCGGCTTGATGGTTGGAATAATGGGCTGGTTCGTGCCTCAAGTGCTAGGTGTGGGCTACAAGCATGTCGGCACAGCTTTGAACGGCGGGATGGCGGTCAGGCTGATGGTTCTGCTGCTAGTCCTCAAACTTCTGGCGGTAACTACCAGCTACGCCTCGGGCAATGCTGGCGGTATTTTCGGACCGAGCTTGTTCATCGGGGCGATGCTCGGCGGAATCGTTGGCAGCGTGGCGCACACTTTGCTACCGGCCTATGTCGCGACCCCAGGGGTTTATGCACTGGTCGGAATGGGAACCGCGTTTGCCGGGATTGTGCGCGCGCCGATGACGTCCGTCGTTATGATTTTTGAGATCACACGCGATTACGCGGTCATCGTTCCGCTGATGATTTCAAATCTCGTCAGCTTCTTCATCTCCTCACGGCTGCAACGGCAGCCCATCTATGAAGTTTTGGCGCGTCAGGATGGCATTCATTTGCCAAGCGCCGAGGCGCGTCAGCAACAGGGACAACGCCAAGTGATCCACGCGATGCGCGCTGCCGAAGAGATTCTGGCAGCTCGGATGACGGTCGGAGAGGCTCTCGAAAAAACACAATCCAGTCAATGCCACAGTTGGCCGGTTATCGATGAGCGAGGGGTAGTCGGTGTTGTCAGCCGGAGTAATCTCCAGCACGCTCTTGCTGAAGGTGCCGCCACTAGACGGTTGACTGAGCTTGTTGACTCACCTGATTTTCCGCACGTCCACATGGACCAGTCGCTTCATTTTGCGCTGGAGCGTATGGGCGCAGCCCAGTTGGACACTCTGCCAGTCGTTAGCCGCGCTGACGTGCACAAACTTGAAGGCATCGTAGCCTTGCAGGATGTTTTGGACTCTTATGGTGTCGGTGGGCAAGAATCTGATTGACGGACTCGTCGAGATGAACACGCAGCACATGCGTGCATACCGCTCTTCAGTATTGATTTGGCCGATTTTCTTCTCATCTCTATCGAAACTGAGCGCTCTCACTATTGGCTGCCATTGGGACCAGTATTTCGAAGCTCAACCTGTGGCGGACCTGGCGCGCGGCAATTGGATTACTTCCGAGTTCTCCATAATCCGTTCAGTGTCGATGCCAAGCGTGGAAATCACTTCCTAAAAGCCCGGTACTAAGCCGGCCAATTTCCTCGAACGCCGTTTGAACCAAGCCGCCCGGCGGCGGACGCTACGCGTGAGGTGAGCGGATCGGTGGTTGCCTGAGGGCTGAGATAAGTTTGGGTCACAAGGAGGTCCCTGTGACCCATCTAA
>JBEKUR010000325.1:0-5456 GCA_049514855.1 Terriglobia bacterium
GGAATCTCGCTCTGAGTGTTTTCAAGACAATGCGAGATTCCTCGTCGCCTGCGGCTCCTCGGAATGACAGGCCAAACGGGTTTTTCCGCAGCCTGTAGAGCCGCCCACGCCCTGGGGGGAATGCATAACCCTGGAGGCGGCTCCGTAGGGAGTCGGACCGGCCTACAGTAGCGAAGAAGCAGGTAATCCCGCCTTGCGGGATGGAGCGAAGGGGCCGGAACGCAAACGCGCTGAGTCAGAGGGTGGGAATTCCGCTTGGACGCAAGTCCCCCTACGGAGAACCAGCCGCAAGGTTGGGGAACAGTTCTCATCCTAGACCGAGGTTTTGCCGCCGCGCTAAGCTGGCTTTTCGGTCAGCGTACCGCTCGGCAGCGAGAGTTTGCGTGGAAGCCGGATGCGGGAAATCCGCACGCCCGGTTTGACGAGGGGAGAGGAAGACGTCCCGCTCTGCGGGATCGCTTTCTCTCCTACTCTACCGGCACCCGCGTTTGAGTTTTGCTTGCTGTAATTCTGGAAGCGCCCTGCCTTCCCGGAAGGGGGGCAGTTCTACGCAGCTAACCCGACCATCTGAAGCAATGCGAATCGGCCGGCGCGAACTTCGGCGTGTTCATCGGGGGCGACTTCGGGTAGGTCCTCGAGTGGCTGGCGCCAATCCCAAACCCGCGCCCGGGATCGCAGCGCGCTGACCACGTTTTCCCTCTTGCTCAAGGGTAGGAGAGAGATTCCGTCTTGCACTTCTTTCAAAGCCGAAATGACGCCGCCGTAGGCCACGGTAATACCGGCATCCTGCAAGGAAAAGGAAGAGGATTGTTCGAGCGCAAGGCCCTGCAGAACCTCCTGCATACCTTCGACGAGCAGTCTCTGCTGGGTCCCCGCAGCCTTGTGGTTTTGGCGAGCCCATGTAATCGAATCACGCCCATGGCCCGAGAGGAAGGTAATTCGCGGCCCGAGCGGAAGCGTTTCGGTCGTAATTCCGCTCCAGGCATCATACATGTCCTGCCACTCCTCCAGCAGCCTGTAGCAATGGGATTGCGTGGCCGTCAATTGGGTCAGGGTAAATGGGGACAGTCCGCCGGGGTATCTGAGGACGTCACGGAGGTTTCCAAGAACAATCTGGACGGCCATCGCCTGCTTTTCCCTACGTGCGGAACGGAAGCGGCAAACAAACTGGCCGGCTAGGCCCCTTTGACCGAAAGCATCCAAGCGGCGTAACGCCACGTCTGGGTCCGGATGCCTCATGCTGTAGAAGAACAGCGTTTCGTCGCCAAAGAAGTCCTCGGGTATAACATGAAAGGCTTCTTCGCTCCTCCCCGCATAAGCCAGGCCCTTCAGGACGGTCGTCGCGGTAACAATCTTCCCATGGGCCGACAGTTTGAACCCTGCGTCGAGCATTTTCCCGAAATATACGAGCAATCGGTCGCTCTTTCGTGCCCGGGCACACGCATCCAGAAGCGCACAGTACGTGACCTCGTTTGCCAGTGCGGCCGCGACCGCCTGGTCAAATACGTTCTGCGCCATCTCGACATTTCCCGCCTTGCCGTAAGCGTCGAGCAGCGAACTGTAAGTGACCTCGTTGGCAAATCCGGCCTCGACCGCCAAGTCAAATACCTCCTGCGCCTTCTCGACATTTCCCGCCTTGCCGTAAGCGTCGAGCAGCGCGTCGTGCGTCACTACATTGGCCAGTCCAGCCCCGACCGCTCGTTCAAACACTTCCTGCGCCATCTCGACATTTCCCGCCTTGCCGTAAGCGTCGAGCAGCGAACCGTAAGTGAACTCGTCGGCAAATCCGGCCGCGACCTCCTGGTCAAATACCTCCTGTGCCTTCTCGACATTCCCCGCCTTGCCGTAAGCGTCGAGCAGCGAATTGTAAGTGACCTCATCGGCGAGTCCGGCCACGACCGCCAAGTCAAACAGCTCCTGTGCCTTCTCGACATTCCCCGCCTTGCCGTAGGCGTCGAGCAGCGAACTGTAAGTGACCTCGTTGGCAAATCCGGCCGCGACCGCCGAATCAAATACCTTCTGCGCCTTCTGGACATTTCGCGCCTTGCCGTAGGCGTCGAGCAGCGCGTTGTGCATCACTACATTGGCCAGTTCAACCCCAGCCGCTCGTTCAAACACTTCCTGCGCCTTCTCGACATTCCCCGCCTTGCCGTAGGCGTCCAGAAGCGAACCGTAAATGACCTCGTCGGCAAGTCCGGCCGCGACCGCCTCCTCAAACACTTGCCCCGCTCGATCAAGATCGCCCTCACGACTGTGGAGCCTGATTGCGAGACTCACTGGGTAGGGATCCCATGGCGCAACTCGGCGAGCCGTAGCGATACAGACGCGGGCGTGTTCGAGCAGATTGTGCTCCAAGAGGCGATCCGCGAGAGTTGCCAGGGTTTGGGAATAATACGGGGCGTCTTCGGGCTGGCCGCCCTGGAACTCTGCCAGATAGTTCATTTCGCGTTCGATTTTGAAAAGAACCTGTTCGCGCGGACCCTTATGGCTCTCCAGTTGTTGGATGTACCCTTGGACTCGTTCAATATGGGCGAGGGCAATGCCTTTCTTTTCGAATGGGGTCCGCCTGTGTTTCCCTACGACCTCGGGGGTCAAAGCGGGTTGCGCAGGAGCCGCTCCCCGAGTCTCATGGACCACCTCCTTTGGTACGGCGACAGGTTTGAACCTCCAGAACCCTGCAAGACGCTGGGCTCGCGGCGCCAGCCCCGGCGTCAACTCGATCGCGTGAACCAGCACCTCAGCGACCTCGGACGCATACTGCCGGCGGAGCGAAAGTTCAGCTTGCTTGAAGAATTCCACCTGCTCAGCCTGCGAGAGGGGTGGCATGAGCAAAGCCAGAGTCCGGGCCAACAGCTCCGCGCCGTCCTGGCCCTTGCTTAGCAATCCACGGGCGGCATCCGGAAGTGCAGCGGCCGCGGAAGGACGGTGAATGCTGAAGAGCGCCTGGAGGGCAATCCGGCACAGTTCCGGGTCGGCGGCTTTCTCCAGCAGCCAGGGTACGAGCGCGCTGTCGCCCTCGCTGCCAAGGCTGGCAATTGTACCCAAGAGCCGGGTGACGAGCAGTCTGTCCAGGGATTCCGCAAAAGGCAGAAACTTTCTTACCGTGGGCAGCGCCTCGCGAGCGCCGGTCATGCCAACAAGGAAGAAGGCCCTGTCCAGCAACGCTCTCGGGCCGTCTAGAAACGGCGCCCCCTCGAGCGCCAAGGCTCTCAGTTGTTTTTCCAACACTTGGCTAACCGCTTCCCTTAGGTGGGTCTTAAGGGCAGGCTCGCCCTGTCGAAAAGCATACAGCAGTATATCGCCGGGGTCTTCTTCTACATCGGTGGAGGGCAGTCCGGCGTCGGAGCCCCCCAAACGGGCCTCTACCAATGATGCCAGCTCATCGTATTCCAGTGCACCGAGAGCCCCGGGAATCTCAGAGACCTTGCGGTACTCCAGCTTGGGGAGTTTCCTTTGCATTTCCAGTCCAATTCTTTAGATGCAGGCAGCCCTCTAGTCGTCCCAATTTCGCTTCGAACTGCCCAGCGAGCGGTAGCGCATGGCCGTGGGGGCAACTTCCGCGGGATGAATGTATTCCCGTGGCCCACGACTGCCCGTAGTATAGTCCATAGTTCGTTGCTCTGCCCCGCCTCGTGCCGGCCAGAAAGCCCATCCTCCCATGGCCTCCACGCTTGTCGGAATCAACGCGGGAGTATCCTCGGGTAATATATAGCTGAAGGCTACGAGGTCATTACCAGCTTGGAACCGGACTAAGCCTAAGGCGTTTCTCAGGGCATCGGCGTCTGAGTACTTTCTAGCCTCCGCCTCCGGGGATGCCCAAATGATGCTGAGCCGATCGACGTAAGGTGGATCACACTCGCGGCAAGATTCCGGAATGCTCTTCATCCTGCCCAGCGGCCGCTTGAAGAGCGCCAGCACCCTCCCTTGCTCTGCAGGATTGGTTTGGCGAAACAAGGCAAGAAGGCTGTTGTAAATAGCTGGCGAGATTCCCGCCGCTCCCGGATCCTCGTCGAAGGTATATCGGCACAACTCCCCGACCGTACGCACTGTAGTTAGCGTGGCCTTTCTTGAGATTCCCGCCGGAGGGGATTGCCAGTAGGCCTCGAACGCCCTGCAGCACGCGAGACCGGCAAGACTGGCTCTGAAACGCGCCGGGCCATCGGTTCTGAGCATGCGTACCAAGGGTTTGGCAAGGTCTGCCGCTCGGAGTGCGTTTACCCGCCATTCGCGTCGCCAAGCGCGCAGAACAAACCTTCCTGGGGTTGTTGCACCCTTCCAACACCGAATCGCTCCATGCGCAGGATCCCTGAGGGCGCGGACAAACTCCGCCCATATGTTTCTTGGGACACCTTCTGCCAGCACAGCGTCTTCGAGAAGTTGGTAAAACGACCCCATGTTTTTCCGGCACCGAGGCCGCACCGGGTCACGGATGATCCAGCCAAGACCCTACCACTCATGCTGGGCCTAAATCAAGCCATTTCTCCGCCCCTCAAGTCGCCACCCTCTCGGATGGCGCATACGTCCCGACGGTTTTTGTCGGGATGTATGCGACCCTCGGCCATCACAGCATCTTGTCCATGCCCAACGTCGAACCCTCATTCCAGAAATAGAACCTCTCGCCGCGGCGGGGCCACCGCCAATCGCGCGAGTGCTTGACCAGGCCTCGTTTCACGGGACTGTTGTGCGTGTAATTCAATTTCTCATCTCGCTTCTTCGGGCTCCAGATGTTCATGTCGTGGAACCTCCGCTCGCAATCCCGGACTCACGATTCATAATTCATAACTGCTCTTGCCCCTCGGCCGCTCTTCAATGATTCAATGACCCAATGAATCAATGAATCAATTGCAGAACTCCTGGGCTAGACATGTGGACACATTGTCTCTTGACAACGCCGCGCCGCTGTGGTAGCCTACTCATGTGAAAAGCCTAACCCGCGGGGAAGTCCTTTCCTCGCTATCCCAACACCCCGTCCCAGGAGGAACCATGTCCTTACGCAAATCACCCCAACTTACGCCCGCGTTGCTCGCCGCCGCGCGCCAGAATGCCCAGCATTCCACCGGCCCGCGCAGCGCCGCCGCCAAGCAGAACTCCAAGCTCAACGCCTTGAAGCACGGCGGATACGTCGCGGACGAAAATCGCCGTCACGCCATGCTGGCGCTGGGCGAAGACCCGGAACAATTCCAAACCCTCACAGAGGAACTCATGAGCGCCTTCGGTCCCGGCGACGCGCTCTGGGAAAAGCAGCTCGAGGACCTCGCCTGGCTCTACTCGCGCCGCGAAAGGCTTGAGCGCGCGCAGCAAGGCCTGAGGCGGCGCGCCTTGCAGGGGATCGAAGACTGGCAACACCGCCGCCAGCAGGAGATCGCCGGCGCTACGTTCGACGCCTCGCAGCCCTGGGCCATCGACGTCGACATGACGGAGCCCGCCGATCCCGGTGTGCGCCTGAGGATGCTGCT
>JBEKUR010000326.1:0-5408 GCA_049514855.1 Terriglobia bacterium
GCTGGCGATCGTCGATGCTAGGCGATCCTGGTGTGAAATTCCTCCAAGAAAACTCGGGGAATGAAAAAAAAGAGGGGAAAAGAAAGGAATGGCTTGACACTAACCGGCCTTCTCATGGAAGGACTTAGCCCGAACTTTCATTTTAAGTTAGCTAATGACAACCTTAAACCGGTCCGGCGACAACTAAAGACACAACGACGTCGGCCGCACAACGAGCCGAGAGGTTCCGCTCTTCAACTTTACTTCGTTTTGTCGTTGCCGGGAGACGCTTTTGCGGGATGAAGCTTGTTATAGTCTTTTATGAACATGCGCAAGCCGGAATCCGGCGTAATTTTTGCATAGCCCGCCGAAAGCTGTTCTTTGTAATGTTCCAAATAGAAATCGAGTGGATCCTTTGGATCCATGTCGATGAGTATCAAATCCGCATCGTTCATGACGAGCTTGCCGAAGCGGAGACGATTGTTCTTGTAGGCCATGTAATTTCCGGCGCGAATATTTTTCACAGGCTTGACATCCGAACCGCCAAAAACCTGAATGATTTTGTCGCCTTCAATTCGTACGGAGACCACCTTGCCTTCAATATGGGGAGGCGGCAGGATCTGTTCAAGATCAATGATCAGATCGTCCTCTTCTGCCCGCACACCCGGAACTTTGCCCTCCTTCATCAACTCGCCTAAATCGACACCGAAGAGATCCATCAAACCTTTTACTTGGACATGCATGGCCTTGATCTTCTCGTTGTGCAGGCGAAGTTTTCCGTCAGCGGTGGGAATGAGAATCCCCTCCGTCTCGAACGGGATGTCCCCTTTGTCATGGAGCTTTCCCTTCACTTTCAGGTGCCCCTTCTCAACGATGATGGATAGCTCTGTCAAGGGCGAATGCGGACGCGCGAAAACATAAGAATTGAGAACGTTTGCCAAGTTTGACGAATCAATGGCGATCTCCCCCGTGCTGATGCGCAGGTTAAACGAGCCCTTGTCGTCGAAGATGGGGAACTCGTTTTTGCCGAGGGGCACGAGTTCACCGTTCAGCGATTTTATTTCCACTGCCACGGTGTCCGAAAAGTGATACGTGACGTTGCGCATCTCCGTCTGGACCGTGCCCTCCTGCTTATCGTTGTTCGGGGTATTTTGGCTCGCGACGATTTCCGTCGCCGCAGCGCAAAGGAGAACGAACAGAACCCGGGATATCAAAAGCGGTGTAGAAATGTGGGACGGCGAGACCAAGTTCCTTACGAATTGCAATATTGCACCTCTAGCAGATCTTAACCCAGAATCTCCGATTTGGACCTCCAGTTAGCGCATCGTACGCTTCTCCTGCCCTGGACACAACGAATTTGCCACCAGAGCAGGCCCCAGAAAGATCAGCGGTTTTCCGGCGGCTCGGTTTGCATTCTAGTGGACGATAAGTCTTAGCCCGCATTTCCGTTTTGAAGGTTGCACGCGAACGGGCGGTCGGCTGGTGAGACATGCGCGCTATTATTGGCTCTTACTAGCCGAAGGGCATCTGAGTCGGAGGCTGTTCGGCAGCATGCTCAGAATGATCGCGGCGTTGCCGCTGCCGGACGGTTAGCGAACTAGGGCGGAAAGCAAACGAGCGCTCGGAAGCCATTGAGCGGGGAAGTGTGAGCGGCGAGGAAGACTGGGGCGATCAAAACCAGCACAGCGGCTCCGCAGAATGGCCAAAACGAGCCGCACTACCACCCCCAAGAGGCCAGCGCGGCTTGCGGTTGACTCGACGGGGCAGGAGGGGTAGGCTATCGGGCAAAGGGGAGGCTCAAAACGGAAATTCCGGAGAAAATGAGAACGAGCAAAAGGGGTCGCACTGGGCCTGCCGTCCTTATTTGCCTCGTCGCGCTATGTTTCTTCTCAATTCCAGCAGCAGCCCGAAAGCGATTTCAGGTGTTGCATAAGCATGTTCGCCCTGCCATTACCAACGGCCAAGCCGCACGTGTCGGTCCGATGTCAAAGAGTCAACGCATGAGGCTTGCGATCATTTTGCCACTCCGCAATCAAAGCGAACTGACGAACTTATTGAAACGGCTTTATGACCCATCCAGCCCCGATTACCGGCATTTTCTTACTGTGGCTCAGTTCACGCAACAGTTTGGCCCCACGAAGCAGGATTACCAGGCTGTGGTGAAGTTCGCCAAATCTAAAGGTTTCAGCGTGACCAATACACCTGCGAATCGCCTGCTGGTGGATATTAATGGCACGGTGTCACAGATCAACAAGGCTTTCCATGTGGCGATGACGACCTATCGCCATCCAACGGAGAACCGTACTTTCTATTCCCCGGACCGTGAGCCCTCACTCGACCTGAGCGTCCCAGTGACGCACCTTGCGGGGCTGAACAATTTCTCCTTACCACGTCCGAAGTTCAAAAGGGCCCCAGCGAACTTTCGCCGCAACAGCACTGGCTCGGGGCCGAGTGGTGCGTATCTTGGTAGCGACATGCGTGCAGCCTACTACGGCGGCACCGCTCTCACAGGCAGTGGCCAGGCAGTGGGGCTGTTGGAGTTCGACGGCTACAACATGAACGATGTAACCGCGAGCCTTGCAGGACAGCGCAATAGCGTTCCCATTCAGAACGTGCTGCTCGACGGCGCCAGCGCCGGCTCAGACGGCGATGATGGAGAACAAGTTCTGGATATCGTGCAGGCGGCGTCCATGGCTCCCGGGATGAGCCAAATTCGCGTATATATCGCTCCAGGCACTTCGCAAATCGGTGTCGGCGACGTCGACATATTCAATGACATGGCAACCGAAAATATCGCCAAGCAACTAAGTTGCTCGTGGGGATGGAATCCGGATGACACTGCGCAGCTTGACCCCATATTCCAGGAATTTGCGGCGCAAGGCCAGAATCTTTTCGTGGCAGCTGGAGACGCGGGAGCGTACACGGGGTCGAACTCTACAGACAATAGCTATCCGGCGGAATCCGTTTACGTGGTGGCCGTCGGCGGAACGGATTTGACCACGAATGGCGCGGGCGGTCCTTGGCAATCAGAAACGGCGTGGCTCGACAGCGGCGGCGGCCCTGCCGACGATGGCTTCGCGATTCCGAGTTGGCAGGTCGGCGTGGCCAATTCCTCCAACCACGCTTCCACGACCATACGCAATGTTCCGGACGTGGCTGCGGAAGCAAATACTGACAATTATCTCTGCGACCAAGGATCCTGTACAGGAGACTATGGCGGCACCAGCTTCGCCGCGCCGCGATGGGCCGGCTTTCTTGCGCTCGTCAATCAACAAGCGGTGGCCAACGGGAACTCAACTTTGGGGTTCATTAACCCAACCATCTACTCGATTGGTAAGGGTGCCAGCTACCATGATGAATTCCACGACATCACCAGCGGCAGCAATAGCACGTATTCGGCAGAGCCGGGCTACGACTTGGTCACTGGCTGGGGCAGTCCGAATGGCACTGGCCTGATCAACGCTCTAGCTCCGTAACGGTCGTGGTATGAACATACGCACACCATTAAGGTAGAAGCGCGAATGCAGATTGAAAAGAAATATGGGAACGGGCCCACGAATGCCTTCCTGCTGTCCGTTCCGTTAGTTCTCGTGTTCGCAGGGTTGCTCCCAAGCAACCCTGCAGCCGCTCAGCAGGCAATCACGCCAGAGAACCACCAGGCCACGGCGACGGCGGAACAGGAAACGGGCGTTAAAGCTATTCTGGCTACCATAACCCAATCGCGCTCTACCAACACCCTTGGCTATAGAATTGTGATATACAATGACGGCAGCGCCACAGCAGAAATTGGTGGCGCCAGCTCTGCCCTTCGTACCGAGCCATCGCGATGGCAACAGTTTCCTCCTGGAGCGATCGATACAAAGACCCTGCGGCGCCTGCTTACAGAAATTGGGGATGTCAGCAAGATCCCGACTGGAGGCTGCGCGAAATCGGTCTCCTTTGGAACGCGCACTCAGATTACGTATGCGAGCAAGACCAGTGGAGATCTGCAATGCATCCGACAGCAAGCATCAAACGGCGATCAGGCGCCACAGCAAGCATCTGAAGACTTAGGTAGATTTGTGCAGACAACATTCGGCCAATTGAAGATTAACGACAGGCGCATCGGCTCGAACCAGTAGAATCGACGAAGCCCATCAGACTCCCGCCGCCATTCTTGACAGGCCCTCTGCTACGGGCAGCCCACCTATATACCGCCCACTCAGCTTCAGACTCGCTCAACCACTTCTGGTATTCGATTTCCGCATCGATAATTCTTGCAATAGGCGCCTGATACTCCTGGTCAATGTGCTCCAATTGTTTTGCGTCGCCCTGGCACGCGCCCCGCGCATATTTCATCGTACCGAACTCCGTCATCATTTGGGCCGCAAGAGGGGTGAATTCCCCCCAGTACAGGAACTGGTGTTTAGCACCGGATTTATTGGACAGTGAATTGAGTGTATTCATGCAGCGGCTCCGAGTGCAAGGAGTTGCTGGCGAGCTTGGGCGGGCGTGAGGTAGCCCAGGCGCTGGACGATCCAGCGCTGGTTGTAACGCTCGCGAAATTCCGCCAGTGCGCAGCGCAGTTCCTCGACGTTCCGAAACACCCTCACCCACAGCAACTGCTCTTTCAGCGTGCGAATGAAGCGTTCAACGCAGCCGTTGCATTCCGGCTGGCGCACGAACGACGGCGAAGACTCCATGCCCAGGAAAGCAATCTCGGCTTGGTAGTCGTCGCTCATGTACTGGCTGCCGTGGTCGTGCCGGTTGCGGATGCCCGCCGCCGCGCCGGCACGAAATCCGCCGCAGTAGTCGCGCACTCCTTGCCGCAGCGGTTCCAGCGCCTCGAACCGCGTGGCTTTTTTCGCCGCGTGCAGGCCCACGCATTCCGTGGTGCAGTGATCCACGGCGACGAACACGGTCACATGGCCTTCCTCGACCGTGGCTGTCATGGTGTGGTCGCTGGCCCAGACTTCGTTGGGCCGCGCGGTGATGATCGTGCCGGTGTGCGGATTCGCGGCCTTGGGAAACGTGCGTGACGGCGCGAGCAGCTGTGCTTCGCGCATCAGCCGCAGCACCCGCGCCTTCGATGTGCGCACTTCCTGAAAACGCAGCCGCGCCCACACTTTGCGATGGCCCTCGCCGTAAAACGGAGAGGCCGCCAGCACTTCGCGGATCTTCCCGAGCAACGCCGCGTCGCTCCAAGCGGTCTTCGGTCCACGCCGTTGCAGAACCCGGTCGGGTTGTGCGGCGACGGCGCGTTGATAGTAAAAACTGGAACGCGCCAGTTCCCATTCGCGCGTCACACGCACCACGCCGTAATGTCGTTCCGTGAAGGGCGAAGCGGCGCGGCTCATGGCTTCGGCCTCCGCCAGACCAAAGGGCGTCCGGCCTCCATGCGGTGAATCTTTTCCCGCAGCAGTTCGTTGCTCATGCTCAGATCAGCCACC
>JBEKUR010000327.1:0-5378 GCA_049514855.1 Terriglobia bacterium
TGCTCCTGCTGCTCGAAACCGGGCAGAAGATTTCGCGGCGAGACATCCTGCGGCGGCTGGTCGAAATCCAATACGAACGCAACGACGCGGATTTCCGGCGTGGCACCTTCCGCGTGCGCGGCGACGTAATTGAGGTTTTTCCCACCTACGAGGATGTCGCCTACCGGATCGAAATGTGGGGCGAGCAGGTGGAAACTCTGGCCCAGATTGACCCGCTTTTCGGTCAGGTGAAGCAGACTTACTCCCGCCTGCCCATTTATCCTCGAACCCACTACGTTTTGCCTGCCGAGAGGAAAGAGGAAGCGATGCAGCGCATCCTCAGCGAACTGGAGTGGTGGCGGGGCGAACTCGAGAAGCAAGGAAAGCTGGTGGAAGCCCAGCGCGTCCAGCAGCGCACCCTGTTCGATCTGGAAATGATGAGAGAGATCGGCTACTGTCACGGCATTGAAAACTACTCGCGCCACCTTTCCGGACGGCTGCCGGGAGAGCCGCCCCCCACCCTGCTCGACTACCTTCCGCAGGACGCCCTGATCTTCATCGACGAGAGCCACCAGACCGTGCCGCAGTTACGCGGCATGTACCACGGCGACCGCTCCCGCAAGCAGACTCTTGTAGACTATGGATTTCGGCTACCCTCCGCCCTGGACAACCGCCCGCTGTCCTTCGAGGAATTCGAGCATCGGGTGGGACAGGTGATTTACATCTCCGCCACCCCGGGCCCTTACGAACTGACCAAGTGCAGCGGGGAAGTGGTGGAGCAGATTATTCGCCCCACGGGACTCATTGACCCTGAGGTTGAGGTCCGTCCCACACGCCACCAGATTGATGACCTGCTGGGTGATATTCGCCGCAGGGCCGGGGCCAATGAACGAGTTCTGGTCACCACCCTCACCAAGCGCATGGCCGAGGATCTGGCGGAGTATTACGCCGAAGTCGGCGTGCGCTGCCGCTACCTCCACTCGGAGATCGAGACTCTCGAGCGCGTGAAGATCCTGCGCGACCTGCGGCGGGGTGAGTTTGACGTCCTGATCGGTATCAACCTCCTGCGCGAGGGGCTCGACCTGCCAGAGGTCTCGCTGGTCGCCATCCTGGACGCCGATAAGGAAGGCTACTTGCGTTCGGCGGGAGCGCTGATTCAAACTATGGGGCGGGCGGCGCGGAACTTGCACGGGAAAGCGATCCTCTATGCCGACCGCACGACGGAATCCATGCGCCAGGCGATCTCCGAAACCAATCGGCGCCGGGCCAAACAGACACGCTTCAACGAGGATAACGGCATCACTCCTGAAAGCATTGTCAGACCTGTGGATATGGTCCTGGCCTCCATCGTGGCGGCGGACTATGTTACAGTGCCTGCCGAATTGCCGGACGAGGATGTATCCCTTGACCAGCTCGAGGAGTTGACCAGGAGTCTTGAGAACCAGATGCGCGAAGCCGCCAAGCAGTTTGAGTTTGAAAAGGCTGCCCAGCTCCGCGACCGCCTAAAGGCTCTGAAAGAAAAGGCAGCCATGCCACTCTAGACAAGTCGGCAGTCGAAGGTCGAAAGTCAAAAGTATACTGAGGATTTGACTTCGTGGCGTGACCGCTTTTACAGGACGCTGACAAAAGGCGTTCCCCGCGTTATTCGGAGCGAAGTTCTCCCCCTGCGGCGGGTCAGCCTTCCGCGATGAGCGGTCAGCTTCCAGACTTTGAGAGATCGGGATTGGGGCAAGAAAATTGAATGATTGAGTCATTGAAAAGCGGTTCCAGCATCGTTTTCCCAATGAATCGACGACTTAATGGATCAGTGATTCAATTCCTGAGCATTGAATCATTGAGAAGCGGGTGTAGGGTCGTTTTCCGAATGAATCAATGATTCACTGGATCAGTGATTCAATTCCTGAGCGGAGTGCTTGCCCGGCGGGTGCAATAGAAACCCGACGGGACTGGTTAATGGGCATCATAGGGACGATTGAAGAAGCGCGATGCGCTGAGGTGTTCCAGGATGGCGGGCCATGCCCTTTTCTTGCCTGAGCCGCCAAGCCATCGCCCCAGGTTCCATAACAGGAACCCCATAACCAGCCCGGCATAAACCAGGAGGACGCCGATAACGAACACCCTTGACAGAATCTCGCTCATAACTGCAAGCTCTCCATCTTCACTAGATGAGATGCAGGAGGAGTTCCAAAGTTTCAACCATCGTGTTCTTTTCGGTGAAGCGCTTAGTTCATTATCGGACCATCTGCCCATGTCTGGCTCATTGTTGAACCTGCACACTTTACTTTGCCACGGTTATTCTCACGAGTCGGTATGACTTTCGCCGAAGTGCCACCCGATGGTCGGCAAACCGGGCAAACAGTTTCGCGGGTAGTGAACCTTTTACACGAGGAGGAAGTTTCTTTCCAACACGCTTAGATTCTTACCGCCAAACTCAGTGCAGGTTGTCGCACACATTTTTGCGGTATCGCCGTTTTCGACTTTCGACTCTCGACTGTCTCAGGAGGGCGGAGAATTTCAAATCCGTTTGGCTAGCCTTTTCTTGCGGAGTCAATAAGTGGGTGAATTCGACAAAGGGTCCGAAGATCGGCATAGAGGGTGTTACGATTATCGGCCCAGGCCGTATTGGATTGGTCAGGGCGAGGTTGGGGAATTGTTGAGGCGCCTCGGTTGCATCTTCGCGTTGGTGGTCATGTTTGGGGGGGTGCCTTGCGATAGTTGGGTGTTTGCCCTCCAGAAGCAGGGGAAGGCCGCCAAGCCCCAGGCGGCGGCAATCGACATCAATAAAGCCACAGCGAATGACCTCCAGAAGCTCCCCGGAATCGGACCGAGCCTGGCGAAACAAATCGTTGCCTACCGCGAAAAGCACGGACCTTTCAGGCGCGTCGAAGATTTGATGGCGATTAAGGGTATCGGATTTAAAAAGTGGAAGCAGATCAGGCCCTATGTAAGGGTTCGTGACCGCAGGTAGGATTCAGGATTCGGGATTCAGAAAGCGCAATTGAGGAGGGCACAATGGGTATTCCAGTCACCACCACCTTGAGCATCGACGGTTACCGGATCAAAGAATTTAGGGGAGTAGTGCGCGGCATCATCGTGCGAGCGCCTACCATCGCGCAGGGCATCCTGGGGGGATTAAAGAGCATTGTCGGGGGGCGCATCGGCGCCTACACCCAGATGTGTGAGCAGGCCCGCCAGCAGGCCTACGATTTGATGATTGAGCACGCCAAAGAGCTGGGCGCCAACGCCGTGGTCGGCCTCCATTACGACGCTTCCGAAGTCGTTGGGCGAGAGTCCGCCACGGAAGTCCTCTGTTACGGGACGGCGGTTGTGATTGAGCCGCTGCAGCGGGGTTAGGCTTCTCTCCAATCCGGAAAACCAGGAGTAAGCTCGAGGCTCGTACGGAGGGGCGGCGAACTCGGCAATCAGCGGAAGGCAATTGGCAGCGGCGGCACGATCTTGCTACTCAAGGTTTCGCTGCCTACTGCCTACTGCCTTCTTTCTTACGGCTGCCCCTCGGCCCAATTCTCCAGCCTCAATTTCGCAATTCGGCGAAACTCCCGGACATTGTTCGTGACCAGCGTTAGCCCAAGGCTCAGGGCATGCGCGGCAATCAGCAGATCATAGGCGCCGATGGGTGACCCTTTCCTTTCGAGTTCAGCTCGGACCTGCCCGTAATGCCGGCCCGTGCTCGCATCCATAGCCAGCACTGGGACCAGCAGTTCCAACTCCCTGATGCGCGCGAGGTTCTCCTCCCGGCGCTGGCTCTTCCAAACACCATAAACCAGCTCCAGATAGGTGATGACGGACATGCCCACGTCGCCGAGCCGCAAACGCTGGAGGCGCGCCAGGACCCCGGGAGGTTTTTGCTTGGCGATGTAAATGCAGATGTTGGTATCGAGGAGGTAGCGCATCAAAGCCCCAAACGCTTATCCAATTTGGGTTGGCGGCGGCCACCCTTGAAAAAGTCAGGTGAGAGGCCGGTCAGAAGCTCGAAGGCGGCAGAGAGATTCGCCTGCCGCTCGCGCAGCACGATATCCTTCCCGCGCCTCAGAATCTCCACCTGCTGCGAGCGAAAACGAAACCCCTTGGGAATTCTCACGGCTTGGCTATTTCCACTGCGAAAAACCTTGGTGATGGCCATCTAGGAAGTATATACGAACTGTAAGCACGGTGCAAGCGGCGGTTTAGAAACAGAAGGGCGGGGAAGCGTTCTCCCCGCCCTTCGTTCTTACTGTCGACTGTCAACTGTTGACTGTCAACTGTTCTTAATACATCCCGCCGCCCATGCCGCCTCCCGGAGGCATCGGGTGCTTATCTTCCTTTTCCGGGATCTCGCTGACCAGCGCCTCAGTAGTGAGCATGAGGGAAGCGATGGAAGCAGCGTTTTGGAGCGCCGTGCGGGCGACTTTAGTTGGGTCGATGACGCCTGCCTCGACGAGATCGCCGTAAGTTTCGGCCTGAGCGTCAAAGCCGAAGTTGGTATTGGAATTGGCGCGGACTTTCTCCGCCACCACGGCGCCTTCCTCACCGGCGTTCTGGACGATCAGTCGCAGCGGCTCTTCGAGAGCGCGCTTCACGATGTCGATACCGATCTGCTCATCACCCTCGGCCTTGAGTTTATCGAGCGCCGGGATGCTACGGATCAGAGCCACGCCGCCGCCTGGAACGATGCCCTCCTCGACGGCAGCTTTGGTGGCGTGCATGGCGTCCTCAACGCGCGCCTTCTTCTCTTTCATCTCGGTCTCGGTTGCCGCGCCGACCTTGATCTGGGCCACACCGCCCACCAGCTTGGCCAGCCGCTCTTGCAGTTTCTCGCGGTCGTAGTCGGAAGTGGTGTCTTCGACTTGGGTGCGGAGCTGCTTCACGCGGCCTTCGATCGCGGAGCTCTTTCCATAGCCCTCCACGATCGTGGTGTTGTCCTTGTCCACCGTGATTTTCTTGGCCCGGCCAAGGTCCTCGAGCCTCACGTTTTCCAATTTGATGCCCAAGTCTTCCGTGACGGCCTTGCCGCCGGTCAGGATAGCGATATCCTCCAGCATGGCCTTGCGCCGGTCGCCAAAGCCCGGGGCCTTGACGGCGGAGCAGTGCAGCGTTCCGCGCAGCTTGTTGACGACCAGCGTGGCCAGCGCTTCGCCCTCGACTTCCTCCGCCACGATCAGCAGCGGCTTGCCGGACTTGGCAATCTGCTCCAGCAACGGCAGGAGGTCTTTCATCGAGCTGATCTTCTTTTCATGAATCAGGATGTAGGGGTCCTCGAGGACGCACTCCATCCGGTCCGGATCGGTCACGAAGTAGGGGGAGAGATATCCGCGGTCGAACTGCATTCCCTCGACCACCTCGAGCGTCGTCTCCATGGTCTTGGCTTCCTCGACCGTGATGACCCCGTCCTTGCCCACCTT
>JBEKUR010000328.1:0-5341 GCA_049514855.1 Terriglobia bacterium
AGGACCGCCTCTACGTATCCAGCGTGGCTGCGCCGGGGAAGAAGCCGTCAAAATTCATCGATGACTTGCTCGCCGACCGGGTGGTTGAGGCTCGGGACATCGAGCGCCTCCAGGCGAAGGCAGTCACACAACTCCCCGCCCCGGCTATTCAACTGCCACGTGCCGAGGAGCGCCATGGTGCGGCGATTTCACATGGCCAAGCCCATGTCATTCCGAGCGTAGCGAGGAATCTCGCTCTGATTCCTTCCTCCACAAACAAGGGCGGGATTCCTCGCTACGCTCGGAATGACACTGGGGCTACTCAGCAAAAGCTGTTCGGGGAGATGGCCGACGCGGCCGGGGTCCATCCTCCGATTGCGGAATGGGCCGGGCGCGAACCTGAAATCAAGGCGGGGGAAAAACTCCGCCTGAGCGCTTCGGCGATTGAGGATTACGAGGACTGCCCGCTGAAGTTCAAGTTTGGTCATTACCTCAAAATCCCCACAGGACCGCAGGCCGCCCTCACCTTTGGAAACATCATGCACCGTTCGGTAAGGCACTATTTCGAGTTGCGGGCCAAGGGAGAAGCAAGCTTCGAGGCCGTAAAGGGGTTTTACGAGTCGGCGTGGAGGAAGGCCGGATTCGAAGATGAATACCAGGAGCAAGCCTACAAACAAGCGGGGCTGCAACAATTGCGCGCCTTCGTGGAAAAGCAGAAAAGCAGTGAAACGCTGCCCCTGAGCATGGAAAGCTCCTTCGCACTGGACCTGGGCGAAGTATGGTTGGAAGGCCGCATCGACCAGATTAGTCCCCTGGTCCCGCACGCGCGGGAGGGCGAGCGCGCCGTCGAACTGGTTGACTACAAGACCGGCAAGCCCCGCTCGCAGAAGGATGCCGACAAGAGCTTGCAGCTCTCCGTTTACGCTCTGGCCGCGCAGGAACAAATGAAGCTGAGACCGGTGCGCTTGACGTTCTATTACCTCACTAACAACGAGCCTGTCCACACCGTCAGGACCGAACAGGACCTTAAAGCCGTCAAGACTGAGATCCTGACGGTAGCCGGCCGGATCCGCCAGAACCATTTCCCCGCTGCGCCCGGTTTTGTGTGTAAGTTCTGCGATTACCAGCCCATCTGTCCTGCGCACGAGGAGAACTTCTAATGAGGATGCTGAAAAACCCGTCTTGCCTGTCATTCCGAGCGAAGCGAGGAATCTCGCAAGTCGTTTGTCGCGGGATCGAGATTCCTCGCTTCGCTCGGAATGACTGCGATAACAAGGGTTTTTCAGCATCCTGGTAGAACAACCGAGGTGACCTCATGAACGCGATCCTGCTGCTCGTGATCGGTATTGTGTTGGGAATTGTGGTCGGCTGGCTGTGGGTGACAGTTCGCTCAAAGGCCGAACTCGCAAAAGCACAAATAGAAGCGGAGGGCCGGGTCAAAGCGGCAGAAAGCACCTTGAGCGAGGTGCGGGCGCAACTCAGCGCGCTCCAGACTTCGTTTGACGCCAAAGAGAAGGAGATTTCGGGCCTTCAGCAATTGTTGCGCGGAGAAGGCGAGCAAAAGGTGAAGGCACAGACAGAAGTGGAGCAGTTAAAGGGCACGCTCGAGGACCTTGATGCCTTGCGCGGCCGGATAAAGATAGAAGGCGAACTCCGCGTGGCAGCGGAGACCAAACTCGCGGAAGCGCAGGCGAGCCTCGAAGAACAGAAGAAGTTGTTGGAAGAGGCCAAGAAAGACCTGGTGGATACGTTTCAAGCGCTGTCCGCAGAAGCGCTCAAGAGCAACAATCAAGCGTTTATTACTCTGGCCACGAGCAGGTTCGAGACCATTCAAGCCCATGCGAAAGGAGACCTTGAGACGCGCCAGCAGGCCATCGACGCGCTGGTGGCCCCCTTGAGGGAATCCCTCACCCGTTATGAAAAGCAGATCCTGGAGATGGAGAAGGCCCGTCAAAGCGCTTACGGCACGCTCGAAGAGCAACTCCGCACCTTGGCCACCACAAACCAGCAATTGCAGGAAAAGACCTCAGCTCTGACCATTACACTCAAGGGAGGACCCCAGGTGCGCGGCCGTTGGGGGGAAATGACCCTTCGGAACGTGGTCGAGTTGGCGGGCATGTCGGAGCATTGCGATTTCACCGAGCAGGAAACCTTCACGTCCGAGTCAGGCCGGCTCCGCCCCGACATGATCGTGAGATTGCCCGGCAACCGACGTATTGCAGTGGATGCCAAGGTGTCGCTGCAGGCATTCCTCGAGGCCTCCGCCGCCGCCAAGGACGAGGAGCGAAAAACGGCGCTCGACAAGCACGCCCAAAACGTTCGCGCACATATGAATCAGTTGGCCGGTCGAAGTTATTGGGAGCAGTTGGAGCCGGCCCCGGAGTTTGTGGTCCTGTTTCTTCCCGGCGAGTCATTCTTCAGCGCGGCGCTGGAACAGGACCGCACACTGATTGAAGACGGAATGCAGAAGCGGGTGGTGTTGGCCACTCCCACGACGCTTATCGCCTTGCTTCGCGCCGTGGCGTATGGGTGGAGGCAGGAGCTAATCGCCGAGAATGCTCGCCTCATCAGCGAACTGGGCAAGGAACTCTACGACCGCATTCGGCCCTTCGTTTCTCACTTCGAAGGGATTGGGTCGGCTCTCCAGAAGGCCGTCGATAGTTACAATAAGGCGGTTGGTTCACTGGAAGGACGGGTCCTGCCCTCGGCCAGGAAGCTGAAAGAACTTGGCGCGGCCACAGGCGATGAGATCCCAGAGATTGAGCCGGTGGATGAGGCGCCCCGGGCGCTGACCGCAGACGAGCGCGACTCGGCTGAGAATAGCAGTTCCTAGTCGACCCGCCGCGGCGGGACAGTTAACAGTTCGAGCTACCGAACATTCCTTGTCTCGCTAAGAGAAAAAGGGCCCAAAAAAACTTCGGGGATGCATCGCTGCATCCCCGATAGTTCCTTTCGGATTTGCGCTTACCTCTTCTTCTTGGCTTTCTTTTTCGCTGCCATTCTATTCTCCTCCAGACTTCTTGAATCTCACGCCAGCGTTGCTGGCGGAGCGCGTATTCATTCTCATGTATAGTGACACCGAATTATCTTGTCAAGAAGAAAGTGACGTTCGCGACAAAAAAAAATGAAATTTCGATACCCGAAACTGGAAAATTAGAATGCGCGGAGACATCTGCGAGGATTATTCCCCAAACTCCGCTCAGTACGGAAGAACCATCGCGAAGGCAACGACGCGATTACGGACTCACCTCCGCCGCAGGCTCATCAGAGAACTTGAGCTGCGGGGTAGGTGGATGGAGTCATGCCCGGACCGGGTATGCCTATAATTGGCAAAAACGCGGAGCTTGGCCGCTGCATCTAAGAAGCATGGCGAGAAAATTGAAGATTAGAGATCGTCACCGTTCGGTATATCTCCCTCCGATGGCAGGCAGGACGCACACGCCCATCATTCTCGGGGTAGTCTTCCTGGCGCTGGCAAGTCTGCCGGGTTTGGGCCAGGAGAAAGCTGAGCAGGCACCGCCGACCACCTTAAGAGTATCGACGGAAGTCGTGAACGTGTACACCGTGGTGGAGGATAAAAAGAAGCACCTGATCCCGGACTTGAAGAAAGAGGATTTCGAACTTGAGGAAGACGGGAGACCCCAGGAGATTCGCTACTTCTCGCGTGAAACTGACACCCCTATTACCATGGGAATCATGGTGGACACCAGCCCCAGCCAAGGAAAGGTGCTGGGAATTGAGCAGGAAGAGGCAAAGGCCTTTCTGCATCAGATGATGCGTGTCAAGGACTTGGCTTTTGTCCTGCACTTCGATGTGGAGGTAGAACTCCTCCAGGATTTCACGGCCGATCAACGATTGCTCGCCCACGCAATCGATGAGACAGTGATCAATGGCGGCGCGCATGGCGTGTTGCCGGGGCCCTTTCCCACGAGCGACTCCGGCGGCGCGACCCACCTTTACGACGCCGTCTATTTAGCATCCAACGACCTCTTGAAGAACGAAGTGGGGCGCAAGGTACTTATCCTCCTGACGGACGGCGAAGACCAGGGGAGCAAGGTCAAGCTGCAGACCGCCCTGGAGGCCGCGCAAAAATCGGATGTGATCAACTATTCCGTCGCCATCATTGACCGCTCCTTCTATTGGGGACACACGATGGGCTTCGGTGGGGATTCCGTATTGAAAAAGCTTTCGGACGACACCGGTGGAAGCGTTATCGAAGTGAACCGCGCCAAAGATACCTCGGCGGCGTTTCAGCAAATTGCCCGCGAATTGCGAACCCAATACCTGCTCGGATATACGCCTACGAACACCAAGCACGATGGGTCTTATCGCAAGATTCGGGTGCAAGTTCGCACCGGGGACTACAGGGTTCAGGCCCGGCGGGGCTATTACGCATCCACACAGTAGGTGCCAGGTGTCAGGTGCCAGGTTTCAGGTGCCGGGGCTCTCGCGTCGGGCTTTCAGCTTACTAATAAGCCCGGCCAGCATACGGCCCAATTCGGCCGCACTCTTCAAGACCGACTCCAGTTGTGGTTCCGTAATGTAAGAAAGCTTGCTCGCAATCAGGAAATGTGTCTCCAGCTCCATCAGAGAACCATTGGCACAGGAGAGATGGTGAAGGTAGTCTCCCAAGTGTTCCCTTCCGTGCCCCTCTGCAATGTTGGCTGGAATTGAGACCGCTGCTCTCTGAATCTGTGTTGCCAGGCTATAGACTTCGTTCTTGGGGAGGAGGCTCACAACCTTATAGCTCTCGACGACAAGATCCATCGCCTTCTGTCAGACTTGAAGATCACGGTAGCTTTTGATGGCCATTGTTGTTTTCTTGAGACCTTGCACGTAAAACCAAGCTCTGCCCCTGACACCTGGCACCTGCTATTGAGACAGCGCGAAATAACCGTTCCGGGCCCGCACGCGCAGGTTTTTATCGACAGGCTGGATGGTGATGCTGCGGAATGTCCCATCGTGGGCAGCGTTCGTTGAAACGTAGGCTAAGCTGTACTGACTGCGGAGCTCGCGGGCAATATCCTGAAAATTCGCGGCCAAATCACCTGCCTCGAAGGGAAAGAAGGCATGGCCCCCGGTTACCTCCGCCAGCCGCCGCAGGACTTTGTCCCCCCGTCCCTCCGAGCCGGTGCGGTTGGTGCTGATGGTGAAAACTGTAACCTCAGCACGTTGCACCATGGCCAGTGCCTCTTCCCGAGTATGCACGCTCTGATTATCCTGCCCGTCGCTGATGATGATCATGACCCGGCGCAGGTAAGGTTCAGGCGGCGGAAAGAAGAGCATCTTCTCCTTGCATGAGAAAAAGACAGCATCGAAGAGGCTCGTAACACCCCCGGCCTGAAGGCCCTGAATGGCGTTC
>JBEKUR010000329.1:0-5190 GCA_049514855.1 Terriglobia bacterium
GCCATGACCGCCCCCGTCCCGTACTCCATCAAGACGAAGTTGGCAATCCAGATGGGAACTGTCTCCCCGCTGAAGGGGTTCCGCGCTCCGAATCCAGTATCAACCCCAAGCTTTTCCAGATTCACTTCCACGCGCGCACGCACGGCGGAGGCTCGAACGCGTTCCACCTCCTGGCGCAGTTGCTCCGGTGAGTTCGAGCCGGCGACGAGTTTCTCCACCAGGGGATGCTCAGGGGCCAGGAAGACTGCCGTGCAGCCGAAAATCGTGTCCACGCGCGTGGTAAAGACGGGCAGAGGCTCTCCCAGTTCAACAACCCTGAAGTCCACTTCCGTCCCCAACGATTTGCCAATCCAGTTCTGCTGCATGGCTAACACCCGTTCGGGCCAGCGCACCAGCTCTTTCATGTCTTCGAGGAGTTGCTCGGCGTACGCGGTTATTTTCCAGAACCACTGCTCGAGCTCGCGCTCGACAACGAGTGTGTCCTCATGCCGCCAGCAACAGCCGTTCACCACTTGCTCGTTCGCCAGCACCGTTTCGCACTGCGGACACCAGTTCACCCGGCTCTTCTTGCGGTACGCCAAGCCTCGCTCATACATCTTGAGGAAGAACCACTGGTTCCAACGGTAATACTCGGGCAGGCAGGTGGCAATCTCACGCCGCCAGTCGTAACTTACGCCCAACCGTTTCAATTGCCCCCGCATCCGGTCGATGTAGCTGAAGGTGAATTCCGAGGGATGGCGCTGCTGTTGGATGGCAGCGTTTTCGGCGGGCAGTCCGAAGGCATCCCACCCGATGGGATGGAGCACGTTGTAGCCCTTCATCCACATATAACGGGCCAGCGCATCGCCAATGGAATAGTTGCGCACGTGCCCCATGTGGATGTCGCCGGAGGGGTAAGGCAGCATCTCGAGCACGTAATACTTCTCGCGCTCGACGGCTGCCTCAGCCTCGAAGAGTCTTGCCTCTTCCCAACGCTTCTGCCATTTTGCTTCGGTTTTTTGTGGATCGTAATTGGAGTCCATAAGAACAGTCTAGAGTCTAGAGTCGAAAGTCGAAAACGTAGCGCCGCCCTTTAGGGCGGCACTCACCAGTGTCATTCCGAGCGCAGCGAGGAATCTCGCTCTGAGTGTTTCTTCCAGCTAACTCAGCAAGTGTAGCGCAGACCTGCTTCCCACAGTCTGCGATTCTTGGGCGACAACCACCGAAAAGCCGCAGACCCTGAAAACCGGGTCTGCGCTACCTCGCTGACCGCTGAGGGCTGATGGCTTTTATTCCCGCTAGTTTCCGCATCATGCGCAGATTCCGCTTGTCATCCCCAGGCCTGTCAATCGGCGTCTCACAAATGAATGGAATCGACTTGAGCTTCGGGTGACAAACGATCCGGCGGAAACCCTCCTTCCCGATCTGGCCTTTCCCGATGTGCTCGTGGCGGTCGGCATGGGAGCCAAAGGCCGTCTTCGAGTCGTTGGCGTGAATCACCCGCAGGTTCCTGAGGCCCACCGTCGAGTCAAGGCTTTTCACCGTCTGGGCAAGGCCGGCCTGAGTGTGAACCGCGTAGCCAGCTTCGAAACTGTGCGCCGTATCGATGCAGACGCCCATCGGCAAGTCCTTTTCGACCCCGGCCACGATTTCCGCCACCTCTTCAAAAGTCCGTCCGATCGCCGAGCCTTGCCCCGCCGTGTTTTCAATCAGAATCCGCAGCCCGTCGAGCTTCAGGCCGTTCGCTGCTTGCCGCACGGAATCAATGCACGTTCTGATTCCTTGCGTCGCGGTGCTGTCTTTGGCGCTTCCGGGATGCGTAACCAGATAATCCGCGCCCAGTGCCACCGCCCGCTCGAGCTCTTTGCGGAAGGCCGCAATCGATCGTTCCCTGAGTAAAGGGTCCGCCGACGCCAGGTTGATCAGATAGTTGTCATGAATCACCAGTGGCGACAGGCCGTAAGCCGCACGAGCTCCACGGAATCGCTCGCACTCCTCAGGCGTGGGGTCCTGCGCTCTCCATCCACGAGGATTGGCGGAGAACATCTGAAAGGTGTCACAGCCGATTTCGTTGGCCTGATGCGCCGCGTTCTCCAGCGCCCCGGCAATCGAAGTGTGAACACCCACTCTCACGCGAATGTCTCCAAAGGCTTAATCCCTCATGTTAACAGAGCCGTTCCAAGAGGGTCAAACACGACAAGCAGGCGAAGGAAAGTCTAAAGTATGAAGTGTAAATTCTGAATTCTGAATTAATGCACCTTCTTGCCGTCTGCCTGCCGGTCATAGCTCTTCCCGTCGTCCCTAGCGGATGCTGGAAAGCGTTTGCGAATCCGTCAGCCGACGGATCATTCCGACCCAGAGTGCTCATGGGCCTGCGGCCCATCCAAGGAGATCAAAATCGCCGGTGTTGTCACCCCCGCGTAAGCGGGGGTCCAGCTCAGTCCACATCGAGATGGATTCCTCCCGCCATGGCGGGACGGGAATGACCGGCATCGGCTGATTTTCGAGAAAGCGGAGCGAAGGGAAGGAATCTCGCTCTGGAAGCGGGTAATCGTCCCGCACAGGGAGATCCGATTTCCAGTCCCCAGCACCCAGCGCCAAGTCCCTTTCTTTTCAATGACATTCCCGCCTTCGACACGTAACCACCTTTATTTTCTATAACATTCCAGCTTTGCCGGCAAGTTTTCCGCAGCTCTCCTTTGTTTTCAATAAGATCCCGGCATTGTTCGTTCATTTTTTTGAGTTATTACGTTTTTTCTTCCTCTGGACCAAGAGACATTGAGTCCACAAGGAGCAAGAATGTTCGTTGCCTTGCTTCTTGCTTGTACCGCCTGGTAGGCCCTCAAGGTCTAACTTCTGACCGCTGTTGCCCCTCAGCTGAATCACGAATGCCGGCTCCTGAATCCGGAATCTTCGCTCCTACACGACCACACTTATTATACTAGCCTATCTCCCTCAACTTGTCAAGAGACACGATGTCCCCCGGAGCGGCCAACCCGTTTGGACGACCGGCAAGCTCGCGCGAAGTGCAATCCCAGGGTCTGTCCAGTGACCTGCCAGTATCACTCTGTTGGGTCATGCAGGAAATATACGCTCCAAGCTAATACAGCGCGGCGTTTGGCCGCAGCCAAAACGACGCTCTCCGTGCCCTCCGTGCCTCTCAAGCTTTAACACGGAGCACACCGAGCCCCGCTCCGGACGGTGCAGGGCGGAGCGTCTCAGTGACCTCTGTGTTTAGGCTCTTCGGGCGATGGCGGAGACCTCGAAGGTGCTTCTGGCGAGCGCCGCCGCGGCGTGGGAGATTGCCACCAAGGTGACACTCGGGAGGCTGCCGGGGGCGGCGGAACTGGCCGCTGACTTTCAGGGCTTCATGCTCCGAGAAGGTTTCACCACGCTGGACATTACCGCAGATCACGGCATCCGTGCCGGTCTCCTGCCCAGCCCTCACAAAGACCCGTTTCACCGCACGCTGATTTCCCAGGCTCAGGCCGAGAACGTACCCATTGTCACCAATGAGCGCACCCTTGAAGCCTACTGCGTACGCCGGGTTTGGTGAGACTCCCAGCGGCGCCAAAGACCGGTCTCCTATTGCTGATCGCCGGTTGCTGATTGAAAGAGCGCCTAAGGCGGACCTGTTCTGTAACTCCGCTGCTTTTACCGTCCGCATAATGAAAAACCACAGCCTTCCAGAACAAGGCTAGGCTGCCTGGCTAGGCTGCCTGGTCTTGACATTATGATATTGCATGCAATATCCTATGGAAGTGAGGCTCTCCTATGTGCTCGACACAGATGTGCTGGTCGCAGCCTTGCGAAGCAGTCGGGGTGCGTCACGACAGCTTTTGCGTTGCGCGCTGGACCGTCGTTTCGAATTGCTGCTTTCTGTTCCCCTCATACTCGAGTACGAGGCTGTGCTCACTCGGCCTCAACACTTGGCCGCGTGCGGACTGAGCGTTGCGGAGGTCGAGCGAGTCATGGACGATCTGGCAGCGGTAGCCCAGCCGGTCAGGCTTGCATTTCGCTGGCGACCGAGGTTGTCAGATCCCAATGACGACATGGTTCTGGAAACGGCTGTGAACGGGAACGCCCATGCTATCGTGACATTTAACCGGCGTGATTTTGAAGGCATCAGCAGGGACTTTGGTTGCGCTGTGATCTTGCCCGGAGCGGCACTGCAACAGATGAGGAGTTCAAATCCATGAGAAGAAGTAACTTTGCCTTGCGGCTACAGCCCTCGTTAATGGAGGAAGCCCGCAAGGCGGCGGACTCGGAAGGGGTAGCGTTGAATCAACTCATCAATGTCGCCGTGGCGGAAAAGGTATCCGCTTTGCGGACCGTCGAATATTTCCGGGAGCGAGGTCGCCGTGCTGATCGTGCAGAAACGCTTCGGATCCTGGACCGCGCTGGAAAGGGGAATCCACCGATGGAAGGCGATGAACTTCCCCCAGATTGGGAAAGAGAAGGCGAAATCGAAAGGCCGAGCCACAAGACGGCCCCTCTAGTCGGCGCGCCCAAGAAACCTGGGAAAAAAGAAAGCGTCCGTCAGTAAACAGAGCGACGTAAGTCGTGGAGACGCTCGGAGCTTGCCCTGGCAGGGAGCGCCACGCGACGGTCACAGACCAGGCTTGTCCAAACTAGGTTTCGACGCCTGAAAAGGATCGACCAGCTCCGAAGGCCGGATGCGGAGGTGGCAGTGCTCCGGCAGGAAGACCCAGGCCGTGAGCAGAAAGCCGGGGAGGCTGCGAACGAATTATGAAACAGACTTCTCACCACAGAGACACAGAGGCACCGAGAACTGAAAAGAAAGGGGCTTTCTCTTTGCCTATGTGCCTCTGTGGTTAAGGCAATCGATTTTTTCACACGCTCGGAGGCAGTTCTTCATTCTGACTCCTGACTTCTGACTCCTGGTTTTGTAAGCCCAACTCGGCTCGCAGATCATCGAGCGTCTCAGTAAACTCAAGCCTGAACTGATCGGAGTCGAAGATGCGGGCGCGGCGATAGGTGCTGGCAGTCAGGTAATGCAGATGATTGAGGCCGTGGTAATGCTGCTGCCTGGGCACTTTCGAAGTTTAGCCCCGATTGTTTAGAGGCGGTAGAGTAGGAGAGGTGGCGGACAACGCTCCTCTCCCCTCGTCGAACCGGACGTGCGGATTTCCCGCATCCGGCTCTCGCAGAGACCTTCGCCGCGAGCATGCACAGGTGGTGCCCCCGTCC
>JBEKUR010000330.1:0-5095 GCA_049514855.1 Terriglobia bacterium
CTACTTTCCTTCCCAAAATGAGCCAGCAGCAAGAGAATCCGAGCCAGACGCTTCTCGCTGGAGTTGAAAAGCTGATCGACGAGATCCCCTTCGAATCGGATGTTGCGTGAAAGCAGATGCATGACGAACAATTCCGAGATTTCGTGCTTTTCGTGCAGCATGCGCGCCATCAGCGGCTTCGCAATCCTGACCAGATTGCAATCTGTCAGCGTGGTAGCCGTGGCGATGCGCAACGGCTGACCGGCGAGGCATCCCTCGCCGAAGAAGTCACCGGCGCCCAGAATGGCGACGATCGCTTCCTTGCCTTGGTCGGATGTTACCGCGATCTTCACCTTGCCTCGTCGGAGGTAGAACACGGAATCCGCAGGTTGTCCTTGGCAGAAGATGTTGCGGTTCGCGCCGTATTCAATGTCGGTTTTCCCGCCGGCGAATCCGGCGAGGAAGCCTTCCCAATCGACGGTCGGCTTGTCATTATTTGCGGCAACAGCCTGAGACTGGTTTTTCGTTAGGGCCATAACAACCTCCTTCGGCTTGCTGAAAGCAAGCCCGCGGTATCAAAAGCAATTGGTTTTTGGCGAGGATTCTGACCTCGCCTTGCGCGTCCGCCTCGCCCCAATACAAATTCGCCGTGCGAAAGGCCTGCTGGTTCGGTGCCTTTCAAAAACCGACGACCAGGATCTTTCCCGACATAGAACACTCCGGTCAGGAGAAACGATATCCTTTAAGACGAACAGACACAATTCTGCAGATTGAGTATTCGACAGTACATTGACCGCCTGAACCTCTAGGTGTATCTACAGAATTTAACGTAGAGACAAATGGCAGTGGATTGATCCACGCTGACGCTTGATAATTGCTAAAAAGTGCGTCGAACTGGGCTTAGCTGTGCGGTATTTGAGAATCCTTCACACTCGGTTTCTTATACAGTCCAAGTGTGCTATCTTGGCTGCATGGTGTGTAGGCGCCACCGATCCTAGTCGTAAGGGCAGGGGACTATTCGGAGATGATTCAGGGTGGCACTAAACGCAAGCGGGGGCATGCAGTTATGCTTTCGGAAGCACCCCAAATCCTTGCACAGACCATCCTTGATACGCTACGGGAACCCATCCTGGTTCTCGATGTCGCCCTGCGGGTGAAAATGGCAAATCGGTCTTTCTACCGGACCTTCCGGGTTAAGCCCGAGGAGACAGAGAACAAAATCATATATGAACTCGGGGATGGCCAGTGGAACATTCCCAAGCTTCGCGCTCTCCTGAAGGAGATTGGTTTCGGCGACAAGCAGGTCGAAGACTTCGAGGTAGAGTCCGACTTCCCCGGCATCGGCCGGAGGTTCATGATCCTTAATGCCCGTCGAATCGAGCGTGAGACGGGCCAGCCGATGATCCTCCTCGCCATAGAAGACATCAGCGAGCGCAAGGCAGTTGAAAGAGCGCTACAACTCCATGCGAAGGAATTGGAGCGGTCCAATGCGGACATGGAACAGTTTGCATATGTGGCCTCCCACGACCTCCAGGAACCACTGCGCATGATTACGAGTTTCACGCAGCTTTTGGCAAAACGCTATAAAGGAAAACTCGATTCCGATGCCGATGAGTTCATCGCCTATATCGTTGATGGCGCCACGCGAATGCAACGCTTGATTAACGACCTGCTGGCGTATGCACGCCTGGGGTCGCGGGCGGCGGAGTTTGTACCCACCGACTGCGAGGCGATCGTTGCTGATGTTGTCTCGAATCTGGGAAGCGCGATTGAGGAAAACGGAGCCACAGTGACCCACGATCCTTTGCCGACGGTGATGGCCGACAGGGACCAACTGAGCCGCCTGTTTCAAAACTTGCTCAGCAACGCCATCAAGTTTCGCGCCGTGGATCCGCCGGTCGTTCATGTTTCAGCTCGACGAAATGGGGACGAATGGCTTTTCTCGGTGCGGGATAACGGCATCGGAATTGACCCTGAGCAGTTCGAGCGTGTCTTCTTGATATTTCAGCGCCTGCACGGCAAGAGCGAGTATTCCGGCACGGGCGTCGGCTTAGCGATATGCAGGAAGATTGTCAAGGAACACGGCGGGAAGATTTGGATCGAATCGCAAGCGGGAAAGGGGTCAACATTTTACTTTACATTGCCGGCTTGAGCAATCAACTACAATGTCTCTAAGGAGGCAACCATGGAGACCACTGGAAGGCCTATTGAAATTTTGCTCGTCGAGGATAATCCTGGCGATGTACGCCTGACGGTGGAAATCCTGAAGGAAACCAAGGTCCGCAATACCTTGACCGTCGCCGGCGACGGGATTGAAGCACTGGATGTGCTTCGCCGGACGGGCAGATACACCCACGCTGTGCGGCCCGACCTCATTTTGCTCGACCTCAACTTGCCCAAGAAGGATGGCAGGCAAGTCCTGGCGGAAATCAAAGCCGACTCCGTCTTAAGGCGCATTCCGGTGGTGATACTGACCTCATCAAAGGCCGAGGAAGACATCGTTAAGAGCTACAACCTTTATGCCAATTGTTACGTGACGAAGCCGGTCGATCTGGAACAGTTTGTCAAGGTTGTGAAGTCGATTGAAGATTTTTGGTTGACGATCGTGAAACTTCCGCAAGGAGTAACGCCATGACATCCGATCCGATTAAGGTCTTGCTGGTGGAGGACAATCCGGGAGATGTCCGCCTGATCCGGGAAATGTTGAAGGAAGCGCAGGCCGCTTGGTCTACCCCGGAGGACACCCCAAGCTTGATGACGGCTGTCGAGCGGCTGGCGAAGGGCGGAATCGACGCGGTGTTATTGGATCTGGGGCTCCCGGACAGCCAGGGCATCAGCACTTTCGCGAAGTTACACAATCAATCCCCCCGCACTCCCATTGTAGTGCTAACTGGTCTTACCGATGAAGAACTGGGCCTCCAAGCAGTCCGGGAAGGGGCGCAAGATTACCTGATCAAAGGAAAGGTAGATAGCCAGTGGCTTTGCCGCGCCATCCTCTATGCGGTTGAGCGGATGCAAGGGAAGGAAGCTCTGCAGAGAAGCGAGGAACAGTATCGCCTGCTCTTTGAAAAAAATCTTGCGGGGGTATACCGCACTGCCCTCGACCGCCGCATCACGGACTGTAATGAAGCTTTCGTCAAGGTCTTCGGATTTGCCTCTCGTGAAGAGCTCTTAGCTCATCCAGTGCAGGAATTTTACTTTGATCCCCGCGAGCCGGAGGCAATCACCGCCCGCATAAGGGCGGAAAAGACCCTCTCGAATTTGGAATTGCGCCTTAAGCGAAAAGATGGCAGCCCGGTTTGGGTTCTGGTTAACGAGAATCTAATCGAAGGGGAGGCAGGCAGCCAACCGTTCATCTTAGGGACCATCATTGATATTACCCGGCGCAAGGAGGCTGAGGAGGCGCTACGGCAAAGTGAAGGTCACTTGCGTGCCATCGTTGAAACCGAGCCGGAATGTGTCGCGAAAGTCGCGCCCAACGGCGACCTCCTTCAAATGAACCCGGCGGGCCTGGCCATGATCGAGGCTGAGAGCTTTGCCGAAGTTAACGGAAAGTCAGTCCTTCCCTTGATTCTGCCTGAGCACCGGGCGGCGTTCGAAGCTTTCTTGCAGGGAGTTTGCAGCGGCAACAGAGCCAATTTAGAATTCGAGATTGTCGGGCTCAAAGGTACGCGGCGGTGGGTGGAGTCTTATGCAGCCCCAATTGCTGATGAGACGGGATCAAGTTGCATGTTGGCCGTCATGCGAGACCTCACGGAACGCAAGCAAGGTGAAAAGGCTCTCCGCGGGCTTTCTACACGTCTGCTGCAGTTGCAGGATGAGGAGCGGCGGCGCATAGCCCGGGAACTCCACGACGCCATAGGCCAGAACCTCGTCGGTTTGGTGACGAACCTCACCCTGGCGCACAAGTCGGCTGGTAAACTTGATCCGAAAGCGCGCCAAGCTCTATCTGGAAGTCTCGAGGTGGCAGAGCAGTCCTTGAACGAGATGCGTACCCTCTCCTACTTGTTACACCCGCCACTGCTTGATGAAGATGGCTTGGCTTCAGCCTTGGCTTGGTACGTTAAAGGGTTCGCCGAGCGAAGCAAAATCAAGATCGATCTCAAAGTGTCTCCTAAGTTTGGCCGGCTGCCCCAGGAGGTGGAGACGACCCTTTTTCGCGTGGTGCAGGAGGGCCTTACCAACGTCCACCGTCACTCCAAAAGTCCGACAGCCAGCATACGGCTTTCACGGCGCGCGGCTGGGGTGAAGTTAGAAATAGCGGACAAAGGCCAGGGGATGCCCGCGAAGGCCCTCCACTCGAGCAATCAGAAAAGCGGACAGCTTGGAGTGGGCATTATGGGCATGAGCGAACGAGCTAGACAACTCGGGGGTCGGCTGGAAATTGATTCAAGCCGCCGAGGCACGACCGTCCGAGTGGTGATCCCGAATCCCGAGGTCGTTAAGTGAAAACGCTTCGTATCCTGGTGGCGGATGATCACGAGGTCGTGCGGAAGGGAATGCGAGCCCTTCTGGAAGTCCGTCCCGAATGGGAAGTTTGTGCGGAGGCGGCCAACGGCCGGGAGGCTATCGAACTGGCAAAACAGACGAAGCCTGACGTCGTGGTGATGGATATCAGCATGCCGGAATTGAATGGCTTGGAAGCCACGCGGCAGATCCTGAAAGCCCTCCCCAGAACCGAGGTGCTTATCCTGACGCTTCATGAGTCCGAACAGTTAATACGTAGAGTGGTCGAAGCAGGCGCTCGTGCCTACGTCCTGAAGTCCGACGCAGGACGAAATTTGGTGGAGGGCGTGGCGGCGGTTAGCCGGCACAAAGGTTTTTTCTCATCCAAGGCAGCAACGCTCCTGGTGGAGAGCCACCTGAAAGGGGGCAAGACAACCGGCAGAACGAACCACTCTCGCGACCTTCTGACCCCTCGCGAGCGCGAAGTTGTCCAGCTTCTGGCAGAGGGGAAGAGCAACAAAGAGATCGCGGCCACCTTGGGGGTCAGCGTTCACACGGTAGAAACCCACCGAAGCAACATCATGCACAAGCTCGATACCCATTCCTTGAGCGGCCTGATTCGCTACGCTCTTCGCAATAAGATTGTGCAGTTCTAGGGCGTTCCGAATCC
>JBEKUR010000331.1:0-5094 GCA_049514855.1 Terriglobia bacterium
TCGCTCGGCATCGGGCTCCAGCAGTTAGCCGACCGCCGGCTCGCAAGGTCCGGGCTCTTCGACACAATCGTCGTCACCTCGCGCCGCAGTCTGCGGGGCTTCGACCGCGCCGACAACCGGAACGGGGCGCCTCCCGCCGAGAGCCGGCCTCTTGACGAAAAGGCGCGAGCCGAAATGGCGCGTCTGCCCAACGTTCTCGAAGCGGTGCCCGACCTCCACTTCATCAGCGAGGTCCGCTACGAAGGTAAGCCACACCTCGCTATGGTGGCTGGCCTTCCGCCCTCCGCCCGCGACAAGGATGCATTCGACAACATGCAGGGCCGTTTCTTCTCCTCGGATGCCGCCGACGAAGCCATCCTGCAAATCCAGTTTGCGGACGAACTCCTGGGGATTCGCCAGAAGCTGGGGGAATCCAGTTCGAAGCTGAGCGGCCAGACACAGACCTTGATTGGGAAGGAACTGACGCTGCGCTACGCGGAGCGGGTGCCGTCACCGGCGGCGCCAGAATCGAACCCTGTGCCGGCGGAAGAGGGCGGCGGCGCGGGCGATCGCTCCAGCGCCCTAAAGGATGCGCCTCAGCACCCCGTGATGGCGGCCTTCTCGGTCGTACCGCGCGAGAGAAAGCTGCGCATCGTCGCCGTCACCGACCAGGACCCCGAGGGCATGCGCGGCGTCTCGGGCGCCCGGGTGTTCATCCCGCTTCAGATGGTGGAGAAACTCCATGTCATGCTACCCTCTGGGCTGCGCGGCAGTGAGCCAGACTTTGCGAATGTGCCCGCGTATCTCAGCCTCAGCCTGCGCGTGAAAAGTCCGGACAGAGTCGAGTCGGTGCAGGACGCCATCCGGAAGATGGGTTTCAGCACCTTCTCGATTCTCGACGCCACGCGCAGCCTGCGGCGCTTTTTCGCCGTGTTCGACCTCTTTCTTGGGATCTTCGGCAGCCTCGCGCTGGCGGTTGCCGCGCTCGGGATCGTCAATACGCTGGTGATGGCCATCCTCGAGCGCCGCCGCGAAATCGGAATCATGAAGGCGATCGGCGCCAGCGACGGAGACGTGAAGAAACTTTTCCTTGCCGAGGCCGCGGTGATGGGCTTGGTGGGTGGGATGCTGGGAGTGGCACTGGGCTGGGCGATGGGCCGGCTGATCAACGCCGGCGCGAACGTCTATCTGCACCGTCAAAACCTGCCCTCCGAGGATCTTTGGGCGGTTCCGTGGTGGCTGGTTGCCGGAGCAATTGCTTTTGCCATCGTGATCAGCATGATCTCCGGGCTCTATCCGGCCGCGCGAGCCGCCAAGCTGGATCCCGTGCAGGCGCTTCGCTACGAATGATCGAAGCGATGCGAATGTGACATCCGAGAAGTTCGACCAGCTTTGGGGGTGGCTTGAAAGGGGGGGCAAGGTTCTTTACTCACGATTCCTTGCTGAACGAAAAGAGCCCGGATCGGAAGGTCCGGGCTCTTTTCTGTTTTCGGTGATCCGAACTACTGGACGGGCAAGCCGACTTGAGTTGAACGTGTCCGTTATGGTGCTAGAGCGTTGATCAGGCCAGTGCCATTCGGACTGCCCCAGCCAGTGACCAAGTCGTAGCCCGTCACTGCCGAATACGTGCCATTGCTGCCGCTGATGATGTCGTGGAAGTCGGAGGAATAGCTCGACCCCAGGCCAAGCGGGTAAATAGTTGGGTTGATAAAGCCGACAGTCGACTTGCCGTGGGCGACAGACTGTTGATTGACCAACGCCAGATAGCCGGCCCACCGAGGCGCCGCAAAGCTGGTTCCGCCCCACCCTCCGGCGCAGGTGCCGTCGTAACAGATGTAATTGTCCGTGTTCGCTTCGGCGGCAACGTCCGGGGAATTCCGCAAAGTCTTGGATCCTTTGTTGGCCGTGGTGATAACTCCCGAGGCCGTCTGGTAGCTGGGAATCGCGATGTTGTTTGGAGAAATCCCGCCGCCGCTGTAGCTCCAGGCAGTTTCCGATTTCCAAGGGCCACCCGCGCTACTGGTAGTTAGGTCCGTGCCGCCCACCGACGTGACATAGGCATCGTCCGCCGGGTAAACATAACGGGACCCGTTCCTGTACGCACCGCTGTCGCCGGATGCCACAAACAGATTTTGACCCTGCGTCGCGAACTCCTTGAATATGGGATCGTCACTGGTTGGGTCGGCCGGACTCCAGCCCCACGAGCAACTCAATGACTTGGAAATATTCTCCGTAGCCATCTTGTTAAAGATGCTGACATCGCTGGTATCGGACACGTAGACTCGCACCTGGCTCATGCCCGGCGCCATAGAGATCGCCACTTCGATGTCCAACACCTGTTCGGTATCATCACAGTGCTTCGTGCAGCTCAGGCTGGATCCATCCGTCGAGACGCCGGTTACAGTGACGGCGTTCGTTTGCTTGACCTTGGTAAAGTAGTTGTTGACGTCAGCGATGTTGTAACCCGCGAATTCAACCAGCCCGACGGACTGGCCCTTACCGGTGAGACTTCCGCTGCCATAGTAGGCTGCCCTCATGTCGCTGCCGATAAAGTATCCACTGGGCCCTGAACCGGTTGTGCCGCCTTTCGCTTCCGGCGCTCTCCTCAGACTGGCGGGATGTGGGATCGAGAAGTTGTCGAGGCCCGTGATGTGCCACAAGGGAAACGGCAGATCCGGCGTTGGCTCCTGGTCGGGAGCGTAGAACGGGCGCTCTTCCGTCGGGTGCTGATACACGCCCATGTTCACGTGGAACGCTCGCTCGATATCCGCCACCGACCCCGTGACATCCACGACCATGCGATTCGGGGAGGTGCCGGTCACCGTCAAGCCATTCTGTCTTGCGAAGCGAATCACCGCGGCGTAATCCTCCTCGGTGGGACCAAACCGCTCAGTGAACTCCTGCACGCTAAGGAACTGATGGAACGAGGGGCTTTGGGGATCGTAGAGTTCTTGCAACAGATCGTCCAGCTCTGACTCGTTGCGTAGCGGAAGAGCGATGTTCAGGCGCAAGGACTGAGTAGCGGGCAGCCGGTTCAAGAACCTCGCCTCCCCGCTTATTACTTCCTGCCGCATATGACGCGTCGGCATGGACTGTGCCTGCGCCTGGGTTTCCATGACGAAGAGGAGCATGGCCGAACACAGCAGCACATACACTCCTCGTAGAACTGCCACTCCATAGCTTTTTCCTGATTGGCTCATCCGTTGGCTCCTTTGGCTCTCGACAACGCGGAATCTCTCCTTTTGGGAGGCGGAGGCTACGATGACACTCCATTTAAATTGTGTGGTCATAACGAGTCTTTTCCGGGTGACGTCAACCTGTCTGCACATCGCATGCGAATAGCTACTTGTCTGTGCACCAAAAGCACTGCGCCCCCTGTGGTCCCAATGACGTTAATATTAACTCCAATCACGTGACACGTCAAGCAAAAGCAGTGGGGCAGTGGGGCAGCTTGCTTTTTCTCATTCAACCGGGTCAAAGAGCGAGAAAGGGCGCCCAACCTGCCTAGTTGCGTTGATGCAAAGAACCTGAAGGTGTCGACTGTCTGCTTCCCTTGTCTTCCGTGTTGCATTCCCCCATTCTTAGGGTATCGGCACCGACCCGGTAACGCTTTAGGGGAAACTCTAATACTCCCCAGTTTCCAAATTTAGGGTCCTTAGGCCTTTTCTTATTCGAAAATCCAGATAAGATAGAGAGGATATCGTGGAAGTGTTAGTGATTTCCGTGCTACCGCTTGTTGCAGCAGCGACTTCCTGCTCTGCCGTTGCAGGGGAAGTGTGGCGTTCACGTGGAGGACTTTGATGCAACCGTCGGATGTGGGCTCGAACACCGCGAACCTAACCGAGCTTTTCTGTGGACCGGACCACCCACCGGCACAGACCCTGGAAGAGCGCGCGCGGCGAGAAGACCCTGCGCTGTTAAAGACCCTGCTTGAACAAATGCTCCTGATTCGCCGCTTCGAGGAAAAGGCGGCGGAACTCTACACGTTGGGAAAGATTGGCGGATTCTGCCACTTGTACATCGGCCAGGAGGCGGTGGCGGTGGGAGCAATTTCGACGCTCGAACCTGATGACTACATCCTGACGTCCTACCGCGAGCACGGGCACGCCTTGGTGAGGGGAATGGACCCGGGCGAGGTGATGGCGGAGTTGTGTGGGAAGCAGAGTGGCGTCTCGAAGGGTAAAGGCGGATCGATGCACCTTTTTGACAAACGGCGGCGCTTCCTGGGGGGACATGCCATCGTGGGAGGCCAGATCCCGCTTGCGGTTGGGGCGGCTTTTGCCTCCAAGTACCTTAAGCAGTCGCGCGTCACGCTTGCCTTTTTCGGCGAGGCGGCAGTCAATATCGGATCGTTCCATGAGTCCCTGAACTTGGCGGCGCTGTGGAAGCTGCCGGTGGTGTTCATCTGTGAGAACAACCGCTTTGGGATGGGCACGCCGATCGAACGCGCTTCATCTCTCTACGACCTTTCGCAGAAAGCCTGCGCGTACAACATGGCGCGCACCTGGGTGGACGGGATGGACGTTCTAGCGGTTCGAGAAGTGCTCAAAGAGGCCGTCGAGCGAGCCCGGAAGGAGAGCGCCCCCACCCTCATCGAAGCCCGCACTTATCGCTTCATGGGCCATTCGATGTCAGATCCCGCGCACGGCCACTATCGCACGAAATCGGAAGTCGAAGAACAGCGTCGCCACGACCCGATCAAGAATTTCACAGCCGCTCTGGAAGCGATCGGCGTAATCAGCCAGGAGTTCGTGGAAGGGCTGGATCAGAAGATCCGCGATATCGTGGAGGAAGCCGTAGCCTTCGCCGAACGCAGCCCTGAGCCAGAACCGCAGGAGCTTTATACCGACGTTTACAGATGAGAGCGGGAGTTTTCTATGTCGATCCTGACTTACCGTGAGGCGTTGAATCAGGCCATGCGTGAAGAGATGAGGCGTGATGAGACTATCGTCCTGATGGGTGAAGAGGTCGGCTTCTACCAGGGGGCCTACAAGGTCAGCAAAGGGATGCTGGAGGAGTTCGGGCCGATGCGCGTGCTGGACACGCCCATCACCGAGCTTGGTTTTACGGGTCTTGGCGTTGGGGCCGCCATGGTGGGCCTGCGGCCGATCGTCG
>JBEKUR010000332.1:0-5083 GCA_049514855.1 Terriglobia bacterium
TTTCCCCGCACAAGCGGTGGGCACCAGCAGCAGCGCTCAAAGCGTCATCCTCAGCAATACGGGGAGCGCCACCCTCAGCATTATCAGCATCACGGCCAGTGGCGACTTCTCCCAAACCAACACCTGCGGCTCGAGCCTCGCGGCCAGCGCCAGTTGCACCCTCAGCGTAACCTTTAAGCCGACCGCCGCCGGGACCCGAACCGGTGCCGTGACTATCACCGATAACGCCAGCCCTGCCACCCAGACCGTGAGCCTGACAGGAACCGGCACTGCGCCCGTGGTGAGCCTCTCCCCCACCTCCGTGACTTTCCCCGCACAAGCGGTAGGCTCCAGCAGCAGCGCTCAAAGCGTCACCCTCAGCAATACGGGGAGCGCCACCCTCAGCATTACCAGCATGACCGCCAGCGGCGACTTCTCCCAAACCAACACCTGCGGCTCGAGCCTCGCGGCCAGCGCCAGTTGCACGCTCAGCGTGACCTTCAAGCCGACGGCCACTGGGACCAGAACCGGGGCTTTGACCATCACCGATAACGCCAGCCCTGCCACCCAGACCGTGAGCCTGACAGGAACCGGCGTGGCCGCACCGGTCGTCAGCCTCTCCCCCGCTTCCTTGACTTTCCCGGCACAAGCGGTGGGCACCAGCAGCAGCGCTCAAAGCGTCACACTCAAGAACACGGGGAGCGCCACCCTCAGCATTACCAGCATCACCGCCAGCGGCGACTTCTCCCAAACGAATACCTGTAGATCGAGCGTGGCGGTCAGCGCTAGTTGCACGCTCAGCGTGACCTTCAAGCCGACCGCCGCCGGGACCCGAACCGGGGCCGTGACTATCACCGATAACGCCAGCCCTGCCACCCAGACCGTCAGCCTGACGGGAACCGGCACTGCGCCCCTGGTGAGCCTCTCCCCCACCTCCTTGACTTTCCCCGCACAAGCGGTGGGCACCAGCAGCAGCGCTCAAAGCGTCACACTCAAGAACACGGGGAGCGCTGGACTTACTATTACCAGCATCAAAACGAGCGGCGACTTCTCCCAAACCAACACCTGCGGCTCGAGCCTCGCGGCCAGCGCCAGTTGCACCCTCAGCGTAACCTTCAAGCCGACGGCCACTGGGACCCGAACCGGGGCCGTGACCATCACCGATAACGCCAGCCCTGCCACCCAGACCGTCAGCCTCACGGGAACCGGCGTGGCCGCACCGGTGGTCAGCCTCTCCCCCGCTTCCTTGACTTTCCCCGCACAAGCGGTGGGCACCAGCAGCAGCGCTCAACGCGTCACCCTCAAGAACACGGGGAGCGCGACCCTCCGCATTACCAGCATCACGGTGAGCGGCGACTTCTCCCAAACCAACACCTGCGGCTCGAGCGTGGCGGTCGGCGCGAGTTGCACCCTCAGCGTGACCTTCAAGCCGACGGCTGCTGGGACCCGAACCGGGGCCGTGACCATCAGCGATAACGCCAGCCCTGCTACCCAGACCATCAGCCTGACCGGAACCGGCACTGCGCCCGTGGTGAGCCTCTCCCCCGCTTCCTTGACTTTCCCGGCACAAAAGGTGGGCACCAGCAGCAGCGCTCAACGCGTCACACTCAAGAACACTGGGAGCGCGACCCTCCGCATTACGAGCATCACGGTGAGCGGCGACTTCTCCCAAACCAACACCTGCCGCTCGAGCGTGGCGGTCGGCGCGAGTTGCACCCTCAGCGTGACCTTCAAGCCGACGGCTACTGGGACCAGGACCGGGGCCGTAACCATCACCGATAACGCCAGCCCAGCCACCCAGACCATCAGCCTGACGGGAACCGGCACTGCGCCCGCGGTGAGCCTCTCCCCCGCTTCCTTGGCTTTCCCGGCACAAAAGGTGGGCACCAGCAGCAGCGCTCAACGCGTCGTCGTCAGCAACACGGGGAGCGCTGGCCTTACTATTACGAGCATCAAAGCGAGCGGCGACTTCTCCCAAACCAACACCTGCGGCTCAAGCGTGGCGATCAATGCAAACTGCACCCTCAGCGTGACCTTCAAGCCGACCGCCGCCGGGACCAGAACCGGGGCCGTGACCATCGCTGATGACGCCGTCGGAAGGCTGCAAACCGGCGCACTTACGGGCACCGGTGAAAACTTCACTTTCACTGCGCCACCAGGTTCGTCCACTTCCGCGACCGTCTCGCCGGGAGGGACGGCCACTTACACATTGAGCGTCGTTCTCGAAGCAGTCCCGGCACGCCGCCAAGCACATACACCCTGACCGTAACTGGCACGTGTACGTCAGGTTCCACCCGCATGTCGCAGCAGTGGGCGGACCACAACGAAGTGGAAGGGTTCAAGAGTTGAGAAGTCGAAGAGTTTTTCCACTCTTCAACTTTTCAACTTTTCGACTCTTCAACTTGTTCCAGTACCTGACACCCGGCAACGGGAACCCGCTTTCCGCCCTCGTCATTGCCCTCGATGTCTTTCATTTACTTTTGTCGTGGTCTGTGATAAGAATGCGCGCTTTGGTGGAACCATATGCATCTACATTTTGTCGATTACGCGATTATCGCTATCTACTTTATTTTCGTCCTGGGAATTGGCTTCGCCTTGCGAGGCCGGATGAAGACCAGCGATGATTTCTTCCTCTCAGGGCGCTCCATACCGGGCTGGATTACCGGGCTTGCCTTCATGTCCGCGAATCTCGGTGCTCTCGAGGTCATGGGGCATGCTGCCAACGCCGCCAAGTATGGCATGTTCGTCAACCATTTCTATTGGCTTGCTGCCATGCCTGCCATGTGCTTCGTGGGCGTATTCATGATGCCTTTTTATTACGGCAGCAAGGCGCGCAGCGTCCCCGAGTACCTGCGTAAACGTTACGATGAGAAGACGCGGACGCTCAACGCCTTATCCTTCGCGCTTATGACGCTGCTGGTCTCAGGCATCGATCTTTATGCCATGGCGATTCTCTTCCAGCGACTGCTGAACTGGCCGTTCGGCGCCAGCGTAGTCGCGTCGGCGGCGGTGGTGGCGGTTTACATCTACCTGGGTGGGTTGACCTCGTCGATCTACAACGAAGTGCTCCAATTCTTCCTCATCGTGTTCGGGTTCCTTCCTTTGGCGATCCTGGGGTTAAAGGCGGTAGGCGGCTTTGCAGGGCTCAAGGCGAAATTGCCGAATGCCGGCTACGCGCACACTTGGGCGAACATCTGGCATGCCAGCCAGAATCCCATGGGGATCAACTGGTTCGGCACGATCTTCGGACTGGGCTTTGTGCTTTCCTTCGGCTATTGGTGTACGGACTTCCTGGTGGTCCAGCGCGGCTTGGCGGCGAAGGACATGCCCGCCGCACAGCGCACGCCCCTCGTGGCGGCTGTCCCCAAGATGTTCTTTCCGCTGATGGTTGTTCTTCCCGGCTTGGTGGCCATTGCGCTTGACCCCTCCCTGACGAAATATCTCAACGGCCGCTACGACAATGCGCTCCCGGCCATGCTGGGCAAGTTTTATCCCTCGGGCCTTTTAGGCATCGGGCTGACGGCGCTGCTGGCCAGTTTCATGTCAGGCATGGCCGGAAACGTCACCGCCTTCAACACGGTTTGGACTTTCGACATCTATCAAACGCACGTTAACCCCGGCAAGCCTGACCATCACTATCTGAATATGGGCCGTTTCGCGACGGTTTTCGCGGTGGCGGTGGGAATCGGAACGGCCTTCATCGTTCTGAAGTTCAACAACCTGATGGATTATCTCCAACTCCTCTTTGCGTTCTTTAACGCGCCGCTGTTCGGTACCTTCCTGCTGGGAATGTTCTGGAAGCGCACCAGCGCCCATTCCGGTTTCTGGGGATTGCTTTCCGGGATTCTCGCCGCCGCCACCCACTACACCCTCTACCACTATCATGTGATTTTCTACCCCACCGATATGGCGGCGAATTTCTATCAGGCTATCTGGGCTTTCTCGGTCTGCATTGTGGTGACCTTGGTTGTGACCCTGTTCACCGAACCCCGAAAGGAAGAAGAACTGGTGGGGCTTGTGTACTCTCTGACTCCAAAGCCTAGAAACCAGGACCTGCCCTGGTATGAGAGGCCCGGCATTCTTGCCATTGGCATCCTTGCGCTCTGCACGGTGTTGAATATCATCTTCTGGTGAAAACTATGGGTTTGGACATTCGCTTACCAATCGGAATCATCTTCACCATTTACGGCGCCGTTCTTATAATTTATGGCGTGGTGGCCGATCCAGCCATTTTCGTGAACTCTCTTGGAGTGAACATCGATATATGGTGGGGCGCGGCCATGCTGCTCTTCGGCCTATTCATGGGGACTCTCGCATTCAGGGCTTCGCATCGTAACGTCTGATGACTGAACTCCGCTGGAATCCTACGCTTCGTGAATGGCTCTCGACGGCCTCCCATCGCCAGGACCGACCGCAGATGCCGGAGGATTGGTGCCCATTCTGCCCGGGTTCGGGGAGAGTTCCGGACAACTATGACTGCTATATTTACCCCAACGATTTTGCCGCCTTCTCCATTCCCCCGCCGCAGCCTGCAATCCAGGGCGACGACTTCTATCGAGTGGCGCGGCCGCAGGGCAAATGCGACGTGGTCCTTTACTCTCCGGACCACAATACTTCTTTGCCGCAACTTTCGCTGGACCACATTGTGAAGCTCGTCCAGATATGGCGAAAACGCTTTACGGAACTCAAGGCCACCCCGGGCATTCGCTATGTTCTGATATTTGAAAACAAGGGCGCGGTGATTGGCGTGACCATGCCTCACCCACACGGGCAGATTTATGCTTTCCCGTTCATTCCTCCGCGCCTCGAGAGGGAGATTGAATCGGCGCGCGCTCACCAGCGAGCCAAACGTAGATGCTTGTTTTGTGACATTCTCAAGAAAGAGCGCGGTGAGGGGCGGCGAATTGTTGCCGAGAATGAGGCCTTCACGGCTTTCGTGCCCTTTTACGCGCGCTGGCCCTATGAAGTCCACATTTTCTCTCGCCGCCATTTGGGCGCCCTGGATGCCTTCCGGCCCTCCGAAGAGCGCGCGCTTGCCGAGATTCTGAAGTGGGTCACACTGAAATACGATAATCTTTATCAGATGTCGTTTCCTTACATGATG
>JBEKUR010000333.1:0-5047 GCA_049514855.1 Terriglobia bacterium
CTGGCCGTGATGCTGATAATGCTGAGGGTGGCGCTCCCCGTATTGCTGAGGATGACGCTTTGAGCGCTGCTGCTGGTGCCCACCGCTTGTGCGGGGAAAGTCAAGGAAGTGGGGGAGAGGCTCACCACGGGCGCAGTGCCGGTGCCCGTCAGGCTGACGGACTGGGTGGCAGGGCTGGCGTTGTCGGTGATAGTCACGGCCCCGGTTCGGGTCCCGGCGGCGGTCGGCTTGAAGGTTACGCTGAGGGTGCAACTGGCGCTGGCCGCGAGGCTCGCGCCGCAGGTGTTGGTTTGGGAGAAGTCGCCACTGGCAGTGATGCTGGTAATGCTGAGTGTGGCGCTCCCCGTATTGCTGAGGATGACGCTTTGGGCGCTGCTGCTGGTGCCCACCGCTTGTGCGGGGAAAGTCAAGGAAGTGGGGGAGAGGCTCACCACGGGCGCAGTGCCAGTGCCCGTGAGGCTGAGGGTCTGGGTGGCAGGGCTGGCGTTATCGCTGATGGTCACGGCCCCGGTTCGGGTCCCGGCGGCGGTCGGCTTGAAGGTTACGCTGAGGGCGCAACTGGCGCTGGCCGCGAGGCTCGCGCCGCAGGTGTTGGTTTGAGAGAAGTCGCCGCTGGCCGTGATGCTGATAATGCTGAGGGTGGCGCTCCCCGTATTGCTGAGGATGACGCTTTGAGCGCTGCTGCTGGTGCCCACCGCTTGTGCGGGGAAAGTCAAGGAAGTGGGGGAGAGGCTCACCAGGGGCGCAGTGCCGGTTCCCGTCAGGCTGACGGACTGGGTGGCAGGGCTGGCGTTGTCGGTGATAGTCACGGCCCCGGTTCGGGTTCCGGCGGCGGTCGGCTTGAAGGTCACGCTGAGCGTGCAACTGGCGCTGGCCGCGAGGCTCGAGCCGCAGGTGTTGGTTTGGGAGAAGTCGCCGCTGGCGGTGATGCTGGAGATCGTCAGGGCCCCGTTGCCCTTGTTCGTGAGCGTAATCGTGTCGGGGGGGCTCGTCGTGCCGACAACCTGGTTGCCGAAATCGTACGATGACGGCGAGAGGGCCACGAAAGGCACCGGCGGAAGACCAAACTTGGTCACAAAGGCATCGTAGGGTCCGCCCCCATATGACGGCTGGTAGCTGCCCGATGTTGTCGGGAAATCTACCGAGAAAGTCCCGCCTGTAACGTATGCGTTCCCTGAAGGGTCCAAGGAGATTCCGCGTCCCACTTCGTCGTAGCTTCCGCCAAGGTAGGTGGAAAAGACGAGCGAGCTTCCAGTTGCGTTGAGGACACTGGCGAAGGCGTCGTAGAATCCGGCGTTCTGAGCTTGCAGAGGGCTCACGGTTGGGAAATGGCCCCCGTAATTGTATCCCGTCACCAGAGCACGCCCAAATAAATCTACAGCAACGTCATACCCAATCTCTGTTCCGGTCCCGCCCAAGTAAGTCGAATAGACAAGTGCAGAACCTGCGCCATTCAGCTTGGCAACGAAGGCGTCGTAAGAACCGCCGAAGACTCGTCGCAAAGCTCCCGCTGTTGTCGGGAAGTTTGTGGAGATCGTGTACCCGGTCACATAAGCATTGGACGAACCGTCAAGGGCGATGGCATAGCCGTAATCGCTACCGGTTCCTCCCAAGTACGTAGAGTAAATTAGCGCTGATCCGGCGGGGTTAAGCTTCGCCACAAAGGCGTCGTAGCACGGGAAGGTGTTCGGAGCCGTGGCACAAAGGCCGCCGGCGTAATTCGGTTGGAAGGCGTTTACGGTTGGGAGGTTCGCGGAGTTTGTGGCGCCGGTGACGTAGGCATCGCCGGCAGAGTCCACGGCCACTCCGTAAGCGTAATCGTCGGCGCCGCCACCAAGGAATGTTGAGTAGCCGAGCTCGGCACCTCCCGTGTTGACTTTGACCACGAAGCCATCGTGATCCCCACCGCCGTACTTGGCCTGGAGGGCGCCGGGGGTGACCGGGAAGCCAAGCGAGGCGGTAAACCCGGATATATAGGCGTTGCCGGACGAATCGACTGCGACGCCAGTCCCTATATCATCGCTACTTCCGCCCCAGTAGGTCGAGTAGATCAGGGAGGCTCCGTCCGCGCTCAGTTCGGCAACAAAAACGTCGTACCCTCCGGCGTTCTCGGCCTGGAGTGCGTGCTGCACCGGAAAATCCGTGGAATTTGTGTACCCGGTCACATAGGCATCGCCACTCGCATCGAGCGCAATCCCCGTCCCATAGTCCTCACCACTGCCGCCGAGGTAAGTGGAATAGACCAACCCAGACCCTGCGGGGTTCAGCTTCGTCACAAAGGCGTCAAAGCAAGGGATAGTGTCCACACCATCTGAGCAGGTGCCGCCACCGGGGGAGTTCTGGGCCGGGTTCACAAGGGGGAAATCGGCGGAAGCCGTGTAACCCGTCACGTAGGCATTTCCGGAGGGGTCCACTGCAATGCCATTGGCATAGTCCATATCGCTCCCGCCAAGATAGGTGGAGTAGCTGAGGACGGGATCGATGATCAGGGGCAGAGTCCTGTCGTAGGGTGCGATTTCGAAGGTTACTTCACCTTTCGACTTGAGGACGTAGTAGGCGTTAACCAATTTTCGATTTTGGGTTTTGGATTTTAGATTGGCTGCCGTCCGTGGTCCTTGGTGCGTCGCCAGTTGGCGGCTTTCGGTTGGCGATTGCAACTGACCACTGGTCCCGCCCTGCGGGAACAACTGACGGTTTTCTTTCTTTGCAACTTTGCTCTTGACTGTCGACTGTGAACTGTCAACCGTTAACTGTTCTTGATACACCACTGGCTTGTGAAACCGCGCCTCTCCGCCCTCGGCGGTCACAACAAGGTCGCCATTCGCCGCGATGCGCAGGGACGAAGAGACTTTGGGTTTTCGATTTTGGATTTTGGATTGGGTGCTGTCCGTCGTTCGTGGTGCGTGGTCCGTTACCCCTGATCCCGCCCTGCGGGAACCACTGACCACGGACGGTTGACTGCCGCCTGCTGCTTTCTGCTTACTGCTTACTTGCCCACCGGCGTCGATTGCCAGTGCGATCGCGCCGGGGTCGGCCCCAGGGGCCACGACAAAGTCATACTCCAACTGCCCACGCTCCTTGCCGTAATAGACCAGATCCACCCCTGGATAGATGTTCTCGTACCGAACCCTGCCATAGGTTGGCACGTTGGTGCGCCACTTCTTAGGATCATTGCCGGTCAGGTAGTTGCTCTTGCCGGGCAATTCATCCAGGCCCCTAACCTTGGCAGCAGGGTTCGCACGAAGCAGCTTTAGGCAGACAAAAGAAGGGGGCGGGGGCTGCGGACTGGGGGCTGGTAATGGCTGTGACGAGTGCGGCGTGACAAGGGACGCGCTACGCCCCCCCTCCCTTGTTTCATGCAACTGACCACGGACCACGAACCACGGACGTCTTCCCTCTTCTGACTTCTGCCTTCTGGCTCCTGACTTCCACAGTGCTACCACCGCTTCATCCTGCGCAAGGAAGAGCGTGTACCCCGGTCCTCGCGAGAGGAACTTCACGCGCGGGTCGGCTTGACCTAGGTTGGGCTCAAAACTCAGCAGGAGTTTGGCATGGTCAATCCGGGCCTGGCCAACTGGTTCGGCGGCAACGAGGACGCGGCTGGGGTCGTCCTTAACGCGGGCGACAAAGAGAAAGATTAAGCTGAACGCCAATACCCAGACTCGACGGAGAAAGACGGGCGCAAAGAGGGGCATTCGCTTCTCTTCCCATGCCATGGGAACCCGGAGTAAAACTGAATGTCACATTCACCTGCTCCCCGTTCCCTCAACTTCCGATGCCACCGGAGCCGGGGTCAAACTGAACCGGTGAATTTTTCTGTCCTCTGCTTATCGGCAGCGGAGCATTGGCGGATGAGGAGTTTCTTAACTGGGCGCTGAGAAAAAGTATTGGTATGTCATTGGGAGCAGAGAAGTCAGGAGGCGGGATTCAGGAGTCAGGTAACAGGTATCGGGGACGAGTAGAAGGCGATTATCTTGAAAGCGGGGCAATTAGAAGATCCGCCGCATCTTGAACATCGGAATTCGGGTGCAACGCACTTCTGTTAGAGGAAAGCAATGTCTCCTAAGATCCGCTGCCATGCACAGGGGGGTGATCTTCGTGCCCGGTAATCTGCGGAAGCTTGGAGACGTCCCATCCGCCACCCAGAGCTTTGATCAAAAGGACGGTTGAGTTCATCCGGCGCGTCAGGAGATCCACAGCAGTTCGCTCGTTGCTCAATGCGGCGCTTTGCGCGGTGATGACCTCGAGATAAGTCACCAGCCCGCCCTTGTAACGGTTCGTCGAAAGCCCGAGCGAGAGTTCGGCTGACTGGACAGCTTGACTCTGCTTCTTGCTTTCCTCATCGAGAATGCGCAGCCCTGCCAGGTTATCCTCCACCTGCTGGAAGGCGGTGAGGACGTTCTGGCGATAAGCAGCCACATTCGCATCGTAAACGGCCCAGGCTTGGTCCGTGAGGGCGTGGCGGCGGCCGGCATCGTAAAGCGTTTCCAGCAACGTCGGGCCCACGGCAAAAAAGCGGCTGGGCCAGGCAAACCAGTTGGTGATCCCAGACCCCTCGAGGCCAGCCGCGGCGCTGAGACTGAGCGTGGGGTAAAAGGCCGTTTTGGCAACACCGATTTCGGCGTTGGCGGCGGCCATGCGCCGTTCCGCCGCGGCGATGTCCGGCCGGCGCTCCAACAAATTGGAAGGCACTCCCACCGGAATCTTGGGCGGGGGCGTATCGAGCGGCGAGACGGGGATCGAGAAGGTCGATGCGGGCTGGCCTACGAGCGCGGCAATGGCATGTTCGAATTGGGCACGCTGCACTCCCACGTCGATGGCCTGTGCCTCGGTGGTTTCAAGCTGCGTCTCCGCTTGCGCCACCTCCACTTTGGCCGCCAACCCGCCGTTGTAACGGTTGGTGGTCAGGTCCAGAGCTTTCTGGTACGCGACCACGGTGGAGTCAAGCAACTGCTTCTGCGCATCCAGCCCACGCAGCGCAAAGTAGTCGGCAGCCAGCTCCGCGTGAATACTCAGCCGGGCGGTTTCCAAATCTGCCGCGCTGGCC
>JBEKUR010000334.1:0-5016 GCA_049514855.1 Terriglobia bacterium
ACCCGCCAGAATTTGACAAGCCCAATCTACTCCTTTCTTGGGTGCTGGGCAATCCTCAGATGGCCATTACTGGAATTCCTCCTTGGGGAACGGAATGTCGGTTCCTCCTCGTTGGGTCGTTCCCGGCTCCCAATGCCGTTAAGGAATTCAAGAATGGTGGCCACCAGAGCCCCTCTCTTATTGACGACTCTTGTCCTCTTTGGTTTCTGCGCTCATCGAAAAACATAGAATTCTGGCTCTTCCGCAGAATCTGTGGGTAAGAAAAAGCGGAAGGGCCTAGTGAGGGCCAAAGGATAAGGTTGCGCATCCTGTTCGAATCCTGTAAGGGATAGTGCGAGGAAGCACGAATCCCGCAGGAGGGGACAGGATGCAGGTCCAAAGTATTCTGAATCGGATCGAAATTACAAGGGCTTTGTGTACGAGCAAGTGCGATGGTCGTCGCGAGCGGGTCGGCCGTGTTTGCAAGTCGAGGTGCGGGGGCGGCGCGGGAGTCGGGGGCGGTGTTCGGAATGTGGAGAGCCAGGGGCGACGTATGACCATGCCCAGGCGCGCTGGTATGAATACGTGCCGCTGTGGGGTTTCGCCGTGTTTTGGGTGTACGCGCGGCGGCGGGTGAACTGCCCGCGCTGCGGGGTGAAGGTGGAGGCGATGCCTTGGGCGATCGGCAAGCGCTCCTTGAGCAAGAGCTCCATTGCCTACGTCCCTACGGTCGAATAAATCGGTAATGCGAAATCGTACTGGCGAGAGCCGGGAAAGCCCCTGCACCTTTTGGGCCTTCAGACCTTACCACGATGCCCCTACAAACGACCTCGGCGCATCGCAGTCCTGAGATTTCAGTGGGTAGCACCAAACTCATTTCGAGGCGAGTATTCGGCTCGGCAAATTCCTCTCCTCGAAACAGCACTCCGGTGCGGCTAATGTTCTCTGTGGTGCCCTTCCGCCACGTACTTTCTCCGCTTAGCCGATAGCGCAAGTGCATTTGGATTCCAAAGCGCTGAGCACGGGTCGTGACACTCAATGCGACCTCCCCTCACGAACCTCAATCCGTTTCATTCGATCCTTGACGGGTCTACTTTGCTCAAGAGCCAGCCCCGGGTTTCACACAAACACCGCATACCAGATTATAGGGTTCCAAGAATTCAACAATGGACCGATGGTACTATTCACGCTGTACTGCCAGGTGCCACCCATATGGCCCGCTGGTGCCATTTCCTTAGGAGTTAGTAACTGCGGCTCTCTTCCGGAGGGGATGTTAAACTCGGCCCATCTGGACATTGTCGATAAGGTGATGATCGATGGAGAAGAGTGCTAGTTCCAAGCGGTTTGAGACGCCCAGCTTGTCGAAAATGTTGGTCAGGTGATGCTTGACGGTGTGCTCGCTGATGGCAAATTTCGTCGCTATATCCTTGTTGCTATAGCCGGCGACGATTAAGGCAATGACTCCCGTTTCGCGCGGGGTAAGACCAAACCCCTGGCGGCGCTCGGCAGCCTCTGGGCCAGGCCTAAACTCAAGAAGCGCCTGGACAAGGTCCGAAACGCTTTCGTGGCCGACCCAATATTGACCAGCCTTCACGCAACGGATGCCCTCGAAGAGCACGTCGGTAGCGGAGTGTTTCAAGATGATGCCGCGGGCGCCCAGTTGAAGAGCCTGAACGATCTGGTCTTTTTCCACGGCGGCCGTAAACACTATGGTGCGGGGCTGAATCAATAAGGGCTTGAGCTCACGCAGGACCTCGAGGCCAGACAACTTGGGCATTCGGATGTCCAGGAGAAGAATCTCCGGTTCGAGTTGGCGCGCCAGCTTTAGGGTTTGCTCGCCGTCCGCAGCTTCACCGAGCACACGAAAGCCCGGCTCGGCTTCCAGCAGCTTCCGCAGACCCTCTCGAAATACGGGGTGGTCATCCGCAATGAGAATAGCGATCTCTTCACGCCGCTTGTTCATAAGGCCTCGGCGGTAGCGAAATCTCCAAGCGCGCCCCGCACCCAGGAACCGATTCGATCACGAGTTCGCCGCCGATGGAGCGTATGCGTTCCTTGATAACTCGGGGGGCCATAGAGGAGGCCTCGAGTTCTGCAAGGGAAAGACGACCTGTAAATCCGAAGCCGCAACCGTCATCCTCGATGAGTAGCTTCCACTTTTCGTCTTGCCGGCCGAAACGCACAAGCACGTTGCGTGCTCCACTATGTTTTCGGATATTCACCAGCGCCTCTTGCAGGATACGAACCAGTTCAGAGCAAACACGAGGCGACAAGGAAACCTCTTGGCAGTCGGAGACGAAGCGGGCGGAAACGGACTGCTCGCGCCGGAACTCATCGACGGTCCCGGCCAAATGCTTCACGAGTTGGGCGGGCTCAACTTCAAATGGCTTTTTTAATAGCTGCATTCTCTCTCGAAGATCCACGATCTCCTTACGGAGAAGCTCCCCGAGGCGATTCATCTCTTTGAGGAGGCGTGAGGGGTCACTGGAGGCCTGTCGACGCGCCGCGTCGGTCTCCATTTCCATCCCGATGAGCGACTGAATAACCCCGTCGTGAAGCTCGTGCGCTATGCGGGATCGCTCCATTGCTCGGGCCCGCGAACGCAAGCGCCTGAGATGGTACATATTATATATGGCGGGGCCCACTTCACGAACTAAAGCCTCGAGAAACCGCGCATCTCCTTTGTGGTATGCTCGCCTATTGGAGTTGTATACCAAAAGGCGCCCGAACCACTCCCTCCGACATGAGAACGAGACCGCCAGGAGTGAGCCGAAGCCACCAAAGAGCGCGTGCCGCTCGCCCACCACGCGCATATCATAAAGTTCGTCAGGAAAAACGTTCGGGACAAGAAACCGCCCAAACGCCGAAGACGAGACACTTGGCGACCCGCCGTCCCGCTCTGGGGAGCTCACGACACCCAGGCTATTATGGGCGCGAGGACGTCGCCATTGAACCGAGCGCCAAACTCCTTCCGGTGGTGTGGCAAAGTATGCTTCCCGCTCGCCGTCCGGGAGCTTCGAGAAGTGAACCGCCTCTTCCTGGCTCCCCCTGGGGCGTTTCACTTCCCAAAGAAAGGCCTCACCTCCAAGCATCTCCCGTAACACCAGCCTGACCTGATCGGCATCAAAGTAGTCGCGTACTGAATGCATGAGGCCTTCTAGGGTTGATCTTAATCCAAACTCAGGCAAGGCATTTCCGATGAGCCGGCAAATGATGAGTGCGTTAGCGTGTCGTCTCTTGTCTTCTTCCGCCAGATAGCCGAGGAGGTAGCCCGCCATAACCAGGCTCACAGACACGGCTACGATGCCCTCAAAAGAACTGCCTCCCCTGTTCAAGTGCTGGACTCGGTCCGGCAAGGAAGTGAACGTGATCGAGAGCAGGAATAAAAGAACCACGCAGGCGCCAGCCGTTAGAAGGGTTCCTTTCATGCCCCAGAGATCTGCTGCGGCCAGGAGTGCAAAGAGATAAAGTATCAGAAATGGGCTGTGCGCTCCCCCTGTCAAAACCGTAATCAGGGAGGCCCCGACTACCCCAATGGCATGCACGCACAAACGCCCTCCCCGACTGCAACTCCCGTGAACCTGCGTAATCATCAGATTCACTAGGCTGTACGTGAAGTAGGCGAAAAACAGCCCTCGGGTAAGGTTAACGTGACGCCCAAGAAGACTTGGATCGAAGTAAACGGCAGCAATGCACCCGGTTGCGACGAGAGCACAAGCGATGGCCAGGAAACGTTCTCGTTCTGAGCCCTCTCGTCGGAACTGTGCCCACCAGTGGTCACTGGACATTGCTAAATACCCGGGTACCAGAGGCCGAGTGACACCGCTCAGGAAACACTTGGGAGACTTAAATGAATTTCCCCATAGCTACGCTTAAAACAGTTACCTTTCGCGAATTGCAAAAGCAGTGAAAAGGTCAAACCCCACTCGGCGACAACCATCGAGTTTTTCATCTAGCTAAATATTATCCCCTCCAAGTTCGCCCTACGTCAAGCACTCTACGGGTGTGCATGGCTCAAAGGACGTGTGGCAGCGAGTCCTCGAGTGTCCCAGAATGGTCCCGCAAGGCGGGATTAGTCTTGCTGGTGAATTGCCTGCGCTGCTGCCCGGCGTTGTCTGGCGCTGCTCGCACACGCCGCAAGCCTAAGTTGATTTTACACCCGGAAGAAGCGGATTTCGGGCCGAGCGGGATTTGAAGAGAGAGGTCCCAAAAGTTATTCCGCATCGCTGGGGAGATGCCGGCAGACTTTAAGATTTCCAGATCCCAGAAAGGTCAGGTGACCAAGGTGATTCATACCCACTTTTCGTCATTCGTAGAGGAAAACCCTACCGTCTTTCATTCTGAGTCCCCCGAGGCGGACGAAGAATCGCCGTATTTGAAAGCTCAATTAGTGCGAATAATAATACTGGGATGCTTCTCCCGCATGGGGGGATCAGCATGACAGACCCGAAAGTAGCATCAAACCCTGGAAACGGCTTCGCCGAGAAACGTCATCACTCTGCTCGTGCAAATCGCCGACATCACAAACCGACGTACCTGGGCCGGCCTGCGGTGGATGTCCCACTCAGGGCCCATTGAGGCCGAAGCGAGACGCTGTGGCCTTTTAGAAACTGCGGCGGACACGTACGGCCTCCCCGCCAAAGAGCCTCTGGCGAACGGGCCTCACTGGCTCTGGCCAGAACTGTCCGGAGGGGTGCCGTTTCTCGCCGGCCCTAGCGGTTCATCCGAAGGAGCAGAGGGGACGGCGCTTGCCACCTCGAGCCGGTTGCGCCCACCGACTTTCGCGCGGTAGAGCGCCCCATCGGCTGCCCCAAGCAATTGTTCGACCCCGCCTTTGGTCTCCCTATCGAGCGTCGCTACCCCAAGGCTCACGGTAACTGAGATCGCCGTATCTTGAAAGCTCATGGGCTTTGCAGAGACGACTTGGCGAAGGCGTTCAGCTTGATTGATACCAGCGGAGCTTGGGCAAGCAGGGGATACAACCAGGAACTCTTCTCCCCCGTATCGACCGACGCTATCGTAGATTCTCACGGAAGC
>JBEKUR010000335.1:0-4995 GCA_049514855.1 Terriglobia bacterium
CTGGACGGGGGCACCACCTGTGCATGCTCGCGGCGAAGGTCTCTGCGAGAGCCGGATGCGGGAAATCCGCACGTCCGGTTCGACGAGGGGAGAGGAGCGTTGTCCGCCACCTCTCCTACTCTACCGCAGCCAGGGGTCGCCGACATAAACAGCGATGTCGGCGCCACCCGCGCGTCGGCAATGGCTCTCATTACCGGCCTCGGCGGCCGGGCGAATACCTACAAGGCAATGCATGGAGCGCCAGGATAAGCCTGGCTGATCTTGTAAGCTGCAAGGAGCTTGCCCTGTCAATTGCCCGTTCAACAGGTAGCCGAGCGAGCGTGGGGCGGAGCAATCCGTCTGGCGAAGCCTCGCGAGGCGAACCCGTGAGCCGTAACACAAGTGAACCCGATTCGGCCTCGTTATGTAAACTGGGAGCGGCCAGTCTGCCATACGTGATGAAGCCTGACACCGGCGGGGAAGTAATGGGAGCGAGCAACCGTCGGGCTCTCCGGGGTGGTTGGGGACGGCGCAGGGGGACAGATCAGTCGAGGAACCTGGGAGGCCCGGCGGAGTGGCGGGTAAAGCCGCCAACGCCCTGGGGGAATGCATAACCCTGGAGGCGGCTGCGTCCGGGAGTCGGACCGGCCTACAGTAGCGAAGAAGCAGGTAACGACTGTGGAGCGAAGGGGCCGGAACGCAAACACGCTGAGTCAGAGGGTGGGAATTCCGCTTGGACGCAAGTCCCTCTACGGAGAACCAGCCGCAAGGTTGGGGAACAGTTCTCATCTTAGATCGAGGCTTGGCCGCCCGGCTAAGTTGGCCTTCCGGCTGACGTACTGCCGGGCAGCGAGAGTTTGCGTGAAAGCCGGATGCGGGAAACCCGCACGTCCGGTTTGACGAGGGGAGAGGAAGTCGTGCTTCGGCATCGCTTACTCTCCTACTCTACCGCCGGTCGCGGTGCCCGATCCGCGGTTGCACGTTCTTGCGCTCTTTGCCCAACCATTAAACGCTTTCAGGGCTACACGCGGCGCAAAACCGGAGCGGTTCGGCCGGCGCCTTTCGACTGGCGAATTCGAGTTCAATGCGGCACAAAAGGTGGATTCTGGGCCTCTTTTTTGGCTTTGTTTGGCCTTTCTTGCACTCAAAAACCAGTTCGTTTTTGGCCTCTTAAAAATCTAAGTCCTGTGTTTTCAATAGATCGGTAGGTTCGTTCCGTCAAAATAGTATCTTTTTTCCATTTCCTGCCGATTCTCTCCCTCCTGCGGGTCCATTTCGAGATCCTTTCCCGCGCCCGCTTCGAAGCGCTCTCTTGCGACAACTCGAATAGGCTACCATGACTCGGTTCCGGTGTCAAGAGGCTGCATGTCACTCGTAACCCGTTACCGGCTCTTCTGGGCTGCCTTGATGGTAGCCCTCTTGGGCCTGGCCTTTTGGAAGAACTCGCAAAGCTATCCCCGAAAGTCCCGTCTCTGGAGACTCGGCAAGGCCGTCATCGACACTGGGCTGGTGGTGCTCATGGTCATCTACGCTCCAGCTCTGCTTCTCGTTTACGTGGTCATCTGGCTCACCAGCCCGTTTAAGAACAAGATCATCCAGGTCAGCGCGGCCTTCGCTTCCATCCTGGCCATCGCCCATCTGGCAGGAGTGGTCTTCGAAGCTGTCGCCGCGCTGGGTGTGTTCGCCGTGGACCTGCTGACCGGCCAGGTCGTGGCCCGGATGGACAAGCGCGAGAGAAACAAGCTGGCGAAGGCTGCGTAAGGAACCGATGAGTACGAGCCGCAGACCTCACCGACGGAGGCCTGATGCGCTACGCTTGCTTCCGGACGCCACGTGCGCGTTGACTTATCGATATACGCGGCGTATGCTAGCCGCAATCGAAGTTCGCGTCATCTTGGTGCGAGGTAATCGCCTCATGGTCGGCCAGACGGTTTCCCACTATCGCATACTCGAGAAGCTCGGCAGTGGCGGCATGGGTGTGGTCTACAAGGCCGAGGACACCCAGCTCGGCCGCTTTGTAGCGCTCAAGTTCCTGCCCGAAGAGCTGGCCCAGGACCGCAAGTTCCTGGAACGCTTCCGCCGCGAGGCGCGGGCTGCGTCCGCGCTCGACCACCCGAATATCTGCACGATTCATGAGATTGGTGAGCAAGAGGGGCAGCCCTTCCTCGTTATGCAGTACCTGGAGGGACAGACCCTGAAGCAGCGCCTTGCCGGGAAACTGCTCAAGACGGACGAAGTACTGGACTTGGCGATTCAGATTGCCGATGCGCTGGACGCGGCCCACGCGAAGGGGATTATCCATCGGGACATCAAGCCAGCGAACATTTTCGTGACCCAGCGTGGCCAGGCGAAGGTCCTGGACTTCGGTTTGGCGAAGTGGACGGGTGTGGGGGCGGGCTTGAAACATGCCCCTAGCCGCGAGGCGACGGCTGCGGCGGAAGAGTCGCTGACCAGCACGGGGATGGCGGTGGGCACGTTCGAGTACATGTCGCCGGAGCAGGTGCGCGCCAGGGAACTGGACGCGCGCACGGACCTGTTCAGTTTCGGCCTGGTGCTCTACGAGATGGCGACAGGCCGGCGCGCCTTCACGGGCGACTCGCCCGGGACCGTCTTCGACGGCATTCTCAACCGTGCGCCCATCTCTCCGTTGCGGCTGAATCCCGAGTTGCCGCCGGAACTCGGGCGCATTATCAGCAAGGCGATCGAAAAAGACCGCAAGCTCCGCTACCAGACGGCCGTAGAGCTGAAGGCCGACCTTGAACGCCTGAAGCACGAGACGGCGGGGAAGGTAGGGGCAGGGCTTGCCCTGCTGTGGTGGGCGCGGCGAGCAGCGGCACTACAGAAGCGGCGGATGCTGACACTGGGCGTCAGTGCGCTGTTGGCCTGTCTCGCTGTGCTGGTTGGGCTCAACGTCGGTGGACTGCGCGATCGCCTGGCGCCCCGAGCGGGCCCCCGCCGCATTCAATCGCTGGCGGTTCTGCCCCTGGAGAACCTTTCCGGTAATCCCGAACAGGAGTATTTTGCCGACGGGATGACGGAGGAGTTGATTACGAGCCTGGCCCAGATCAGCGCCCTGAAAGTCATTTCGCGCACCTCAATGATGCAGTACAAGGGCACCAAGAAGCCTTTGCCGCAGATCGCCAAGGAGTTGAACGTGGACGCGGTCATCGAAGGGACGGTGCTGCGCGAGGGCGACCGGGTGCGCATCACCGCCCACCTCATTCAAGCCTCCACGGACCAGCACCTGTGGGACGAGAGGTACGAGCGCGGCCTGCGCAGCGTGCTGGCCATGCAGAGTGAAATGGCAAGCGCGATTGCTGAGAAAGTCCAGGCGGCCCTGACGCCCAGCGAGCGAACTCGGCTGGCGAGTGCTCGCCCAGTCAATCCCGACGCGTATGAGGCTTATCTCAAGGGCATGCAGCACTGGTACAAGCTCACCCCACAGGATCTCGACACTGCCCTGGAATACTTCGAGCTGGCGCTGAACAAAGACCCCAATTACGCCGCCGCTTACGCGGGCGTTGCCATGGTCTGGCTAGGGCGCAACCAGATGGGGTACACGCCACCGCGTGAGGCGGGTCCGAAGGCGAAGGCGGCCGCCCTGAAGGCCGTCGAGTTGGACAACACACTCGCCCAAGCTCACTACTCGTTGGCTAGCGTTGACTTCCTTTACGAATGGGACTGGGCTGGCGCCGAAGTGGAGTTCAAAAGAGCCATCGAACTCAATCCCAACTATCCGGATGCCCGGGCGCTTTACTCGGAATACCTGATGATCATGAAACGCCCGGAGGAGGCGATGGCGCAGATTCAGCGAGCCCTGGAGTTGGACCCGCTCAACGCCGTCTTCGAGGTCTGGCATGGCACGGACTTGATGCTCGCAGGCCGGTATGATGAGGCGATCGCCCAGTACCGCAAGGCGCTGAGGATGTCTTCAGGGCTTACGTTCGTGCACGGGCCGCTCGGAAATATCCTCTTCAGTAAGGCCATGTATGAAGAGTCTCTGGCAGAACTGAAGGCGTACTATGCCGGGGACCGTGAGATGGAAGAGGCCTTGACGCAGGGGTACACGCAATCGGGCTACTCGGGCGCGACGAGGCGCGCAGCGGAGGTACTGGCCGCGCGCGGTCGCAAGACCTATGTGTACCCTCCCGACGTTGCGGCGCTGTATGTAAAGGCCGGGGAAAAAGCCCAACCCCTCGGATGGCTCGAGAAAGGTCTCGAGCTGCGCAATCCGTTCATGCCCTATATCAGTGCATACCCGGCTTACGAGCCCCTGCGCTCCGAGCCCCGCTTCCAGGACCTTCTGCGCCGCATGAATTTCCCACCGTAGCGGGCGTAGCGCATACCTCCGCCTTTGAGCTCTGCGGCTTGACTGTTCACCCCGCCGATGGTGCTGTATTCCCGCGTTGCGAGATCCTTCTCTTCTTTCCAATCAATCCTTCCTCTTAATGGTACGTCTACTCAAGCGGCGCATATATCCACTCCCCACCCCCATCGAGGTCAAAGATCAATCGTCTGGCAAACTTGGCTCTCAGCGTGGGAGAAACACTCGTTCATGAAAGTGGAAGGCTGCTGTTCGGAATTGCCCTCGGCAGGGCGAAGGAGCTTCTGGGTACGCCCCGGCAGTTTGGAACCCGGCAACTGGCCATGAATCGTGCCTTGCAGAAGAAAGCAGTGGATGGCGCTCTGCTGGTGTCCTGAGTTAAAAGTTCGCTGACAGAGTCTTCCCCTTTCGGATGCCCGTTCCACAGCCCCGGTAGGGGCGCAAGATCGTAGCCCAGGGGGCCAGCCCTGGGGGAGAGAGCCCTCACCCCGTCCCGCAGAGCGGGACACCCCTTTCCCGCCCGAGCGGGAGAGGGGACGGGGGGAGGGAGGGTTACGCTCACCCACGGCTCACGAAGCTGTGAAAAATTCAAAATAGTTCTTGACTTGTGATATGGCTAGTATACCATAGCCAACATGGCATACCAATCCACCGTACAAGTGATCGAGCGCGCCAATGACACGCGCCAGTTC
>JBEKUR010000336.1:0-4992 GCA_049514855.1 Terriglobia bacterium
CGGGCGCGCTCTTTGTGGTGGATTCCCACAAAGAGGAGATCGCCGTCCAGGAAGCGCGGAAGCTCGGGATCCCCGTAGTGGGCATCGTGGATACGAACTGTGATCCTGACCTGGTCGATTACGTGATTGCCGGGAATGACGACGCGCTGCGCGCCATCCGGCTATTTACCTCACGGATTGCCGACTCCATTATAGAGGGACGCCAGGCAGCCTTGGATAAACAACTGGAAGAAGAAAAGATTGCGGCGGAGAAGGCGGCGGAGGAGTTGGAAGCTCAACGCCTTGCCGCAGCTATAGCGGCCGGTGAGGCGCCGCCACCTGCGAGCCAGGGCGGCGAAGAGATCTTTATGGGTAAAGAAGGGATTGACCTTTCTACTGCTGTGATGGAGGCTGAGGAGAGCGCCGACGGCCGGGTGCGTGTGCCCAAGATCAGGCGCAAGGGCATTGAGCCGAAGGGCCGTTCTCGAAAGGGCGAGGATGGCGATGGCACTCCGATGCCTGACATACCCTAGTGCCGGTGAATTCAAACCCAGAACTTGAAATGAGTGGGGCGGCTGGCTGCGCCCACTCTTCTGGTGTGCGGAGGACATAAAAGGATGAGTGTACCCGCCGAGCTCGTCAAGAAGCTGCGCGAAATCAGTGGCGCTCCCCTGCTGGAGTGCAAGAAAGCCCTGGAAGAGGCGAAGGGCGACCTGGAGATGGCTTTTACGGTGCTGAGGAAACGAGGCCAGGCGACGGCGGCCCAAAAGGCAGGCCGCGCGACTTCCGAAGGTGTCGTGGGGGCCTATATCCATGCGGGTGGAAAGATGGGCGTGCTGGTGGAGGTTAATTGCGAGTCTGATTTCGTGGCCCGAAACGAAGAATTCCAGCAATTGGTCCACGACGTGGCCATGCAAATCTGTGCCACCGATCCCCGTTTCATTCGAAAAGAAGATGTCCCGGCTGAAGTTCTGGAGCGGGAAAGGGAAATCCTGAAGGAACAGGCTGCGGCTTCGGGTAAGCCGGACTCCGTATTGGATCGAATTGTGGAGGGCAGGGTGGGAAAGTTTTACGAAGATAACTGCCTTTACGAACAGCACTTTATCAAAGACACGACAGGAGCGACCACCATGGGAGAGTTGATCGCTTCCAAAATTGCCAAGTTTGGTGAGAACATCGCGGTCCGCCGATTCGCGCGTTTCAAGGTGGGGGAAGGCATGGCGACGCCTGCGGCGGAAGCTCCGGCGGAGGCGCCCAAGGTCGGTTAAGGCTCTGCCGCGCCTGGCATTCGCATAGGCTGGTGAGCTACACTACCGGGGTGGACGAGAATCATGAGTGAGGCCGTTTTTCACCGTATTCTCCTGAAACTGAGCGGTGAAGCTCTGATGGGATCTCAGGGATTCGGCGTTGACCCGGTAACGGCGGCGCGGATTGCCGAAGAGGTGGACGATGTTCGAAAGCTGGGGGTCGAGGTCGCCATCGTGGTAGGCGGCGGGAACTTTATCCGCGGCGTGGTTGCTTCCGAGTCAGGTATCGACCGCGTGGTAGCAGACCAAATGGGGATGTTGGCAACCGTGATTAACGGCTTGGCCCTTCAAGACGCCCTCGAGAAGCGTGGCTGCCACACGCGGGTGACTACGGCAATTGAAATGCGGGAGATTGCGGAGCCCTTTATTCGTCGCCGTGCTATCCGTCACCTGGAAAAAGGCAGAGTGGTGATTTTTGCGGCCGGAACGGGCAATCCCTATTTTTCGACGGACACGGCTGCGGCGCTGCGGGCTATGGAAATCAAGGCGGAGGTAATCCTGAAAGCCACGAAGGTGGATGGCGTCTATGACGCGGACCCCCAAAAGGTCCCCGACGCCAAGATGTTCTCTCGGATTAATTATCTGGATGTCCTATCCCGCGGGCTGAAAGTGATGGACACCACGGCTATTTCGATGTGTATGGATAATAGTTTGCCGATTATCGTATTTAATCTTAATGTGCCGGGCAACCTCAAACGCGTCATTCTCGGTGAAAAGGTCGGCTCAATGGTAGTCCGTTGAGTGCCCGGCCGGAAAGGCGGGCGAAAGATGATTAGAGAGACTTTAGCACAAGCGAAAACCCGCATGGGGAAGGCGGCAGAGGACCTGCGTTCAGAACTGGCTTCACTGCGCACGGGCCGCGCCTCGACCACGTTGTTGGAGCACATAAAGGTCGAGTACTACGGCACGCCCACACCTCTGAACCAGGTCGCCACTTTGGGTGTTCCCGATCCCTCCCTGCTGACGGTCCAGCCCTGGGACCCGAGCTTGTTGCCGGCGATCGAAAAGATTATTCGATCGTCGGGCCTGGGGTTGAATCCGGTAAACGACGGAAAAATCCTGAAGGTTCCGATTCCTCCGCTCACCGAGGAGCGCCGGAAGGAACTCGTAAAGCACCTGCACAAGGTTCTGGAAAACCACCGGACAGCAGTGCGGAACATTCGCCGCGATGGAAACGAGGAACTGAAGGGATTGCTCAAGGATAAGAAGATATCTGAAGATGACGAACGCCGCGGTCTGGAAGAAATTCAGAAGCTGACCGACGAGACTATGGAGAAGCTGGAGAGTGTTGGTAAGAGCAAAGAGCGGGAAATCCTTGAAATGCGGTAAGACTTCGCAGAAGTTGCTCAGGTTTTTTTGCCTGAACTTACTTGACAGATTTTGGAGAGGTCTGTTAGATTTGAAGGGATTAGGTTTAAACCTGATTTAGCCCCGTAGAAGCGCACAGGTATGAAAAACCCAGTGTGGGGGTGCGAGAGGCCCTGGAATGCCGACTTTTAGCCAGATGGTTCGACTTGGCCGGAAGCAGCCGAGATACAAGACTTCCAGCCCGGCGCTGCAAGGCTGTCCCCAGAAGCGCGGGGTGTGCATTCGCGTGTACACACAGACGCCCAAGAAGCCGAACTCAGCGTTGCGGAAAGTGGCGCGAGTCAGGTTAACGAATGCCATGGAAGTGACGACCTATATTCCAGGCGTGGGCCACAATTTGCAGGAGCACTCGATTGTCCTGATCCGGGGTGGGCGCGTCAAGGATCTGCCGGGAGTTCGCTACCACGTGATTCGCGGGACGTTGGATTCCGCCGGGGTGACGGATCGCCGGCAGGCACGGTCCAAATACGGGGCCAAGAGGCCGAAAGCTTCGTAGGTAGGATTTCAAGGAGAGTAGAGACTCTTCAAGCACAAGATTGTGAAGATCGAATATGCCGCGTAAAGGTACAGTTGAGCGTCGAGAGGTAAGCGCCGATCCGGTTCATGGCAGCCCACTGGTTCAGAAGTTTGTGAACTGCGTCATGCTGATGGGGGAAAAGAGTGTTGCTCAGCAGCTTGTGTACGAGGCCTTCGGATTGATCCAACAGCGGGCCAACGATGACCCGCTCAAGGTCTTCAAGAAGGCGGTGGAGAACGTTAAGCCGACCCTGGAAGTGAAGACCCGGCGCGTGGGTGGAGCGAACTATCAGGTGCCGGTGGAAGTCAATCGGAATCGTCAAACCTCGTTAAGTCTCCGCTGGATTATCGGCTATGCGCGGGAGCGGGGCGAGAAGTCCATGGTGGAGAGGCTGGCCGCGGAGCTGCTGGATGCAGCGAACAACCGTGGCGGCGCCATCAAGAAGCGGGACGACACTCATCGCATGGCCGAAGCCAATAAGGCTTTTGCCCATTACCGCTGGTAACCTTGGTTAAGGCGGGATGTGACCACCCTGGGCCACGATCCGCTTTGTGGCCGCCATCGGCGGCTCTACCGATCAATAGGCTGCTGGGGGGCAGGATCTTGATTCGAGGATCAAGATCGTGGCTTGTTTTGTTCGCATAAGGATCTATGCCGCGTCAGACGCCGCTCGAAAAAACCCGGAACATCGGCATCATGGCCCACATCGACGCCGGGAAGACGACGACCACGGAGCGCTTCTTGTACTATACCGGCAGGACGTACAAGATGGGGGAAGTGCACGAGGGCACCGCCGTCATGGACTGGATGGAACAGGAGCAGGAACGCGGCATTACCATTACCTCTGCAGCCACCACCTGTTTTTGGAACGATATTCGTATTAATATTATTGACACGCCAGGTCACGTGGACTTTACGGCAGAAGTTGAACGGTCGCTCCGGGTACTTGACGGAGCGATTGCCATTTTAGGGGCGGTCGAGGGCGTGGAACCGCAGACTGAAGCCGTCTGGCGGCAGGCTGACAAGTATCGAGTTCCGCGCATCGTTTTTGTGAACAAGATGGACCGGGTAGGAGCGGACTATGAGATGTGTGTCGGCCAGCTTCGCTCCAAACTTCATGCCAACCCCGTGGTTGTCCAGTTGCCGCTGGGAGCGGAAGACGACTTCGAGGGGGTCATTGACTTGGTCAGGCAGCGCGCCTTTGTTTGGAAAGAAGAAACGCTGGGGGCGGCTTTCGACGATGTTGAAATCCCTGCTCCCCACCGGGAGAGGGCCCTCCTTTATCGGGAGCAAGTGATCGAGTCGTTGGGCGAAGTCGATGACCAGATTATGGAGAAATACGTCCACGGTGAGACCATTACGGAAGAGGATGTTCGTGCCGCCATACGGCGAGCCACCATTGCCATGAAGGCCTTTCCAGTCCTCTGTGGGGCGGCTTTCAAGAACAAAGGGGTTCAGCCCTTGCTCGATGCCGTGGTTGATTATTTGCCCTCACCGCTCGATATTCCCCCGATTGAGGGGTCGGCTCCCGACGACGAGGAGAGAATCCTGATCCGCAAGGCCTCGGATGACGATCCCTTCGCTGCTCTGGTGTTCAAGATTATGACTGACCCCTATGTTGGTCAGCTTGCCTTCCTACGTGTTTATTCGGGCACCTTGGAACAGGGGAATTCGGTTTACAATCCGCGCCGCGACCGCCGGGAGCGCATTTCGCGATTGTTGCAGATGCACGCCAACAAGCGCGAGGAGCTCACAGAGATGTTTGCGGGTGATATCGGCGCTGCCGTAGGTCTAAGGAGCGTTTCCACGGGCGACACGATT
>JBEKUR010000337.1:0-4977 GCA_049514855.1 Terriglobia bacterium
ATTTGGAAAAAGGACTCTGCCGAGCTCGCCCGGTCTTTCGTTGAACTGGGGTTCAAAGCGGTCGTTGTTTGTGTCGATTCGCGACACCTGGATGAGAGCTTTGCCGGGAAGATGCTCGATCCCGAATTCCTGCAACGCCTCCCCGCCGGCGTTGATCCCTGTGGAGAAAACGGGGAGTTTCATTCCTTCGCGTTCGACGGTCCGATCTTCCCCCGGAGGATTAAGTTCAAGCTGGGGGAAACCGTGCGGCGTGACGCTTTCTGGTTTAGTGATTTGCTGCCTGCTTAACAATTTGTCGAAAAACCTTTTGGAGCGCGTCGGAATGAGGGGGCTCTGACCCTGCCGCACACGGCGGAAGAAAGAGAATAAAAGAATTGTCCTATTCTTCGCTCCTCCGGCGTGGTTGAAGCCTCGCCCTTGCGCTACAGGATGCCGCCGCTGTTGCGGTGGGTGCGTAAGCATTCGAGTTGGTCAATGGCAACCGCAAGCACGCAGGCCCCACCGGCGATGGAGATGCTTCCCTCGACGAGATGGCGCATCATGTCTTCATGGCCGGCGCGTGAATTAACACCGCTTCCACTATGCCGTGACCGGTCACTACAAGTCCCGTCAAAGCGCACAACACCAGAATTGCCACCCGCAAAACCGTCTTCATCGCAGTCGCACCTGGCCTTTCAATCGATGGGGCCAAATACTTAACCTGTCTGCTTCATACACCTAATAAAGGTCCAGGTCAACTGCCATCCCAACCCCGCAGCGCAGGAGCCTTATTTGCTAAATGAGTCGAGGAAACTCCGGGGTGGGTCCGAGGGTGCTCACGATCTTGGTACACCGCAGTTCTTGCGCGCGGCCGGCGTCCAAGCGATTCACTGCCATAATGTGAAGGGGTACAGCGACACTCCAAGAGGGAAGGCGCGGCCCAGGGGAGCCGCGGGGCGGGCTGGATTAAAGGTTGAGAAGATAATCGGCTGCCGTCAAGTTCCCAAACCTCACTGTGTTCACGCGCTGGCCAACCACATTAGCGAAGTATTGAAGAACTGAAGTCAGTCTCAGGACTGCCTTTTTCTCGCCAACCTTTAGTAAACGTCGCACTGCCAGCGAAAGGAACTGCCAGCGGAAATACAGGATCAAGAGCCGTTCCTCGTTTGAGTAGCGTTGGTTCACATTCGCGGCATTCTTAAGGAGGTACGTCAAGGCGAGGAAGTCGCATTTGAGCATCATGCGCAGCCGGGGATAATCGACCGGCGTGCCGAATTCCTCCAGCGACTTTCGCAAGGACGGAAACTCCAAACGGTTCGCGTTTACGATGGATTGAAAGTATTCCCGGTCAAACTGCCGGCGCAGAACCTTTTGGCAGGTGACTTGGAAGTAGAAGAAGAACATCGCTGTCGAGAGTATCAGGATAAGCGCAGCAAGAATCATTTCCTTCCACCTAATTTAGACATTCAAAACTGCAGTGACCTCGGCCAGGACAGTCGCCCTACTCCGGGTAACAACTTCCCTGCCTGGAACCCGCACAATCGCGTAAGCCCACACCAGAAGCATTCCAAGGGTGCACAGCGGCATCGTAAAGTAAGCCAACGACTGGGCAAAGCCCTCGCCGGTCGTGAGATGAACCAGGGCCAAAGTCGCAGCCGGACCAGCAAACTGGATGCCCACTCCACAAACCAGCAGTCCCAGTTGATCGTCAGCAGAATCGATTTGTTGCAGCAGGAGGTACAGCAGAGTATTCAGCACCAAACAGGTAAAATACAGGTTCTGATTGAACTCGACAACGAAGAAGAAGGTGAAAAGGTGGCTGAAATTGTGGGAGAAAGAAAGGCCTGAAATGCCCGCGACCAGTACGAAAATGAACACAAGCAACAACCGGACGAAGCGCCACATCTTCTCCTCGTGCAAGCAGCCGCGTCGGAAGAACAGGCACACTAGAATGAAGGCGCTGATGACCAGCAGGAAGTCTGTCGTCCAATAAAGGTTATAGTATTGCCACGAGGCCAAGCCGTACATGCACAGCGCATAGTGACGCGCCAGAGCGGTTGCAAGCAGGCAGGAAAGGTATAACAACACACCACCACGCCGGCCCCGGTGGCTGCTCCGAGCCACATAAATAATCAGCGCGGCTTCAATTAATATGCAGCCGTACTGCAGTCCGTAGCTGGCTATCCCGCTGTCCATGAGCGATCTGAGAGCGCGTTTTCAAACCACTATCCTCCGGATCGCTCACGCAATTCGGAGGAACTTAATTTGTCGGCTTCGGCGGCGGTGGCGGGAAGGGCGGAACTGGGTCGCCGCCAATGGCAACCAGCGCCGGCTTCTGTCCTGCGAAGGGGGTTCCACCCACCATCCGCCGGATGGAGACGCACGTCAAAACCACCAGCAATGCAAGAAGGAACGTCAAAACCAAGTTTTTCATATAGGCTCTCCTCAAATAAACACGCCCACCGGCTCGTATAGAACCGGCACGTGGGAGAGCCTATGCTCTTATTTCCCAAAAGTCAATACATTTCTGATCAAGCTGGAGCTCACGACATTTTGTCGATCCATCCTATCTTTCCCAGCAGTTGGTCGAATCCGCTAATTTCCTCCTCTCACAGCTTTCGATATGTTTATAACCTAAATGAACGCACACTGCAACAGTACAAAGGTACTAGGCTGCAAACCCTCTTGACCCCTGGCATGCAACACCAAGTGTAGCACATTCTTCTTGCCCTTTCCACCCACTCGAGTCCTGGCGAAACTCCCAGCGTGCCGCAGTTTCTGGGGTTCCGCGCTTTTCGAGGAGCCAGCCTCTCGCTCCGGTTGACCGAGAGGGGAGTGAGTGGCATCATAGGATTGGATGGTCCCTGCGGACCGGGGGTGACGTGCAATGAGAAGGTGTTATTCACGGCAAGCGATTCTGGTGTTGGCTGGCCTGTTGCTTTTCGCCAGTTCCGCCTCGGACTGGTACGCCCAATCCAATGGTGAGCAGCAGCCATCGACGGGGCCTAACCCTGAGGTAGGCCCGACCGTCCTGGCTCCCAAGAAAACCCAGCCTGCGCCGCCCGAAACTGAGAAGAAACCGGAGCGCATCAATCCCAATGAGATTTTCACCTTGTCGACCACGACCAATCTCGTGAACGTGGACGTGATGGTCCTCGATAAAGACGGCAATCCCCTTCCTAATCTGAACCGCACGAATTTCAAAATTTACGACGACGGCGTTCCGCAGACCCTTTCCAACTTCGGTACTGCTGAAGCTCCCACGACCACTTGCATGCTGATTGAATTCAGCAATAAGTATTGGGCCTTTCTTGTTCTGGCCCTGAGATACGCTTACAACTTTGTCCAGTTCATTCAGCCCAAGGACTGGACGGCGGTGGTGTCATTCGATATGAAGCCGCAGATCCTGACGGACTTCACACAGGACCGCAGTCAGGTGCGCGGGGCGCTGGATATGTTGCGAATCCCCGGATTCAGGGAGACTAACCTGTACGATGCGCTTTCCTTCACGCTGGACCGCATGAAAGACATTAAGGGGAGAAAGAACATCCTCGTCATTTGTACCGGCTTCGATACGTTTAGCAAGCTGACGTACGATCAGATATTGAAGATCGTGAGAGCCTCTGACACCGTGATTTATCCGGTCAGTATCCTGGAGTTTATGACGGTGCGTTCTCCCCGTGGAGAGAACATCGACGCCTTGCAGGCACGCAACGCGCTCGACACGATCGCCAAGTATTCAGGTGGTCAGGCTTACTTTCCCCGCTTCGAAGGCGAACTGCCGTCAATTTTCGAGCAGATCTCCGGGCAACTTCGCCTGCAATATGGCTTGGGTTTCGTTCCCACCAACCCTGCGAAGGACGGGAAGTTCCACAAATTGAAGATTGACCTGGTGGATGAGCAAGGCAACCCCTTGCGGCTCGTCAACCCGAAGGGGAAAGTCGTCAAGTACCGCGTCGTCGCCCGCGAAGGCTATTACGCTCCGAAGTCTTAGACAGCCATCAGCCATCAGCTTTCAGCGCCTGAAAAAAACGGCCAGGGCAATCCTGAATGGTGAATAGTAAATTATGAATTGAAGGAGCGTAGCGTTCAGAGTGCCGGGTCGCCGTGCGCGACGCGAACTCTGCGTCTGCAATTCACAATTTACTATTCACTGTTAATAAGTCTGCTGATAGCTGAAAGCTGACGGCTGAAGGCTCGTTTTTCTAGTGCCGAAAGTGCCGTACACGAGTGAACATCATGGCCAGTCCTAATCGATTCGCTGCCTCAATCACTTCCTTATCCCGAACCGACCCCCCCGGCTGCACAAAGGCCGAAGCGCCAGCCTGCGCCGCCTCTTCCACCCCATCCGGGAAGGGGAAGAAAGCATCCGAGGCAACCACGGTTCCTTCCAGGGAGTGTTTCAGCTCGCGCGCCTTGGTGGCGCCCAGCCTTACGGAGTCCACGCGGCTCATCTGGCCGGCGCCGACGCCCACCAGCACTCCCTCACGCGCATAAACGATGGCATTCGATTTCACATGCTTCACTATACGCCAAGCGAAGATCAGACCTCGCATTTCGCTTTCGGTAGGTTGACGCTCCGTGACGCATTTCCAGTCCTGGGGGCAGGCGCCTAAGGTGTCTGGCGATTGGACCAGCAATCCTCCCCCGATGGCTTTGAGCTGCAATCCCTCCTCTTCACCTGCGGCCATCAACATATGCAACAAGCGGAGGTTCTTCTTTTCCGCCAAGCGTTCCAAGGCGGCGGGCTCGTATGCTGGGGCCAGCATGGCTTCGACAAACAACTTGGACATTGCCTCTGCGGTTTCTGCATCCATCGGGCGATTAAAAGCGATGACGGACCCAAAAGCAGAGACCGGGTCCACCTCCAGCGCGCGCTGGTAGCTCTCCGCAAGGGTTGCTGCGGAGCCGACGCCGCAGGGATTCGTATGCTTGATGATGACGGTCGTCGGCTCGTCAAACTCCCGCACCAGCCGCCAAGCCGCCTCCAGGTCCACG
>JBEKUR010000338.1:0-4969 GCA_049514855.1 Terriglobia bacterium
ACCCCCGTCGTGGCCTTGTTGAAGCGCACCCAGGAGCGAGCCGTCCCGCCAGACAAGCTGGATCCTGCGATTCCGGAGTTCATGAATGACATCGTGGTCCGGTGCCTGGAGATTGACCCGCAGCGTCGCTATGCGAGCGCGCAGGAAATTTTGCAGGACCTCGAAGCCCGTCACGGCCCCCGCAGGGGCATCACCACTCTTCACATGCCGCGCTTCCGGATGGTGGAGGAGTTCCCGACGAAATGGATCGCGCCGGGGTTAGCCTTGATTATGCTCCTGACCATCGGCCTTGTGTTCCGTGGAAAAATCTTTGCGCCTGGGAGCAAGCCGGCGCAGCCGGCTATTTCCCTGGCGATTCTTCCTTTCCGCAACGCTTCGGGGGACCCCAAGCTCGACTGGCTGGGGACGAGTCTGGCCGAGATGTTGAGCACGGACGTGGGGCAGTCGTCCCACCTGCGGATGGTTTCTTCCGACCGCCTGCATCAGATTTTACACGACCTGCAAATATCGCCGGACTCGACCTTAGACCCCAATACCCTTCGCCGCCTGGCGGAATTCAGCAGCGCGGAGACCGTGGTCTGGGGGCAATATGCCAGGTTTGGAGATCAAATTCGTATCGACGCCAAGCTCCAGGACCTGAAGTACGACCGCACCGCAGCCCTCAAGGCAGAAGCTCCGAACGAGAAGGCGGTTCCCGAAGCCGTCGATCGTTTGGCCGAAGCCATCCGGCAAAACCTTACCCTCTCTCCGGCCATCGTCAAGGAGCTCCAGACGCAGTCGTTCAAGTCCTCCTCGAAATCTCTGCCGGCGCTCCGTTACTACAATGAGGGCCTTCAACTCCTGCGCCAGGGGAGATATCTCGAGGCCCAGAAGCAGCTCCAGGCTTCTATCCAGCAAGACCCGGAGTTCGCGCTGGCTTATTCCAGGCTTGCTCAGGCCGACGCCAACCTGGGCTACGACAACGAAGCGGAACAAGCAGCGCGAAAGGCTGTAGACCTGAGCGAGGCCCTGCCGCCGCAGGAAAAGTACCGGATTGTAGCCAGCCATGCGGGGATCATGAAGGACTACCCAAAAGCCATCGAGGCCTACGAGAATCTCGCCAAGGCTTCGCCTGGCGATTCTGACGTCCAGTTCGCCCTTGGCTCGCTCTACGAAGAGACCGGCGCGTTCCAAAAAGCTCGCGAGCACTACGCGGCGGTACTGAAAGCCGATCCGCAATCCGTGGAGGCGCTATGGAAGATGGGTTGCGTGGAGATCGAGGGCGATAATCCGCAGGGCAGTCTCGATTACCTGAACCGTGGCCTCACGCTCTCCATCGAACTCGAAAACGACGAGAAGAAGGCGCTGATTCTGCAAGCCATCGGCAACGCCTACCAGTTGATGAATAAGCCGGAGGAAGCTCTGCGCAACTTCCAGGAGTCGCTCGCTATCCAGCGCCGCCTTGGCCAGAAGCGGGGCGTAGCCGCCTCCCTGAACGGAATGGCCCAAGTCTATTCTCTCCTCGGCAAGCCGGACGCGGCCCTGGCTAGTTTCAACGAGACCTTGAAAGTGGAGCAGGAAATGGGCGCCAAGAAGGAGGCGGGCAACACGCTGATCGATCTCGCCAACTTCTACGAGGACCGCGGCCAGCACGACCAGGCGCTCAAAATGTACAAGGAGTCGCTCGAAATCCAGCGCGACGCGGGCGACGAGACCAATCAGGCACTGTGCCTGAACAATATCGGGAACTGCCATTTCTCCAAAGGCGACTACGAAGACGCCCTGACCTATTATCAGCAGGCTCTTCAGTTGCGCGAGAAATTGAAGGTCCCGAACGAAATCGCGGAGACCGTGCACAATTTGGCGGAGACGAACGTCAAGCTGGGGCAATACGACCAGGCCCTCAGCCAGTATCTTCGCGCCCTCGATCTCCACCGCAGCGCCGGCGACAAGCGAACCGCGGCCATCGATTCCTACGGCCTGGGGACATTGTATGGCCACCAGGGCCGCTACGGCGCGGCTCTGAATTCCGAGCAAGAGGCTCTCAAGACCTTTCGGGAGCTTCAGGACCGCAGCCCCACGATGGCCGACATTTTGGGCAGCTACGGCGGCGCGCTGGCCGAGGCGGGACGGTGCGAAGAAGGTCAGAAGACTCTGGATGAAGCGCTTAGCCTGGCCCGCGAGCTTAAAAGCCAACCCCGTGTTGCCCAGACACTGAACTTTCAGGGGGACAGCGCCTTCTATCGAGGCGACTTCAAGTCAGCCCAAACGCTTTACGGGCAAGCCCTTCAGGCGGCATCGCACACCAAGGATCGCGACCAGGTGCAGGCGTCCAAAATCGGCCTGGCCAAGGTAGCCATGCGGGAAGGGCGCTCGCGGGAGGCGATCAGCTCCTTGAAGGCGCTCGCTCAGGAAGCGGACAGCCTGGGACTGAAGTATCTATCGGTAGAGTGCTCCGTTGACCTGGGTGAGGCCTTGGTGAACAACAAAGATCATTCGCGCGCCCGGCAGGAACTCGAGCCTGCCCTGGGCAAGGCTGAAAAGCTGGGGTTACGAACTCTGCTTGCCAAGGACCACTACCTCCTGGCGACGGCCCTGCGCGCGACCGGTAATGGAACAGAAGCCACGCCCCATTATCGGGAGGCGCTACGATTGCTCGACGAAATCCGCAAGGAGGCTGGCGCGGAGAAGATAATCGAACGCGCCGACCTGAAACCTATCTACGCGGAATCCACCCGCTGGTCCCAGACCAACAAAGGCTAAAGAAAGCTGGGCCAACGGGGCCCGGCTCGCCGTCCACGAACCGCTCGGCTGGCGCACACATGGCGCTCTCTGCCACGTGTGCGAACTTGATCCTGAATTACGAAGTCGCACTTTGGATGCCGCACGCCAAGGCGGGCTGACAGAGACTCCTCGGGGCGATCTGATCCCGTGGTTGTCACCGTGGCCTAACTGATTTCGCCCGCTGCCGCGGGCTTTTCGAAGGTGTTCTCCCTCACGCCAAGGCCCCTTGTGCAGGCCCTTGATGGGCTGCCTGGGCATTTGAGCCCGCCTCGGCGGGCGGCATCATCTGGCCCACGGCGAAAGCCGTAGGGAAAAAGGTAACTAGAAATACTTCTCAAGCCCCGGTAGGGGCGACATAATCACGAGGGGCCGAGCGGGACTCTTATGTCGCCCGCCGCGGCGGGCTCACGCGCTACTCTGCGCTACGCGGTCCCACGGCTTGCGCCGTGGGCCGCATTATTGCGCCACTAACGTGGCTCAGACCCTGCCAAGCACGCTTACCTTAGCGCTTATGGGGTGGGGCCCCGAGGTTCCCCAGGGCCCTCGTTTCTCCTCTTTGTTACTTCACACCGAACATCGCCGAATGGGTACTTGGGTCACGCGTAATCGTAAAGTTCAGCGCCTGTTTGTTTTTTCCGCACGCCTGGCGCCCCGAATCGTCCGCTCTAATTTCCCGTGCCCGAAAGCGATATATTCTGCGGGCTGTTTTGGGCGTTGTCCTTAATCACTACGCTCCCCGACCGCAAAGCTTTCGACGTGGGCTTGAATGTGACCTTAATCGTGCAATTGGCCTTCGCCGCCAGCGTACCCCCGTTCACGCAGATGGTTCCCGTCGCAAAGGAGAAATCACCCCCGATGCTGAGTGTGGATAGAGTGAGAGACGTTGTGCCAGTGTTGGTGAGCGTCACCGTTTGGGCCGCGCTCGTAGTGCCCACCTTTTGTTTCCCGAAGTTCAGGCTGTAGCTACTCAGACTGGCCTGAGGATTGATCACCGTGGCGCTAAGCCCGACCGTCTGCGGGCTGCCAGGAGCGTTATCCATGACCTTCAGCACGGCTGTTTGCGGAGTGTAGAAGGGCCCCGCGACGAAGATTATGCTAATCGTGCAACTCTTTCCCCCAGCCAACGACTTCGGGCAGAGGTTAAGCGCGACAAACTCGTTGGAATTTCCTCCGGACACAATCGAAAGAAGAGGATCAGTGATCGTCATTGGCGCGTCCCCTTGGTTGGTCACCGTCACGTTCTTGGTGGTAATCGTGCCTAGATAGACCGTGCCGAAGTTCATGCTCGATGGCGAGACGCTAGCCAGCGGCCCGGGCGTCACCATGTAGGTCGCACTCACCGGTGCCACCGAGTTGCCGGCCACGTCCACCGCGCCGTTACAGGTTGCCGTAAAGCTCCCGACTCCCGGAGGGACTCCGCCGGTCAATGTGAGGCTTGCCGCCTTGGCAACTTTGGAGATGGCATCGGTGGTGTTACAGCCCGCAGTTGGCACAGCACCGAACGTGTAGGTGGCTCCGTTTGTGACACCAGTCACGCTGACGACCGGAGGTGTGGTATCGATCTTAACAGCCAGCGTTTTCGGGGCCTCCAGGTTGCCAACCTCATCCGTGGCCTGATACAAAATGGTCGTCACGCCCTGATTGGTGATCTGGAAAAGAGTGCGCCGTGCACCGTCGGCTGTGCCGCGCCGTTAATGGAATAGTCGATCTGTTTCACCAGCGTGTTGTCGGTCGACGTGAGGATCACGGTTACGGGGTGACAAACCACCCGTTGGCCCCGTTAGGCGTGGAGGGAATAGTAACGGCGGTAGTCGTCGGAGCTGTAGTGCCCGAGAAGGCACTGGTACAGTTCCCCGCCCCGAGGTCGACAACGGCCGTGTCCGTGTTCAAGGTCTTAGTCCCTCCCCCGATGGTGGTGTTGCTCGGGTAATACGCGTTCGTGATGACCGCTCAGTTCGGCTTATTGTCGTCGGCTATGATATAGCCTGGGCAGGATGGTGGCGACGGCGTCTCGTAGTGAGAGGTGAGTTGGATAGGAGTCGTCGGCGCGGTTATGTCGCAGGTAATGCGGTTGTGATTCGAGTCGAAGCACAGGTCCCTTATGACTATACAGTTGCCACCGGTATTCGCGATGACGGTGCAGGTCGTCGCGGCAGGGATAGGTGTGATGCCGCCGGACCAGTTCGGGTTCTGGGGCGTGCCAGGG
>JBEKUR010000339.1:0-4956 GCA_049514855.1 Terriglobia bacterium
CGATCCAGCGCCTGAAAGTCAAGAAGCTAGGGCGTAAGGGCTGGGAGCGCAACGTGAACCTGGTTAACAAATTGTGGGCCCAGATCGAGGCGGCCATCGAGAGACTGGCGCTTCCCTATGACCGCGTTCGCCTTTATCAGGATGGATTGCCGGTTTGCGGGCGCGAGGTGGAGATTGTTACGGAGCTGGAAAAAGCCGGTGGCCGCAACCACGGGTTGCTTCATCGTTTACGGGAGAAGGGCGCCACGATCATGGGCACGGAATCTTCCGAGCTTTTGGTGGAGGAGTATCAACTCATCAAGGAGGACTTCGCTTCCGGGAAGCCGGAGTTCGCCACTCGAGAGGAACCGCGCCGGAAAGCCTTGAGAGATTCCTTGCTCAAGAGGCGTGATGAATACATCGCCGGTCGGATCAACGAGACGCTTCGGGCGGGGGAAACGGGCCTGATCTTCCTCGGGATGCTTCACTCCCTGGGCTCCTGGCTCGATAAAGATATCCGGGTCGTCTATTTGATTCACCAACCCTCAGGTCGTGGAGAGAAAGAGCAATGACAGCCGCTGGCAGTAAAGTTCTTATTGTGGACGGGAATGAGCAAATCGCCTTGCTCTCCACGTTCCTCAACCAAGAGGTGATAACCACGGTGGTGGCCCACAGCGGGCAAGCCGCCCTGGAAAAGATCCGCTCCGAACATCCCGATGCTCTGGTCGTGGACATGAAGCTGTCCGATATGGACGGCATGCAGATCATGAAAGGGGCAAAAGCCCTGGACGAGGACCTCCCCGTCATTCTGATCACGGGCTATCCGGAAATACGGGATGCGGTGGCAGCGATGAGGGCAGGCGCTCACGATTACCTGGCGAAACCTCTCAAACACCACGAGGTGCTGCGCGTGGTCTTCCGCGCGCTGAACGAACGCGCTCTCAAGCGCAAGCTGCGACGTCTCTCCTGCCAGATCGAAGACGAGTCTTCGCTCCGGGAGTCCATGGGTCCCAGCAGCGTCGTGAAGCAGTTGATCGCCGATGTAGGCCGAGTGGCCGGAACCAACTTCAGCGTCTTGATACTGGGAGAAACCGGATCGGGGAAGGAGATTGTGGCGCACGCCATCCATCAGAACAGTCCTCGCTGCCGGGCTTCTTTTATGATGGTGGATTGCGGGGCCATTCCTGAGACCCTTTTGGAAAGTGAGCTGTTTGGACATGAAAAGGGAGCCTACACGGGTGCGGACAGACAGAAAACTGGAAAAATCGAAATGGCCCATGGCGGAACACTTTTCCTGGACGAAATCTCGAACATGCCTTTAGGCTCCCAGGCCAAGCTTCTGCGGGTGCTTCAAGACAAGACGATCTGCCGCATTGGCGGCACCCAGACCATCAACACGGATGTCCGGGTTCTGTCCGCCAGCAACCGGGACCTGCAACGCTTGGGCGAATCCGGCGCCTTTCGTCCCGACGTCTATTTTCGGTTGAACGAGTTCACCATCTGGGTTCCGCCCTTGCGCGAGCGACAGGAGGACGTCCTGTATCTGGCGAAGCGGTTCGTGGATATCACGAATCTCGAGTTGCAGAAGAACGTGAAGGGCTTTTCGCAATCTGCGGTCGATGCTTTGCTCGCCTGCGACTGGCCTGGAAATGTTCGGCAGCTCCGTTCCGTGATCCGCCGCGCGGTTCTTCTGGCGGATGAGATGATCACGGAGCAGCACTTGAGGATCGATTGTGTGTCCCCCAAACTCGCAAATCCCGGCTCTGGATGCAATCAGGAAACTCCAGACACGCTGCCGGAAGGCCTTCCCTTCAAGGAAATCATGCAACGGAGGATTGTCGCCATCGAGCGGGAGATCCTGGCTCATGTGCTGCGGGAAACAGGAGGGAATAAGGCAAAAGCCGCTCGCTTGCTACACATCGATTATAAGACTATACATTCAAAAGTCAGGCAATATGGCATTCCTATAGATTGAAAGGGATAAGGTGCGTTATGACGGAAAAGAAAAAAGAACGAACCTCGCAGGGTGGGATGGAAGGCGGCCTGGGAGGGATTCTCAAGGGCCTGGGGGACTTGGTGGAGAAGCTCGGTGAACTAGCCGAAAGCGGTCGAGAGCTCTCCAAAACCGGGGAAATTCACGGGCCCGGAAAAGGGCTCAAGGGGATTTACGGATTCACCGTAAAGGTCGGGCTGGGGGATGAGGGGCCGAGCCTCGAGCCCTTCGGAAATATTCGGCGGGACATCAAATCCGGACGAACCGAGGTTCAGGAGGTCCGAGAACCCATGGTCGATGTCTTTGAAGAGGACGACCACCTGCTGGTTTTGGCGGAGTTGCCCGGCATCGGCAAGGAAGACGTGGGAATTGACGTCAAGGATGATGTGCTGACGATTTCCGCCGAGAGAGGCGACAAGAAGTACCGCAAGGAAGTTCTCCTGCCCCGGAGTGTCTCCAAGGAGAAGATGCAGGTCTCTTGTAACAACGGGGTGCTGGAAATCAAGTGCCTTAAGTAGTCCACTTCGGAGGTGCCACCATCGAAACCATAGAGAAGTCGCTCAAGCTCAAAGTCAGCGAGGCGCTCAGCAAGGACGTGAGTCGTGGGTACGCCCGCATGGGACCGGAGGACCTCGCGGTCTTACAGGTGGACGTGGGAGACATTGTGGAAGTTGTCGGCAAGGGTCGGACTGTGTGCAAGGCGATGCCGGCTTACAAGGAGATGCGCGGTCAGTCCCGGATTCAACTGGACGGAATCACGCGCGAGAATGCCGGGACGGGGCTGGACGAGTTCGTTCAAGTGCGGCGCATGGCTTGCCCAGCCGCCGAGCGGGTGGTGCTGGCCCCCACGAACATTACTCCTTCCGAGCGCGATTTGGATTACATCGGCAGCCGGCTGGATGGCCTGCCGGTTTTGGCTGGGAACCGTATCCGGGCCATCCTCTTTGGAGCCCGCTGGGCGGATTTCAAGGTGGAAAGCACAGTGCCCAAAGGTCCCGTGGTCATCAACCCCATGACCCAACTGGTGATCTCCAAAGGGGCCCAGCCCGAGGAAATGGCCGCCCGCGCGATTTCCTATGAGGACATCGGCGGCCTGAAGGCCCAACTCCAGCGTATCCGCGAAATGATCGAACTGCCCTTGCGTTACCCCGAGGTCTTCGAGCGCCTGGGAATCGACGCACCGAAAGGTGTGCTTCTGCACGGGCCTCCTGGATGCGGAAAGACGCTGATTGCCCGCGCCATTGCGCATGAGACCCAGGCGAACTTCTATGCCGTCAGCGGGCCTGAAATCATCCACAAGTTTTACGGCGAGAGTGAAGCACATTTGCGGAAGATCTTCGAAGAGGGCAGTCGCAAGGCCCCCAGCATCATCTTTCTGGATGAGATCGACGCTATTGCCCCGCGGCGCGAGCAAGTGGTGGGCGAGGTCGAGAAGCGAGTCGTAGCCCAGTTGTTGGCGTTGATGGATGGGCTCGCCAAGCGGCAGAAGGTCATCGTTATTGCGGCGACCAACCTGCCCAATGTGCTCGATCCGGCCCTGCGGCGGCCCGGGCGGTTTGACCGAGAGATTGCCATCCCCATTCCCGACCGCCACGGACGCCAGGAGATCCTGGAGATCCACAGTCGCGGCATGCCTCTTGCGGAACAAGTCGACCTCAATCGTTTGGCGGAGATCACGCATGGTTTCGTGGGGGCCGACTTGGAAGCCCTTTGCCGGGAAGCCGCGATGATTTGCCTGCGGCCTATCATGCCCAGCGTGGACTTCGGCTTGGCGCAGATTCCTTATGACCGACTGGCCAAGCTCGAGGTGGAAATGGACGATTTTCTCGACGCCCTCCGCAATATTGAGCCTTCCGCGCTACGCGAAGTGTTTGTGGAAGCTCCCAACATGCACTGGCAGGACGTCGGGGGTCTGGCCGAGATCAAACCGCGCCTCGTGAAAGCTGTCGGGTGGCCTCCTGTTGGTTTTGGCGAAGTTGCCCGGCATCGGCAAGGAGGACGTGGGAATTAACGTCAAGGATGATGTGCTGACGATTTCCGCCGAGAGAGGCGACAAGAAATACCGCAAGGAAGTTCCCCTGCCCCGGAGCGTCTCCAAGGAGAAGAGGCAGGTCGCTTGTAATAACGGGGTGCTGGAAATCAAGTGCCTTAAGTAGTCCACTTCGGAGGTGCCACCATCGAAACCGCAGAGAAGTCGCTCAAGCTCAAAGTCAGCGAGGCGCTCAGCAAGGACGTGAGTCGTGGGTACGCCCGCATGGGACCGGAGGACCTCGCGGTCTTACAGGTGGACGTGGGAGACATTGTGGAAGTTGTCGGCAAGGGTCGGACTGTGTGCAAGGCGATGCCGGCTTACAAGGAGATGCGCGGTCAGTCCCGGATTCAACTGGACGGAATCACGCGCGAGAATGCCGGGACGGGGCTGGACGAGTTCGTTCAAGTGCGGCGCATGGCTTGCCCAGCCGCCGAGCGGGTGGTGCTGGCCCCCACGAACATTACTCCTTCCGAGCGCGATTTGGATTACATCGGCAGCCGGCTGGATGGCCTGCCGGTTTTGGCTGGGAACCGTATCCGGGCCATCCTCTTTGGAGCCCGCTGGGCGGATTTCAAGGTGGAAAGCACAGTGCCCAAAGGTCCCGTGGTCATCAACCCCATGACCCAACTGGTGATCTCCAAAGGGGCCCAGCCCGAGGAAATGGCCGCCCGCGCGATTTCCTATGAGGACATCGGCGGCCTGAAGGCCCAACTCCAGCGTATCCGCGAAATGATCGAACTGCCCTTGCGTTACCCCGAGGTCTTCGAGCGCCTGGGAATCGACGCACCGAAAGGTGTGCTTCTGCACGGGCCTCCTGGATGCGGAAAGACGCTGATTGCCCGCGCCATTGCGCATGAGACCCAGGCGAACTTCTATGCCGTCAGCGGGCCTGAAATCATCCACAAGTTTTACGGCGAGAGTGAAGCACATTTGCGGAAGATCTTCGAAGAGG